>NZ_CP087719.1:5277500-5329498 GCF_020991085.1 Roseomonas sp. OT10
GAACGAAGTGAGTGAGAGTGTCTCGGTGTTGCCGCTGTCCGATTGGACATGCGGGGCAGGAGGCGGGCAGCGGTCCCGGAAGGGATGGCGGGTGCGCCTTGGTCCTGCGTGCGGGCGGCGGCTGAGTGAATGGAGCGAATGAAGGGCGTTCGGTGGATGCCTTGGCGCCAGAAGGCGATGAAGGACGTGGCACGCTGCGAAAAGCCGCGGGGAGATGCGAGCGATCGTTGATCCGCGGATGTCCGAATGGGGAAACCCCTCCCGCATGGGAGATCCTGTCCTGAATTCATAGGGGCAGGAGGCGAACCCGGGGAACTGAAACATCTCAGTACCCGGAGGAAAAGACATCAACAGAGATTCCGCGAGTAGTGGCGAGCGAAAGCGGAGCAGGCCAGTGGCCTGTGGGAGTTAAGCCAAACGAGCTGGAAAGCTCGGCCAGAGTGGGTGATAGCCCCGTAGGCGTATGGCTCCCATGGGTCCTTGAGTAGGGCGGGGCACGTGAAACCCTGTCTGAACGTGGGGGGACCACCCTCCAAGCCTAAATACTCTCTGGCGACCGATAGTGCACAAGTACCGTGAGGGAAAGGTGAAAAGCACCCCGACAAGGGGAGTGAAAGAGACCTGAAACCGAACGCCTACAAGCAGTCGGAGCCTCCTTGTGGGGTGACGGCGTACCTTTTGTATAATGGGTCCGCGAGTTTCTGTTGGCAGCGAGCTTAAGCCGAGAGGTGTAGGCGCAGCGAAAGCGAGTCTGATAAGGGCGCTTGAGTTGCCGGCAGAAGACCCGAAACCGAGTGATCTAGCCATGGCCAGGCTGAAGGTGGGGTAACACCCACTGGAGGGCCGAACCCACGCCTGTTGAAAAAGTCGGGGATGAGCTGTGGCTAGGGGTGAAAGGCCAATCAAACTCGGAAATAGCTGGTTCTCCGCGAAATCTATTGAGGTAGACCGTCGTTCGGTCACCCTCGGGGGTAGAGCACCGGAAGGGCTAGGGGGGCCCAAAGCCCTACCAAACCCTACCGAACTCCGAATACCGAGGAGTGCAGGGCGGCAGACAGTCCGTGGGTGCTAAGGTCCATGGGCAAGAGGGAAACAACCCAGACCACCAGCTAAGGCCCCCAAATCGTGGCTAAGTGGGAAAGCATGTGAGACGGCCAAAACAACCAGGAGGTTGGCTTAGAAGCAGCCATCCTTTAAAGAAAGCGTAATAGCTCACTGGTCTAATAGCTGTCTTGCGGCGAAAATGTAACGGGGCTCAAGCCACGTGCCGAAGCTGTGGGTGCTTCCATTGGAAGCGCGGTAGCGGAGCGTTCCGTAAGCCTGCGAAGGGATATCCGTGAGGGGTCCTGGAGGTATCGGAAGTGAGAATGCGGACATGAGTAGCGACAAAGAGGGTGAGAACCCCTCTCGCCGAAAGTCCAAGGGTTCCTGCGCAAGGCCAATCCGCGCAGGGTGAGCCGGCCCCTAAGGCGAGGGCGAAAGCCGTAGCCGATGGAAACCAGGTGAATATTCCTGGGCCTGACAGACGTGACGACCGTGAAGTCCTGTCATCCCTTATCGGATTGGGGTGGCTGGTGGAGCGGTCCAGGAAATAGCGCTGTCGTACAGACCGTACCCGAAACCGACACAGGTGGACTGGTTGAGTATACCGAGGCGCTTGAGAGAACCATGCTGAAGGAACTAGGCAAATTGCTCGCGTAACTTCGGGATAAGCGAGACCCCGCATTGGGCAACCAGTGTGGGGTGGCACAGACCAGGGGGTGGCGACTGTTTAGTAAAAACACAGGGCTCTGCGAAATCGAGAGATGACGTATAGGGTCTGACGCCTGCCCGGTGCCGGAAGGTTAAAGGGAGGAGTGCAAGCTCCGAACTGAAGCCCCGGTAAACGGCGGCCGTAACTATAACGGTCCTAAGGTAGCGAAATTCCTTGTCGGGTAAGTTCCGACCTGCACGAATGGCGTAACGACCTCCCCACTGTCTCCAGCATGGGCTCAGCGAAATTGAATTCCCCGTGAAGATGCGGGGTACCCGTGGTCAGACGGAAAGACCCTATGAACCTTTACTGCAACTTCGCAGTGGTGCCAGGAAGG
The DNA here is from genome assembly GCF_020991085.1 of Roseomonas sp. OT10. Lineage (NCBI taxonomy): Bacteria > Pseudomonadati > Pseudomonadota > Alphaproteobacteria > Acetobacterales > Roseomonadaceae > Roseomonas > Roseomonas cutis. Next base: position 5,279,591 of record NZ_CP087719.1, read on the forward strand.
GGCTGTGTAGGATAGGTGGGAGCCATGGAAACCGGGGCGCTAGCTTCGGTGGAGGCAACCTTGAAATACCACCCTGCGCCTTTCTGGCATCTCACTGAGCCCGGTCAGCCCGGGCCAGGACCCTGCGTGGTGGGCAGTTTGACTGGGGCGGTCGCCTCCCAAATGGTAACGGAGGCGCGCGATGGTGGGCTCAGGCCGGTCGGACATCGGCTGTTGAGTGCAAAGGCATAAGCCCGCCTGACTGCGAGCGCGACAGCGCGAGCAGAGACGAAAGTCGGCCTTAGTGATCCGGTGGTCCCGCGTGGAAGGGCCATCGCTCAACGGATAAAAGGTACTCTAGGGATAACAGGCTGATCTCCCCCAAGAGTCCACATCGACGGGGAGGTTTGGCACCTCGATGTCGGCTCATCGCATCCCGGGGCTGGAGCAGGTCCCAAGGGTTCGGCTGTTCGCCGATTAAAGCGGTACGTGAGCTGGGTTTAGAACGTCGTGAGACAGTTCGGTCCCTATCTGCCATGGGTGTTGGAGACTTGCGAGGATCTGTCCCTAGTACGAGAGGACCGGGATGGACGTACCTCTGGTGCACCGGTTGTTCCGCCAGGAGCATCGCCGGGTAGCCAAGTGCGGAACGGATAACCGCTGAAGGCATCTAAGCGGGAAACCAGCCTCTAAACGAGGTCTCCCCAAGGGCCGTGGAAGACCACCACGTCGATAGGCCGCAGGTAGAAGTCCGGTAACGGATGCAGCCGAGCGGTCCTAATCGCCCGATCGAACTCCATCACCACCACAGCCGCCGCCGGGGCCTCAAAAACCCCGCCGCACGCAGCACCAAAGCGCACTCCCACTCACCCCCTCACACCCAATCCCCACATCCGTTCCCGTCCGGTGGCCTGGTGGCCATTGCGGGGCTGCCACACCCGATCCCATCCCGAACTCGGCCGTGAAACGCCCCTGCGCCCATGGTACTGCAGCTTAAGCTGCGGGAGAGTCGGTCGCCGCCAGGCCGCCAGACGGGATCCCTTCAACATCACCCCCGCGGGGTGGAGCAGCCCGGTAGCTCGTCAGGCTCATAACCTGAAGGTCACAGGTTCAAATCCTGTCCCCGCATCCATCTCACATCACAGACACCCCCCCCCATCAGAACCCATCCCCCCAGGCATCGCCCGCCCAGGGGGCTTTCGCACGTCCGTAGGGGGGGGGCTCACCCGGGGGCTGCGGTCCTTCGACCCGACTGCAACCACGTCTCTCCCTGCCTGTCTGCGCCTGAGGGCAGGGGGGCATCCGGCCTGCCGATCCAGGCGACCAGATCCTGCGTCACCACGGGCCCGTTCAGGTCTCGCAACAGGAAGTGGTAGCTCGGCGGATAATAGGCCACGCGCACCCGGTTCCCGGGCGGCAGGCTGCCCAGCAGGCGCTGCACGGCCTGCGGTGGCACCAGCCGGTCCCGGCCACCATAGACCAGCAGCACCGGCACCCTCGTCAGCCTCGCGCCGCTCAGCGCCGCCGCATCCATCAGCTCCAGCAGCCCCAGCGTCGCATCCATCCGCGTCTGCAGCAGCGTGAGCGGATCCCTGGCCCAGCGGCGCAACGCGGCCAGGTTGTCGGTCGGGGAGATCCCGGGCACGCCGCTGCTGACGGCCAGTTGTGGCGCGGCATGGGCCATGGCCTCCACCAACCAGCGCATGACGCCCGGCATCGTCTCCCGCCCCCATACCGCCGGAGCCAGCAGCACCGCCCCGTCCACCGGCGGCGGGTCGTCGGAGGCCAGGGCGAGCATCGCCACGGCTCCGCCCATGCTCTCGCCCAGCAGGATCAGCGGCACTGCGGGGTGACGTGCCCGGACCAGCCGTGCCGCGGTCGCCGCATCGGCGGCCAGCGCGTCTCCACCGGCCCAGATGCCGCGATGCGGCGCCGCCCCGAAGCCGCGCTGGTCATAGGCATAGACGGCGATGCCCGCCGCGGTCAGCGCCTCGGCCGGCTCGACCATGAAGTTGCGCGAGTCGTTGAAGCCGTGCAGCGCCAGGATGGCCGCCCGCGCCACGCCGGCCGGTTGCCAGGCGCGCAGCGGCAGGACGGCGCCGTCCGGGGCGACGATCCAGTCCTCCCCCATCCGCGCGATCCGGCTGACCGGCCCGGCGCCGATGACCTCCGGCGCGCAGCCCGCCGGCAGCAACGCCGCCAGCAGCGTCCGCCGCCTCATCCCCTTCGCCGCCCCGCCATCGGAGGGACGATCACGGCGGCGACGCGAGCCAGGCCGCGCCGTCGCGTTCGGCGCCCGAGGGGAGCGGCGCCCGCGGGTCGGCGGTGAAGGCCAGGATGTCGCGGGCCACCACCTCGCGCTGCAGGTCGCGCAGCAGGATGTGCCAGCCGTCGCGGTAGAGCGCGACCCGCGCCGGCGCATCGGCCGGCAGGGTACGCAGCGCCGCCTTGGTCGGGCGCTGCTCGATGACGCCATCCTTGGCGCCGTAGAGGAACAGGGTCGGCCCGGCGCAGCAGCGTGCCACCAGCGGCACCGTCGCCTCGGTCAGCTGCAGCAGCCCCCAGACCACGTCCACCCGCGTGTCCTTGATGGTCTGCGGGTCGGCGTTGAAGCGGGCCAGCGCATCCTCGTTGTCGGTCGGGATCATCGAGGGCGAGCCGGATCCGACCGCCAGGGACGGGAAGGAATGCAGCGCCGCCCGGAAGGAGAGGGCGGTGATGGGATTCATGTCGTCCAGCCCCCACAGCCCCGGAACCAGCAGCAGCCAGCCATCCACCCGGGGTGCTGCGGGATCGGCGCGCAGCCGCTCGGCCGCCTGCAGGGCGATGTTGGAGCCCATGCTCTCGCCGAGCACGTAGAAGGGGAGATCGGGGTGCTGCGCCCGCAGCAGCCGGATCGCGGACACGGCGTCGGAGACCAGCGCCTCCGTCCCCGGCCAGACCCCGCGCGGCTCGTTCCCGGCATGGCCGCGCTGGTCGTAGGCCTGGATCAGCAGCCCGCCCGCCACCAGCGGCGGCGCGGATTCGGCCAGGAAGTTGCGTGCCGTGTCGTTCAGCCCGTGCAGCCCCAGCAGCACGGCGCGGGGCGGGCCCTCCGGCCGCCATTCGTGCAGCGCCAGCCGGGCGCCATCGGCCATGCGCAGGCTTTGCCCCTCCAGCGCCGGCGTGGTGACGGCCGGCCCCAGCCCCGCCACCCGGGGCGTGCAGGCGCCCAGGGCCAGGATCAGGAGCAGGAGGGGAAGGAGGCTGGCCAGGGGCCAGCAGGCGGCAGTCTTGCCGGCCCTGCCGGTGGAGAAGGACCGGAACGTCATCGCGGAAGGCTAGAGCGGACCCTGCCGGCTGGAAACCGTGGCCCCGGTCAAGAAAATGCGGACGGCCCGAGGCACCCGGCCACCACCCTGGCCGGGTGGCGCGCGGGGCATTATCTACCCTCCGACCTCCCTGCACTGGATCGGATGGCGATGCGCGACGGCGACCTGACCGGCTATACCCCCCACATCGTGGCCGGCGTCACGCCGCTGGACCGCCACACCGTGACCAGCCGCGTCGTCGCCTGCGACGGCGGCAAGGGCGCGCTGGGCCACCCCACCATCTACATGCGCATCGAAGGCCAGGAGATCACCTGCCCCTACTGCTCGCGCACCTTCGTCCTGGCCGAGGGCGCCGGGGATGACGGCCATCACTGAGGCGGGGCCCGGGGATACGGCGACGGAGGCCCCCACCGTGGAAGCCCCCATCGTGGAATCCCCCACCGTGGAATCCCCTGTCGCGGAGACTCCGGCCGACGCGGCCCTGCCCCGGTCCGACGCGCCACCCGCCGCTTCCCCCCCGGCCGCCCCGGGCATGGCCGGCGCCGCGGCGCCGCCGACGCCACCGGGCGAGCGGCACCTGATCCTGGTGGACGGCGCCGGCTACATCTTCCGCGCCTTCCACGCCATGCCGCCGATGACCAACCCCCAGGGGGTGCCGGTCAACGCGGTGTTCGGCTTCTCCGGCATGCTGGCGAACTTCCTCCAGCGCCATGTCGGCAGCCATATCGCGGTGGTCTTCGACGCCTCGCGCATCACCTTCCGCAACGACATCTACCCCGCCTACAAGGCGCACCGCCCGGACCCGCCGCCGGAGCTGATCCCCCAGTTCGCCCTGATCCGCGAGGCCACCGCCGCCTTCGGCGTCGCCTGCGTCGAGCAGGAGGGGTTCGAGGCGGACGACATGATCGCGACCTACGCCACCGCCTTCGCGCGCGACGGCGGGCGGGTGACGGTCGTCTCCTCCGACAAGGACCTGATGCAGCTCGTCGAGGAGCGCATCGAGCTGCTCGACCCGATCAAGCAGAAGCCGATCCGCGCGGCGGAGGTGCTGGAGAAGTTCGGCGTCGCCCCGGAGAAGGTGGTGGAGGTCCAGGCGCTTGCCGGCGATCCCACGGACAACGTCCCCGGCGTGCCCGGCATCGGCATCAAGACCGCCGCCCAGCTCATCGAGACCTATGGCGACCTGGAGACGCTGCTCTCCCGCACCGCCGAGATCAAGCAGCCCAAGCGCCGCCAAGCGCTGGAGGAGAATGCCGAGGCCGCGCGCATCAGCCGCCGGCTGGTGGAGCTGGACCGCAACGCCCCGACCCCGCAGGGGGTGGAGGAGTTCGTCGCCCATCCGCCCGAGCCCGCGCGCCTCGCATCCTTCCTCCAGCACCAGGGCTTCCGCAGCCTGCTGCACCGGCTGGGCCTGTCGAGCGACGGCAATCCGCCGCCCCGCCCGGTTCCCTCCGCGCCCGTCGTGGCGGCGCCGCTGACGCTGCCCACCGATACGACCGGCTTCGGACCCTACGAAACCGTCACCACGCTGGACGCCCTGAACGCCTGGGTGGAGCGTGCCCGCGCCGCCGGGGTGATGGCGCTGGACACGGAGACGGACAGCCTCGACGCCCTGGCCGCCAACCTCGTCGGCGTCTGCCTCGCCGTCGGGCCGGGGCAGGCGGCCTATGTGCCGCTGCGCCATGCCGGGGCAGACATGCTGACGCCGACGCCGGAGCAGATCCCCTTCGACGACGCGGTCGCCGCGCTGCGCCCGCTGCTGTCCGACCCCACCGTGCTGAAGGTGCTGCACAACGCCAAGTACGACCTGGAGGTGCTGGGCCGCGCGGAGAACGGCGCGCTGGCGGTCACGCCGGTCGACGACACCATGCTGATCTCCTACAGCCTGGAGGCGGGGAAGCACGGGCACGGCATGGACGAGCTGTCGCGCCTGCACCTCGCCCACATGCCGGTCACCTATGACGAGGTGACCGGCACCGGCCGCGCCCGCATTCCCTTCACGCTGGTCCCGCTGGACAAGGCCACCGCCTATGCCGCCGAGGATGCGGACGTCACGCTGCGCCTCTGGCACGCGCTGAAGCCGAAGCTGCGCGAGGAGAAGGCGCTCGCCCTCTACGAGCAGGTGGAGCGGCGCATGATCGCCGTGCTGCGCGACATGGAGGTCGCGGGCATCAAGGTGGACGGCGCCGAGCTGTCCCGCATCGGCGAGGACTTCTCCCAGCGCATGGTCGCGCTGGAGGCGGAGATCCACGCCCTGGTCGGCCGGCCCTTCAACGTCGGCTCGCCCAAGCAGCTCGGCGACATCCTGTTCGGCGAGATGGGGCTGCCGGGCGGGCGCAAGGGCAAGACCGGCGCCTATTCCACCGACGTCTTCGTGCTGGAGGAGCTGGCGGCGCAGGGGCACGAGCTGCCGCGCAAGGTGCTGGACTGGCGACAGCTCTCCAAGCTGAAATCGACCTACGTGGACGGGTTGCAGGCCCAGACCGCGACCGATGGCCGGGTGCATACCGACTTCTCCATGGCCATCACCTCCACCGGCCGGCTCTCCTCCACCGAGCCCAACCTGCAGAACATCCCGATCCGCACGGAGGAGGGCGCGAAGATCCGCCGCGCCTTCGTGGCCGAGCCGGGGCACCTGCTGCTGGCGGCGGACTACTCGCAGATCGAATTGCGGCTGCTGGCCCACCTGGCCGATGTGCCGACGCTGCGCGAGGCATTCCAGCAGGGCGAGGACATCCACGCCCGCACGGCGCGCGAGATCTTCGGCCTGCCGCCCGGCGCGCCGGTGGACCGCGAGCTGCGCCGCCGCGCCAAGACGGTGAACTTCGGCATCATCTACGGCATCAGCGCCTTCGGGCTGGGGCCGCGCCTGGGCATCACCACCGGTGAGGCGCGGGGCATCATCGACGCCTACTTCACCCAGTACCCGGGCATCCGCGACGCGATGGAAGCGATCAAGGAGCACGCCCGCATCCACGGCTATGTGCTGAGCCCCTTCGGGCGGCGGCTGTGGATCGACGGCATCACCGCGAAGGAACAGGGCCGCCGCGGCAACGCGGAGCGCCAGGCCATCAACGCGCCCTTCCAGGGGGGTGCTGCCGAGATCATCAAGCGCGCGATGGTGCGCCTGCCCCGCGCCATGGCGGCGGCTGGGCTGACCGGCCGCATGCTGCTCCAGGTGCATGACGAACTGCTGTTCGAGGTGCCGGAGGCGGAGGTGGAGCCGACAGCCGCCCTGGTGCGCGGCGTGATGGAGGGGGTCGCGACGCTGCGCGTGCCGCTGGCCGTCGATGTCGGCTGGGGCCATTCCTGGGCCGAGGCGCACTGATACCGGTGGCGGGATAACCTGACCCGTGGTGCTGCCGTGTTCCAGTGTCGGACTGGGAGGGGACGCCGTCCCCTCCCAGACCCTCCCCTGCCGGGGCCACAAGCGGGCCCCGGTCCCCGCTGGGAGTCTGGCTCTCCGTGGCTGTCGTCAGCCTGCGGGCTGAACCCTGACGGAGCGTGGACAGGCGGGACTCCGAAAAAGCTCAGAAGGCGTCAGCGAGAACGGACACCGTACCCGCCGAGGAGCATGGCTCCTCGGCGCCTTGACCCCGTGTCAGGCTGACCCGCGGCAGCACCAGATGGGTCCAGGGCCCGCAGGGTCCTGGCGGAGTGGGGGTACGGGGGCGAGGCAGAGCCTTGCCCCCGGGGTCACAGGGCGCATCCCGCGCCGACTCGGATCAAGGCATAGCACCGACCGTATGAGCGCACCCGTTGGGCAGGTCGCGGATACGACAAGGGCCCGGGAGGAAGCTCCCGGGCCCTTGTTGCCTCATGGTCCCGCCAGGGGCGGGACCCGTGGACGGATCAGCCGCGCAACTGGGCCGTGCGGCCGGCCGGGCCCTTCAGCGGGGCGGCCGAGTTGCTCCAGTCGGACGGGGTGGCGCCGAAGCGGTTCGGCGTCACGGTGCCGGCGTAGCGGAGCGCATCGCCCCGGGCGCTGACGCTGTTGCCCGAGGCCGGGCTGGCACCGTAGCCATTCTGCGTCACGGCCATCATGGTGACAAAGGGATTGCCGGTGGCGGACGCCGAGTTGGACTGGTCCAGCACATCTGCCATGGCGGGCAGGGCGGCGCCCAGCGACAGGGCCAGGGCGGCGGCAAGGGCAGGAATACGTGACATGGCGGGTTCTTCTTCCTTTTTCCGCGTTCGGCGGGCTCGATTGCCCGTTGCGGTGGCCTCCATATGCGCCTGCCCCACCCTCAGCGGTACGACGGGAATGCTGAGTTCGGTTATCACGGAAAATGATCGATGCTCGACCCGCTGACCCTTGATCAGCTACGCGTCCTCATCGCCGTGGCGGAGACCGGCAGCTTTTCCGCGGCCGCACGCAGGCTGCAACGGGTGCAGTCCGCCATCAGCCAGTCGGTCCAGTCCCTGGAGGGGACGCTCCGCCTGACCCTGTTCGACCGCAGTGGGAAGCGCCCTCGCCTGACCGGGCCGGGCCAGGCGGTGCTGGCCGATGCCCGCCGCATGGTGGAGGGCGCCAGGATGCTGCGGGCCCGGGCGGAGAGCATCTCCCAGGGCATGGAGCCGGAGCTGACGGTCGCCGTGGACCAGCTTTTCCCGCGCCAGCCCGGCATGGCGGCGCTGCGGGCCTTGCAGGCGCAGTTCCCCGACCTGGCGGTGCGGCTGCTGACCGAGGGCGTCGGGGCCCCGGAGCGCCACCTGCGCAACGGCATCGCCCAGTTCGCCATCTACCCCGTGGAGATCACCGGCGCGACGGAGCTGGAGAGCGAGTTCCTGGTCGAGGTGGAGATGCTGCCGGTTGCCGCGGCCGGCCATCGCCTGGCGGCGCACGACCGCATGCTGACGCGCGAGGACCTGCTGCCCGAGGTACAGCTGGTTCTGACCGACGTCTCCGATACGCGGGGCTGGTCGCGGGGCATCGTCAGCCAGCACGTCTGGCGCTTCGCCGACATGCACACCCGGCTGGACTTCCTCCTGGAGGGCTTCGGCTGGTGCAACATGCCCGCTCATGTGGTGGAGCCCCACCTGGCCAGCGGCGCCCTGCGGCCCTTGCGCATCCAGGGACGGGGCCGCTTCGTCCTGGCCCTGCACGTTGTCTACCGCGCGGGCCGTCCGCCGGGCATCGCCGGCCGCTGGATGATCGACCGGCTCCGGGCCGAGCTGGGCACGGCCTGACCGTGGCCCCGGCGGTGGGGTGTGCCCGTCCTGGCCGGTCCCACCGGAGATTGTTTCGTAACGGAGGCGCCGCTATCCCCATGCCAGGAGAGGAGACCCCACGTCCATGCCCCGATTCGCCGGCTCGTACCGCGCGCTCCTGCTGCTCGGCCTGATTGCCCCGCTGCCCGCCTGCGTCCAGCCCGTGGTCGTGCAGCAGGTGCCGGTGCAGGCAAGCTGCGACACCACCTTCCGCCTGACCAACAACTCCAACACGACGATCCGCGAATTCTACTTCAGCCATGCCAGCCAGGGCCGCTGGGGCGCCGACCAGCTGGGCGAGAACGTCCTCGGCCCGGGCCAGTCGAGCAGCTACCGCGCCGCCAATACGGGCCTCTACGACTTCCGCGTCGTCTGGACGGATGGCAGCGCCGCGGAGGTCCGGGGCATCGACATCTGCCGCGCGGCGCGGATCACCGCCTCCGGCCGGCGCCTCTACGCCTCCTGACCCACGCGGCGGCCCGGCACGACCGGGCCGCCCGCGCTTCCGCCGTACCGGTCAGTTCAGCGCATGGCTGGAGAGCGGCGCCTGGCATCCCCCCAGCGCCATGGAGAGGCGCCGCGCCAGGTCCTCGGGACGGAAGGGCTTCTGGATGATCTGCTCCTGCCCCTCGCCCGCCACCGCGGCCGCATCGGCATAGCCGGTGAGGAACAGCACCGGTACGCCGGGGCGGCGGCTGCGCGCGGCCTGGGCGACCTCGACCCCGTTCATGCCCGGCATGGCGAAGTCCAGCAGCAGCAGGTCGACATGCGCCTCGCGGTCCAGCAGGTCGAGCGCCGCCCCGCCGCTGCCGGCCTCGACGACGCGGTAGCCCAGGTCCCGCAGCGCGGCGGCGGTGGTCTCCCGCACCGCGCTGTCGTCGTCGACCAGCAGCACCAGCCGGTCCGCCGCCTGCGCCCTGGCCGCCGGGGCGGCGGGCCGGTTGCAGCCGGCCGGGGCGGTCCCCGCGGCGCGCGGCAGCAGGACGCTGACCGTGGTGCCGCGCCCCTCCTCCGCCTCCACCCGCACGCCGCCGCCGGATTGCTGCGCGAAGCCGAGCACCTGGCTGAGCCCGAGGCCGGAGCCGGCCCCGACGGGCTTGGTCGTGAAGAAGGGCTCGAACATCCTGTCCCGCACGGCCGCGGGCATGCCGGGGCCGGTATCGGCCACGGAGATGGCGACGTATTCCCCGGCGGGCGGGTCGTGCGGGCGTTCCGGCTCTCCCATGGTCACGTTGCTGGTGCCGACACGGAGGCTGCCGCCGCCGGGCATCGCGTCGCGGGCGTTCAGCGCCAGGTTGAGGATCACCAGCTCCAGCTGGGTCGGGTCCACCTGTGCCGGCCAGGGTTCGGGCGAGAGCGAGATGTCCAGCTTCACCCGGCCGCCGACCGTGCTGCGCAGCAGCTCCGCCAGTTCCGCGATGGTGGCGTTGAGGTCCACCGTCCGCGGCTCCAGCCGCTGCCGGCGGGAGAAGGCGAGCAGCTGGTGGGTCAGGGCCGCCCCGCGCTCGCCGGCCAGGCGCACCATCTCCAGGCGGCGCTGCTGCGTCGCGTCGGTGGCGGCGCGGGCGAGGAGGCGGACATTGCCCAGGATGACGGTCAGCAGGTTGTTGAAGTCGTGCGCGACGCCGGCGGTGAGCTGGCCCACCGCCTCCAGCCGCTGCATCTGCCGCAGCCCGGCCTCCATGCGCTCCCGCTCCTCGATCTGGGACCGGAGCTGGTGGTTGGCGGCCGCCAGCTCGGCGGTGCGCTCGGTGACGCGCTGCTCCAGCGCCTCGGCGGCGCGGTGGGTCGCGGTGACGTCCAGGTTGCAGCCGGTGTAGCCGAGGAAGCTGCCCGTGGCGTCGAAAAGCGGCGCGCCCTCGCAGCGCAGCCAGCGGATCTCGCCGTGCCGGTCGCGCACCCGGCTCTCGGCATGGAAGGGCTGCCGGGCGTCGAAGGCGCGGCGGAAGGCGTCGTGGAAGGTGGGGACGTCGTCGGGATGCACCACCGCGAGCCAGCCCTCGCCGTGCAGCCGTTCCGCCGGGATGCCGAACAGGGTCTCGGCATGGCGGTTGGCGAAGACGAGCCCGCCCCTGGAATCGGTCACCCAGATCAGGGCCGGGGCGCTGTTCGCCATGTTGCGGAACCAGGCCTCGCCGTCGCGCCGCGCGGAGGCCGGGGAAGGGGGCGGGCCAACCGGCGCCTGGGCCGCGGGGCGTTCCTGCGCCGCGCTGCTGGACAAATCCGACCGAGGCGCCATCTCCGGGTCGGGATGGCCTCGCTCCCGCGGATCTGTCCTCTGCTCGCCCTTGGGCAACGCGACCTCATCTGACCGGCCCGCCAGGCACGACGGACGGCCTGGACCGTGGTGAAGGGAGGCCGGAAGCTAAGGGCAGCCAGACAGGGCGGCAACCGCCGCCATGACCAGTACAACGGGCTGTACCTTCACCATCGGGTGACGGGTCGCGGTCAGGCCCCGCGGTCCAGGGTGAAGAACGGCGTCTCCATCAGCTCCGGCTCGGCGAAGGCTTCCAGCCGCGCGCGGGCCTGGTCGATATCCTCGCGGAAGAAGTGCGCCGCCATGGCATGGGCGAGACGCTCCGCCCCCACCGACACGCCCGGCACGTCCGAGGCGATGGCGCCGAGGCTGGCCGCGGCGGCGTGGCTGAACAGGTGGATGCGCGAGAGGCCCGGGCAGGCGCCGGGCTCGCGCTCGGTCAGCGCGAAGCCGCCGTCGAGCCAGGGGAAGGCGGCGAGGGCGGCGCGCGCCTGCCCCGGAGGCGGGGCGTAGCGGTCGGCCCAGAGGGCGATCCGCGACGCCACGGCCGAGAGTTCGGGGACGCGCGCCATGTCCACCGCGAAGCCGGTGCCCAGGATCAGGAAGTCGGCCTCGGCGGTGCGGCCGCCTCCCAGGGTCAGCGACACCCCCTCCGGCCCGCGCCGGGCGGCAAGGATGGGGGTGGCGAAGTGGATGCGGAAGCCGGGGCTGCGCAGCGTGCGCAGGATCGTCTCGTGCGGGGGCGGGGCCTGCAGGTCGTGCATGTAGACGAGCAGGCGCCACTTCTCCTCCGGCGGCAGATCGGCCCAGCCCTCGAAGAAGCCGGGATTGGCGGAACCGCGGCCCTTGTTGACCTGCGGCAGCTCGCGGCGACGGACATACATGTCCACCCCGGCGGCCCCTGCCTCCAGCGCCGTGGCGGCGTTGTCCCAGGCCGAGGGGCCGGCGCCCATCACCGCCACCTGCCGCCCGCGCAGCGCCGCGAAGTCGATCGCCTCGTTGGTGTGGGCGGCGCGGTCGGGCCAGAGGGCGGGGTCGATCCCCGCGGGCAGCAGCACGCCGCCGGTGCCGCCACGGCCCGTGGCCAGGACGACGCGCCGGGCGAAGACCCGGCGCTCGGCGCCGTCCTCGCGCAGCGCCACCTCCACGAAGCCGTCATGAGGCAGGAGACGCAGCACCTCCACCCCGCTGCGCAGCGGCAGGGCGAGGGTGCGGCGGACCCAGGTGAGGTAGTCCTGCCAGACGCCGTTGGGGATCTTGTACAGCGCCTCCCAGGCCGCCTCGCCGAAGGCGGCCTCGTACCAGGCGCGGAAGGTCAGGGAGGGGATGCCCAGCGACACGCCCGGCAACTGCTTCGGGCTGCGCAGCGTCTCCATCCGGGCATAGGTGATCCAGGGCCCCTCCAGACCCTCCGGGGCGCGGTCCAGCATCAGGACGTTGCGCAGCCCCTTCAGGATCAGCGCCGCGGTGGCGGCGATGCCGTACATCCCGCCGCCCACCACCAGCACATCCGTCATCGGCACCCCGTCCGGCCCGGAAACCTCGGCGGTCCAGTTGGCCGGCGGCAGGCAAAGCAGGTCGAGGTCGCGGGCGACCTGGCGGGCGTGCGCGTCCGGCCCGGCCGGAGGAGGGAGGAGGTCGTTCATGCCGGGAGGGGCGCGAGGCTTCGCATGTGCAACATGCTAGCGCCGTTCGGCGCGCGGCGGGTAGGCATCGCGGGCACGGCAGCCACGCCTTCGGGCCGAGGCCGCAGGGAGCCGGCGCGACGGCTGGCGTCGGTCGGCGCGCCGCGCGGCCAGTGTCAGCCCAGCCGCACCCCCGCGCCGCCCTCCGCATCGGGTTCGAGGAAGCTGACCCCGGCTTCCTCCAGGGCGCGGCGGATCGCCGTGCCGGTGGCGCGTTGCAGCTCATGCTGCCCGCCCTCGAAGCTGCGGACCGTGCTGCGGCTGACCGCGGCGCGCTCGGCCAGCTGGTCCTGGGTCCAGTCGAGCAGCGCGCGGGCCGCACGGCATTGTTCCGGGGTAAGCGTCATCGCAGCCGCCATGGCAGGCTAGGTGGGGCATCGGCCTTTAAAGTCAATTCCGCCCGAAAAGGTTGAAATCGATCCTGCGCGGGTCATGTCTTGCCCACCCCGACGGTTCCAAGGAGGAGCGGGCCCGCGTGCCAGACCACAACACGCCGCTGATCGCCACCATCGCCGCGGGTCTGGTGCTCGCCTTCTTCTTCGGCCTGATCGCCCATCGCTTCCGCGTCTCCCCCCTGGTCGGCTACCTGCTGGCCGGGGTGGTGGTGGGGCCCTTCACCCCCGGCTTCGTCGCGGACATGTCCCTGGCGGCCGAACTGTCGGAGCTCGGCGTCATCCTGCTGATGTTCGCCGTCGGGCTGCATTTCTCGCTCAAGGACCTGATGTCGGTCCGCGCCATCGCCGTGCCGGGCGCGGTGGTGCAGATCGCGGCGGCGACGCTGATGGGCATGGGGCTGGCCTGGTGGCTGGGCTGGAGCCTGGCGGCGGGCTTCATCTTCGGCCTCGCCCTGTCCGTCGCCTCGACCGTGGTGCTGACCCGGGCGCTGCAGGAGCGCCGCCTGCTGGAGACCGAGCGCGGCCGCATCGCCGTCGGCTGGCTGGTCGTCGAGGATCTGGTGATGGTCCTCGCCCTGGTGCTGCTGCCGGCCATGGGGCAGGCCGCGGCGGGCGGGGCGGTCGCGCCCGTGGACATCGCCCTGGCACTGGGCATCACCGTCGCGAAGGTCGTGGCCTTCGTGGCGCTGATGCTGGTGGGCGGCCGGCGCGTGGTGCCCTGGATCATGCACTACGTCGCCCATACCGGCTCGCGCGAGCTGTTCCGCCTCGCCGTCTACGCGCTGGCGCTGGGGGTCGCCTTCGGCGCGGCGCAGCTCTTCGACGTCTCCTTCGCCCTGGGCGCCTTCTTCGCGGGCATGGTGATGGCCGAGAGTCCGCTGAGCCAGCGCGCGACGGAGGAGGCGCTGCCGCTGCGCGACGCCTTCGCCGTCCTGTTCTTCGTCTCCGTCGGCATGCTGTTCGACCCGGCGATCATGCTGACCCATCCCATCGCGGTGCTGGGCACCCTGCTGACCATCGTGGTCGGCAAGTCCCTCGCCGCCTGGGTCATCGTGCGCGCCTTCGGCCATCCCAACGCCACCGCGCTCACCATCTCAGCCAGCCTCGCGCAGATCGGCGAGTTCTCCTTCATCCTGGCCGGGATCGGCGTGGCGATGGGCGTGCTGCCGGATGACGGGCGCGACCTGATCCTGGCCGGGGCGATCCTGTCGATCTTCCTCAACCCCTTCATCTTCGCCGCCGTGGAGCGCCGTCGCGCCCGGGCCGTGCCTGTCCCTGCCATGCCGCCGCGCCCCACCGCCGGCACCTCCGCGCCGGATGCACCGTTGGCCCCGGCCGCCGTGGCCGTGACGGCCCCCGCGCCGCCTGTCCCGGACGCCCCGGCGGGGTCGGAGCAGTTGCCCGTGGCCCTGCGCGGCCATGACGTCGTGATCGGCTACGGGCGCGTCGGGCGGCTGGTGGGGCGTGGACTGCGCGCGGCCGGGCACAGCGTGCTGGTGACGGATGAGCGAACCGAGGCGCTGGAGGCGGCGCGGGCCGAAAGCTGCGAGATCATCCTCGGCAATGCGGCGGATTCGGCGGTACTGGGCTTGGCCAACCTGCCGGAAGCGCGGCGTCTCTTCGTCACGGTGCCGGAAGCCTTCGAGGCCGGGCAGGTGGTGGAGCAGGCGCGGCGGCTGAATCCGGGGCTGGAAATCGTGGCGCGCGCCCATTCCGATGCGGCGGTGGAACACCTGGACCGCCTGGGCGCGACGGTGACGGTGATGGGCGAACGCGAGATCGCGCGGCGAATGCTGGAGGAGGCTAAGACGCCGCAGGCCGGGACGGCAAGAGCGCAGGAGCCGACGCCCGGGCCGGAGTGACACCGACGGCGGGATGATCTGACCCGTTGTTCTGTGGTGTTCGGGCGGCGGACCGGGAGGGGACGCCGTCCCCTCCACGGACCCTCCCCTGCCGGGGCCACAAGCGGGCCCCGGACCCCGCTGGGAGTCTGGTGCTTCCGGTGGGCGTCAGCCTGCGAGCTGATCCCTGACGGCGCGCGGACAGGTGAGACTCTGAAGAAGCTTCAGAGGGCGTCAGCGAGTGCGGAGGCCGTGCTCGCCGAGGAGCCAAGCTCCTCGGCGCCACGACCCCGTCGCAGGCTGTCCCGCGGCAGCGTCGATCGGGTCCAGGGCCCGCAGGGTCCTGGCGGAGTGGGGGTACGGGGGCGAGGCGGAGCCTTGCCCCCGGGGAACGGGTACCGCTGGGGCGGATCAAGACATCGCACCGCCGTATGACACCGCGCATGACGGGGGTCCCCGGGGGACCGGCCCCGTATCCAACGATGCCGGATGCGAAGCTTGACGACCGAAGCCAAAAAGTTGCTAAATCGAAAATAAAATGCGCGGTCGTCCCAGGAAAGACAGATGCCATGCGCCCGATCATCGTTCTGGTCGGTGTCCTGCTGCCGCTGGGCGCGGCACCGGCCCAGCAGCTCCGCTCAGGCCCGTACCGGGCTGCTTACTGCACCCTCTTTGAACACCGGGACATGCAGGGAGCCAGGCTGCGCCTGCCGAACGGCGAGCGCGTGACCTTCAGCCGCAGCGATGTCGGGAACAGCGCTTGGCGGGAGGTTCCCAGCTGGAACGATGTCGCCTCATCCGCGACGATCGATCCCGGCTGCCATCTGCGGGTCTGGGAGCACGCGATGGCCAGCGGAGATTCGCGAATCTGGCATGGCGAGAGGCGCGGCTGGAACGTGAACTACTTCGGCGATCGGTGGAACGACCGGATATCCTCGGCGACCTGCCACTGCGACTGAGCAGCGGTCTGGGGCGAGGGGGGCACTGGCAGGGAAAATGGCGGACCCGATACGATTCGAACGTACGACCTTTGCCTTCGGAGGGAATATGGCTAGCTCCGCCAATAAGCGCAAGGAGCCGCCGATGTCCGCCTATCTCCCTGTAAACGCTAAACAATTTGCACTTCTTCTCCGCCAAAGCTACTCTTCTCCCCGCCACTGTTTTCGCCCGCGTGCTTACGTGGTGCTTACGCGAGAGGAAACGCTAGGGTCGGAGGAAGCCCATGCCTAAGCTCACGAAACGGGTCGTCGACGCCGCGGACAGTCGCGCGAAAGATTACGTCATTTGGGACGACGAACTGCCCGGCTTTGGCCTCCGAGTATTCGCATCCGGCAAGCGCAGCTATGTCATCCAGTACAGGCTCGGCAAGCGGTCGCGTCGCTTCACAATCGGATTGCACGGCGTCTGGACACCAGAGCGCGCTCGCCAAGAGGCGAAGGTCCAGTTGGGCAGGATCGCTCAAGGCGACGACCCGGCCGAAGAGAAGCAGCTCGACAGCAAGGCGATTACCGTTAAGGAACTGTGTGACCTTTACGTCGCCGATCTTAAAGCCGGCCTCATTCTTGGAAAGGGCGGGCGCCCCAAGAAAGCCAGCACCATTCTCTCCGACACGGGGCGCATCGAGCGCCACATCATTCCTCTGCTTGGTACGCACAGGGTCAAGGATCTGGTGAAAGCGGACATCACGAAGGCCCTGAAGGACATCATGGCCGGCAAGACCCGCTGCAGCGTCAAGACGAGAAAGCTTCGCGGTCGCGCTATCGTGCGAGGTGGAGCGGGCACAGCAACGCGCACCATCGGACTTTTTGGTGGAATACTGACCTATGCAGTCGAGGCTGGCATCATCGATACCAATCCAGCGCACGGTGTGAGGCGGCCGAAGGACAACGTGCGCGCACGACGGCTGAGCGAGGCCGAATATCGGTTGCTCGGCGAAATTCTCACGCAGGCTGCTGAGAATGAGAAGTATGAGCTATCGGTCGACATCATCCGCCAGCTTGCGCTGACAGGATGCCGCCGCACGGAGATGGTCACGCTTGCTTGGTCTGAAGCCGACACGAGCGCGAGCTGCCTCCGCCTCGTTGACAGCAAGGAAGGAAGCTCAATCCGTCCGATCGGCCTACCGGTCGTTGAATACCTGGAAGCTAGCCGGAGAACTCGCTCAGGAACCTACGTGTTTCCTGGACACGGCGACGACAACGCGTTCGGAAGCCTTCCTAACCACTGGGACCAGATCTTCAAAGCAACGCCGCTAGCCGACATCACACCACACGTCTTGCGGCACAGCTTTGCCAGCATTGCAAACGATCTCGGCTTTACCGAGGTCACTATCGCTGCTCTGGTCGGCCATTCGAAGGGCTCCGTCACCAGCAACTACATACACACGCTCGACACGGCGCTGATCATGGCCGCTGATACCATCTCCGGCTACATCCAAGGCCTCCTAGACGGCATTGAATTCAAACAAACTGCCTATGCCGTGGATCGGGATTCTCGGCGCGCAGCACTCGCTCGCTTCTTGCAGCAGGCTGCGGCAACGGACGCTGCCGGCGCGGCGAATGACGAGCAACGCGCCGCGGCGTAATGCTTAGCAAGTGGCGGTCGCACTCTAGACGAGGAATGCCGCCACTTGCATGTCAGAAAAACTTGCCTTATTTTCTGACATATGAAGACGCTAAACGCCTCAGTCCCCGACCGGCTCATGAAACGCGTCCGCGCCAGCGGACGTGGCAGCGTCTTCACGCCTAGCGACTTCCTCACAGTTGCCGCCCGCTCTTCTGTCGATCAGGCACTCTCCCGATTAGTGAAGGGCGGACAGCTCCGGCGGCTTGCGCGTGGGCTTTACGACTTTCCCAAGCTGCACCCGAAACTTGGGGCGTTGTCACCCGCGCCGGACGATGTCGCCCACGCTCTTGCGCGGGAGACCGGCTCGCAGGTGCAGATCTCCGGAGCGCGCGCAGCGAACGCGCTCGGCCTTTCGACCCAGGTCCCGGCACAAAGCACTTATCTGACCGACGGCCCGTCGCGGCGCGTCGTGCTGGGAAAGCGCGTCGTCGACCTTCGTCACGCCTCGCCCAAGCATCTGATCGCACCGGGCAGCCCCGCCGGGACGGTGGTTCAGGCGCTTCGTCATGTCGGCCCCGTTCGGGCGGCTGACGTCGCGCAGGTCGCGGCGCGCCGGCTTTCGGCCAACGACAAGAAGACGTTGGCCTCAACCGCCGTTCAAGCGCCCGCCTGGATGCGACCCACGCTCGTCTCGATTGCCCACGCAGCGGTGGCCGATATCGATGGATGATGTCGCCCGCCTTCCCACCGACGATCGTGCAGCTCTTTTCGGGGAGACCGGCGCCGGGCGGGGCGTCGCCAATACGATCATCGAAAAGGACTTCTGGGTATGTTGGAGCCTGAAGCGCCTGTTCGGTCTACCGAAGGGCACCACGGCAACCCTCGTTTTTAAGGGCGGCACGTCGCTCTCCAAAGCGTTCAACGCTATTCGCCGATTCTCCGAGGACATCGACTTGTCGTTCGACCGTTCCGAACTCGGATACACCGGCGAGCGCGACCCCGATAAGGAGGGGATCAGCAAGAAGCAGGCGGCTCGGCTGATCGACGACCTAGTCAGCGATGTCGAGCAGCACATCGCCGAGCGACTTCTGCCAGCGCTTCGCGCCGCGATCGTCGAACAACTCGGTGAGCCGACCGAAAGCGAGTGGTCGCTAGAGATAGACGCCGGTGACGCGCAGACCGTCAACTTCCACTATCCGACCGCGCTGCCTACCGCCGAATACGAAGGCATGGCCTACATCACGCCGCGCGTGAAATTCGAGCTCGGCGCGCGCGGCGATCCCTGGCCGACAGAGGAGAAAGTCATCCGCCCCTACGCGGCCGACGACTATCCAGACTTCTTCACCGATCCCGACACCAGCGTGACCGTGCTGTCAGCGAGGCGGACCTTCTGGGAGAAGGCGACCGCGCTCCATGCGGAGGCGCATCGCCCCGCCGGGTCACCCACGCCGCTGTATTTCTCGCGGCACTTTTATGACCTCGCCATGCTTCTCGAGACGGACGACGGCCAAGCCGCCGCTGCCGATCTCGGTTTGCTGGTGCAGGTAGCGCGCCACAAAGCCACGTTCTTTCGTTCGGGTTGGGCCAATTACGAAACGGCACGGCCAGGCACGCTCCAGCTCATGCCGGACGGCGCTCGGGCCAAAGATCTGCGAGCCGATTATCGGGCGATGATGCCGATGATGTTTGACCAGACACCGCTTTCATTCGACGACGTACTCGCGAGAATTGCCGCGCTTGAAAAAACGATCAACAGCTAACTCAAAGCTGTCCGCTGGGGAGAAAGGACATCAGTTCGATTAGATCAATAGACCTGCGCCTCATTGACGACCTCGTCGACTTCGTCCGGGGTCCCGGCTTCGTGCTGGATTTCTCCGATCCCAGCTTCTCGGACTTCTTTGCCTCAGAGCTCAAGGTCAACATAGACGATCCGAAATACTCGGCCAATGGAGGGTCAAAGGGCAAGCGCCTGCGCTATTTCTTGCAGACCTGCGACGATTCGACAGCCGTCCGCGCCTTGACCGCGCTCTGGGAGCATCGCTCCGAATATCTTGCCCGGTCGGGCGGAGCTGACCCCGTCGCGAATGCGGAGGCGCGGTATCAGGGACTGATAAACCGCCTTTCTGGCGGCGCCTCACCCCAACGTCCTGCGGCGAGCCCTTCGCCTCCCCCTGTCGATCGGCAAGCGGTCGCGAAGATTAAGTCCGACCTCCTTCGCGTCACCACGCTCGCACCTCATGCGCGCGGCTATGCCTTCGAAGGATTCCTGAAAGGCCTGTTCGACGCCTTTGGCCTCGCGGCCCAAGAGCCTTTTCGGCTGCGGGGAGAGCAGATCGACGGGAGCTTCCAACTCGGAAGCGAGACCTACCTTGTCGAGGCAAAGTGGCACGGCCAGCCGATGGGCGTCGCCGAGCTGCACACCTTCCATGGCAAGATCGAGCAAAAGGCCGCCTGGACCCGCGGCCTGTTCGTCAGCAACAGCGGCTTCACTGAAGAGGGCCTTTCGGCCTTCGGGCGCGGCAAGCGCGTCATCTGCATGGACGGGCTCGATCTCTACGAGATGCTCGACCGTGAACTCCCACTC
The DNA here is from genome assembly GCF_020991085.1 of Roseomonas sp. OT10. Lineage (NCBI taxonomy): Bacteria > Pseudomonadati > Pseudomonadota > Alphaproteobacteria > Acetobacterales > Roseomonadaceae > Roseomonas > Roseomonas cutis. Next base: position 5,299,419 of record NZ_CP087719.1, read on the forward strand.
ACCCAAGTTCTCGAACGCAAGGTGCGCCGTGCCGCTGAAACCGGCTCGCCGTTCATGCGCGTCCGCGACCTCTTTCCTCAATGACCGGGAGGGACGAGGATGGCGCAGTTCAATGACTGGTGCGTCTCTGTCGATGGGCCGGTAGGGACACACCATCGCCGGGTGATGACCGGACAGGCGGCGAGCCTCGCCACCGGCATTCAAGCGACTGCCGCCATCGTACCCGCGCACTACGCCTCGGAAGAACAATTGGCGCGCGCGCTCGCCAGGCTCGGCAAGCCCGCGGCTGCGGCGCTGATCGAAGGCAAACTGCCGACGACCAAGCAAATCCGGTCTGGCGACCTTGGCGAGATCTACGCGACCGAATGGATCGACGCGCATAGCGGCGGCTACCGAGCTCCGATCAAGCGCCTGCGTTGGAAGGACCATCGCAACATGGCGATGCGCGGCGACGACGTGATCGGAATCCTGCAGGACGCCCAGTCGCAGCGCCTGCATTTCCTAAAGACCGAAGCGAAGAGCCGTGCCACGCTCACCGGCCAGGTCCTGACCGACGCGCGTGCTGGCCTAGACAAGGACGGCGGACTGCCTTCGGCGCACGCCCTGTCCTTTATCTCGGCCCGCTTGCTTGAACTCGATAATCTGCCGCTGGCGGATGCGATCGACGACGCGCTACTCAAGCACGGTATTCCGCCGCAGAGCGTCAAGCATTTGCTATTCACATTTTCCGGCAACGCGCCCGAGGCGCTGCTGACCGCTTCCCTTCAAGCCTATCCCGGCGCCATCAACCAATGGGGCATTGGGCTATACATCGACGGGCACGCCGCCTTCATCGGCGCGGTTTATGATCGAGTGATCGCCGATGCCAACAACCCCTGAAGCGATCGCGGCCGACATCGCCGAAGCGGCGACCGCCGGCTTCCGGGGGCGGCTGATCGCACGCGGCCAGGCCCGCGCGATCATCTGGCGCGATGGCACTCTTCCGGCCGACGCACCGGCCTTCGCGCCCCAACTGAGCTACGATCTTCATTCTTACGCTTATGCCTTGCTGGGCCTTGGCTTGCGCCTTCGCGACTTTGGCGGCGACGCTGCCCAGGCGCGCACCGCCTTCGAGCAGGCGGCCACGGCGCTTGAAGCCGTGATGGCCAAGGGCGACCGCCAGGAGGTCGATCGCGACTTCCATTTCGTCATGGCCGCTGGGGCCTATCACCTCGCCCATCTGTCGGCACGCGCATATTCGCTGCTCGCCATCGTCGAGACCGACGAGAACTTTTCGCCGGTCGAGCGGGCCCTCGCGCAGTTGATGCGCCGCAATTTCGGCGCCCTGCGCTCCAGCGTCCTCGACTATCGCGCCTCCGGCCAAGGCAGCGACGCACGCATCGCCGCAGACATCCAAGCTCAGCTCGATCAGGCCGAAGCCGTTGCCGCCCCGCCCGAGGACGGCAACGACTTCCTTTTCGACGGTCTCGATATCGCGCTCACCGATGCCTTCATGGCCGCCATGTCGCTCTTCCTGCTCGCTCTCGAACGGGGCGAGCGGCCGCTGATCGACCAAGCGCTCGAACGGCTTCGCACCAGCCTCGCGATCTGCAGCGAGATGAACATGCTGCCGCAATGGTGGGCGCATCGCGTCGCGATCCACCTCCTCTCGGATCTCTGGTCAAGCACCTTTCACGAGAGGGTTCCGCTTCAGCCGGCCGGTGGTGCCGCAGCCGACTGGCAGCCGCTGCGCGAGCTGTTCATCGCATTACTGCAGCGTCGCCCGAAAGCGGAAATCGACCTCTGGCCGTCGCAGACGGAGGCGGCCGCTCGGGCGGCCGACCAGTCCGACGACCTGGTCGTGTCGCTGCCGACAAGCGCCGGCAAGACCCGCATCGCCGAACTCTGCATTCTAAGGTGCCTAGCGGGCGGCAAGCGGGTGGTCTTCGTCACCCCGCTGCGCGCGCTGTCGGCACAGACCGAGACCACGTTGCAGCGGACCTTCGGCCCGCTCGGCAAGACCATCTCGGCCCTATATGGCAGCATCGGCGTCAGCGGCTTCGACGAGGACGCCATCCGCGAGCGCAACATCGTGGTCGCGACGCCGGAGAAGCTCGACTTCGCCCTGCGCAACGACCCCTCGCTCCTTGACGATGTCGGTCTGCTGGTCTTCGACGAAGGGCATATGATCGGCCCCAACGAGCGTGAGGTCCGTTACGAGGTACAGATCCAGCGGCTTCTTCGTCGCCCGGACGCGCAGGAGCGACGGATCGTCTGCCTTTCGGCGATCCTGCCAGATGGCGACCAGCTCGACGACTTTGCCGCCTGGTTGCGGCGCGATCACCCGGGCGGGCTGATCAAGAACGATTGGCGGCCGACCCGGCTGCGGTTCGGTGAAGTGGTTTGGACGTCTCCAACGGCGCGGCTCAACCTGCGGGTTGGCGACGAGCGGCCCTGGGTCCAGCGGTTTCTCACCGGTGCGGCCCCACCCAACTGGATTCCGCCGAAGCGCCGGCGCACCCGTCTCTTTCCCGACGACCAGCGCGAACTCTGCCTTGCGACGGCCTGGCGGCTAGTCGATGATGGTCAGACGGTCCTGATCTTCTGCCCCGAGCGGCGCAGCGTCGAGCCGTTTGCGGACGTCATCGTCGATTTGCATGAGCGCGGCGCCCTGCGCTCTTTGCTCGAGGCCGACCCGAACCTTCTGAACACGGCGATTGCGCTTGGTGAGGAATGGCTGGGCGCCGATAGCGCAATCCTGAAATGCCTTCGCCTCGGTGTCGCCCTTCACCATGGCGCACTCCCCACCGCCTATCGAAAGGAGGTCGAGCGCCTGCTACGCGAGAATGTTCTCAAGGTCACGATCTCATCTCCGACCTTGGCGCAGGGCCTCAACCTCTCCGCCACCGCCGTCGTCATGTATTCCCTTCACCGGGCTGGCGAGCGCATTGAGATCAGCGAGTTCAAGAACGTCATCGGCCGCGCGGGCCGCGCTTATGTCGATGTCGAGGGCATCGTTCTCTTCCCCATGTTCGACGAGATCGCCAAGAAGCGGCGCAACTGGGAAGCCCTCATCACCGACCTCGGCGCGCGCGAGATGGAAAGCGGCCTCGTGCGGCTTGTCGCGATGCTGTTGACGCGAATGCGCTCGCGCATCGGCGGCGACCTCAATCAGCTGGTCGAGTACGTCGTCAACAACGCGGCCGCCTGGACTTTCCCGGAAGTCGCAAACGAGAAGCCCGAAGAACGCGAACGCGCGCTCGCCGATTGGGAACGACATGTCGCAACGCTCGATACGGCGATCTTGAGCCTCATCGGGGAAAACGACATTCCCGATGAGGGCATCGAGACGGCCCTCGACGACATCCTCCAATCCTCACTGTGGCACCGCCGTCTGCAGCGCCAGGACCTGCAGGTTCGACAGGTGCTGAAGGCCGGCCTCGTGTCCCGCAGCCGACTCATTTGGAGTCAGTCGACGGCCGCCGGACGACGCGGCTACTTCCTCGCGGGGGTTGGGCTGACGACAGGCCATGCGCTCGATGTCATCGCCGCCGACGCCAATCTTCTCCTGATCCAAGCTAATGGCGCGATCCTCGAAGGAGACACCGAGGGGGCGATCACTGCGATCGCCGGCCTCGCCGAACGGGTTTTCGCCTTCTATCCCTTCACCCCCGATCCCCTGCCGGCGAACTGGCGCGACATCCTGCGCGCATGGCTGCTTGGCCAACCGCTCGCGGCGCTGGGCGCAGCGCAGGCCTCTGAGACCCTGCAATTTGTAGAGGGCGGCCTCGTCTATCGCCTGCCTTGGGCGATGGAGGCGATCCGCGTTCGGGCGGCCGCCAACGGCGACACGGTCGGCGTTTTCGATCTTCTACTGGAGGATCACGAACTTGGCGCAGCAGTTCCTGCGGTGGAGACCGGCACGCTCAATCGGTCAGCCTCGATCCTGATCCAAGCCGGCTTCAACTCGCGGCTTGCCGCGATCAAGGCAGTCACCGACACCGCAGCGACCTTCACGACGGGACAGGAGCTGCGGGAATGGCTCAATTCGGACGCCGTCGCCGCCTGGAGCGCTCTGCCCGACTGGCCTACCGCAGAGACGAAGGCGATCTGGACGGAGTTCACAAACAGCTTCATGCCCGCTGACAACCGCACCTGGGCTGATCGGCGTTATTGGGCGTCGGTTAACTGGCTTGGAGCGCCGCCGCCTCCGGGCACACCGGTCCAAGTTCATTACTGGGGCGGGCAACCCCGCGTACTTTCTGCCGACGCCGCGCCGCTTGGCACCCTCCAGGCTGCGCTTAATCCAGACCGGATCGGTTTGCTCCGGGCTGTGGTAGCCACGGATGTCAGCAAGATCGACATCGCCTATCTAGGACCGGCGGATATCTCGCCGCCGTAGCGGTCCACGTCTTTTTCACCGGACCGGCTACGCGCGTCCTCTTTCAAGATTGGCTAAAACTCTTCCTGTCCAGAAAACCGGCTTGACTCTCACACGCGCAAGATAGAACAAATAGAGAACATGATGACGAACCCTTATCCGGAGGTCAACTGGAAGCGTGCGGCCCGAACCCGCCATAGAGTCTTTGCGCGCGCAGATCGAGAAGATCGAAGGCCGGAGTCGGCGCGCCAAATCGGTTCTCCCGTTTGGGATTGCCGACGTCGACTCACGACTCCCCGGTGGCGGGTTGGCGCTTGGCGCGCTGCATGAGATTGCAGGCGGTGGGAATGGCGCGGTCGATGGTGCTGCAGCAGCCTTGTTCAGCGCGGGCGTCGCGGCTCGAACCAAGGGCAAGATCCTCTGGTGTATCACCCGTCCGGACCTGTTCGCGCCGGCGATCGCCCAGGCAGGTCTTGCGTCCGATCGCGTAATCTATCTCGAAGCCGGCGATGACAAGACCGTGCTGGCCTGCATGGAGGAAGGGTTGCGCCATGGTGGTCTAGGGGCGGTTCTCGGTGAGGTGGCCCGGCTTTCCATGACAGCCTCGCGCCGCCTGCAGTTGGCAGCCGAGGGCAGCGGATCGATCGGTATCGCGCTGCGGCGTTGGCGACGACAGACCGAAGCCACTGATTTCGGCCAACCCACCGCCGCGATGACACGCTGGCGCGTGTCTATGGTGCCATCGACACCTCTGCCTGTTCCGGGCGTAGGGCGTGCCCGCTGGCTGGTCGAACTGATCCGCGCACGCGCGGGCGAGAGTGCAGATTTCGAGTTGGAGGCGTGCGATGACACGGGTCGTCTCGCTCTTCCTGCCGAGCTGGTCCACCGACCGGCTTCGGCGGAAGGCTGGCGACGCGGCGCCTCCGGCTGAGGCGCCGCTCGTCCTGATTGGCCGGGAAGGAAACAGGCGGGTGGTGCTGGCGGCGAATGCTGCTGCCGTGGCCGCCGGCCTTCGCCCCGGCATACCTGTGACCAAGGCTCAGGTCCTGGTGCCAGACCTCATCGTGCAAGATGCCGAGCCGGCAGCCGATGTGGAGGCACTTGATCGGCTCGCCACCTGGCTCCTGCGCTACGCGCCTGTCGTGGCCCCTGATCCTCCAGACGGGATCATCATCGACTCGACCGGAGCCGATCACCTTCACGGCGGCGAAGCTGTCATGCTGGAGGGCCTGATCGGTAGGCTGGCCATGTCCGGTATCGCCGCTCGCGGTGCGATCGCCGACAGCTGGGGCGCGGCCCACGCCTTGGCCCGGTTTGCAGCCCGCGCGACGATAATCGCTCCTGAACGTCATGATGCATCGCTGTTGGAACCGCTTCCGCTGGCCGCGCTGCGCATCGACGCTTCGATAGTCGCGGCGCTGCGGACGCTTGGCTTTGAAACCATCGGAGATATCCTCGCGCAGCCGCGCGCGCCGCTCACCCTGCGCTTCGGTCCAGCGATCGGCCGCCGTATCGATCAGGCGCTTGGCGATCTGTCAGAGCCGATCGATCCGATTCGACCCGCCGACCTGATCGAAGTGCGCAGGTCGTTCGCGGAACCGATTGGCGCGGCGGAGACCATCGCCCGCTACATCGCCAAGCTCGTCGATCAGCTCTGCGACCGCCTCGAGGCAGCGGGTCTCGGCGCACGACGCCTCGACCTTATCTGCCACCGTGTCGACAGTCGCTCACAGGCGGTCCGGGTTGGAATGGCAACGCCGGTCCGGGATGCAAAGCGCCTGACGCGCCTCCTATGCGACAAGATTGAGACGATCGAGCCCGGCTTCGGAATCGAGGTGATGACGCTTGCGGCCAGCGTCGCTGAGCCGATCGAGCGTCGGCAGACCGTCAGTTCGTTGATCGAGGAGAGTGTGCCGGACGTCTCGGACCTGATCGATACGCTTATGAACCGGGTGGGTGAGCAGGCGCTCTATCGGCTGGCGCCGGTTGCGAGCGACGTTCCGGAACGCTCCGTTGGCCGCATTCCGGCGATGGCCGCCGATACGGGCGCAGCATGGCCCGGCCATTGGCCGCGGCCCTCGCGTCTGCTGGCCCATCCGGAGCAGGTCGAGACTGTAGCGCTCTTGCCTGATCATCCGCCCGTTTCATTCACCTGGCGCGGCGTGCGTCGCCGACTCCGCCGGGGTGATGGACCGGAGCGCGTGTTCGGAGAGTGGTGGAAACGCGACGCCGAATTGGTCGCCGTCCGAGACTATTTTCGGGTCGAGGACGACGCCGGCGAACGCTACTGGCTTTATCGTGCCGGTGACGGCGAAGACACGGCGACGGGGTCGCACCGCTGGTTCATCCACGGGGTCTTCGGATGAGCTCACCTCGCTACGTCGAACTGCAGGTCACCTCACACTTCAGCTTCCTGCGCGGCGCGTCCTCCTGCGAGGAACTGTTTGCGCAAGCGGCCTTGGCTGGGATCGAGGCCGTCGCCATCGTCGATCGGAATTCGCTCGCCGGCGTCGTCCGTGCTCATGAAGCGGCCAAGACGACCGGCGTTCGCCTGATTGTCGGTTGCCGGCTCGACCTCGCTGACGGGACATCCGTGCTGGTCTATCCGACGGATCGACCCGCTTATTCGCGCCTCTGCCGTCTTCTGTCCCTCGGCAAAAAGCGAGGGGGCAAGGCCCGGTGCGTCCTCGAATGGCCTGATCTCGTCGCGTATGGCGAAGGCCTGATCGTCACGCTCGTACCCGACTTGGCGGATGACGAGTGCGCGTTCCGGCTGCGGCGATTGCGGGACGCTTTCGGCGACAGAGTCTATCTCGCGCTCACCTTGCGCCGCCGGCCAAACGATCAGCTCCGACTGCATGAGCTTTCGAACATGGCCACACAGATGCGCGTGCCCACCGTGGTGACGAACGACGTCCTCTTCCACGAGCCGGCCCGGCGGATCCTGCAGGACGTGGTCACGTGCATCCGTCACAACGTCACGATCGATACGCTTGGCGATCGGCGAGAGCGACATGCCGATCGCTACATCAAGCCGCCGGACGAAATGCATCGTCTGTTCAACCGCTATCCCGAGGCCCTTGCCCGGACGCTGCAGATCGCGGACCGCTGCCGCTTCAGCCTCGACGAACTTGCATACCAGTATCCGGAAGAGCGAGACGATCCCGCGCTTACGCCCCAGCAGACATTGTCAAAGCTCACCTGGGAGGGGGCCGCTGAACGGTATCCCGAGGGCGTACCCGAAAGCGTGACCGCCGCCCTCCAGCATGAGTTGCGGTTGATCGAGAAACTGGAATACGCGCCTTATTTCCTCACCGTGAACTCCATCGTTCGCTTCGCGCGGTCAAAGGACATTCTGTGTCAGGGTCGCGGATCGGCCGCCAACTCCGCCGTCTGTTACGTTCTTGGCATCACCTCGATCGATCCGGGCCGCAACGACCTGCTGTTCGAGAGATTCATCTCCGAGGAACGGCGCGAGCCGCCCGACATCGACGTCGATTTCGAGCATGAGAGGCGCGAGATCGTCATGCAGTGGGTGTTCGAGACCTATGGCCGAGAGCATGCAGCGTTGTGCTCGACCGTCATCCGGTATCGCACCAAGGGCGCGCTGAGGGACGTCGGCAAGGCGCTCGGCCTGCCCGAAGACCTGATCGGCACTCTGTCGTCGCAGGTCTGGGCTTGGTCGGAAGAAGGCGTCGAGAAGCGTCACGTCGAGGAGTTGAACCTCAACCTCGCCGATCGGCGCCTTCGGATGACGCTCGACCTTGCCCGGCAGCTGATGGGCGCTCCCCGCCATCTCAGCCAGCACCCTGGCGGCTTCGTGCTCACCCATGACCGCCTCGACGATCTCGTGCCGATCGAGCCCGCGTCGATGGTCGATCGCCAGGTCATCGAATGGGACAAGGACGATATCGACGCTCTCAAGTTCATGAAGGTCGACGTCCTGGCGCTCGGCATGTTGACCTGCATGAAGAAGGGCCTCGATCTGCTCGCCGAGCACAAGGGCGTAAACCTCGATCTGGCGACCATCCCGGCGGAGGATCCTCGCACCTATGCGATGATCCGGAAGGCCGATACGCTCGGCACCTTCCAGATCGAAAGCCGCGCGCAGATGTCCATGCTGCCGCGCTTGAAACCGCGTACCTATTATGACCTCGTCGTTCAGGTCGCCATCGTCCGGCCTGGGCCGATCCAAGGCGACATGGTTCACCCCTATCTTCGGCGCCGGGAGGGGCTAGAGCCTGTCCACTATCCGAAGCCGGAGCTCGAAAAGGTCCTGGGAAAGACCCTCGGCGTTCCCCTGTTCCAGGAGCAGGCGATGCGCGTCGCAATCGAATGCGCCGGGTTCACGCCCGGGGAAGCCGACATGCTGCGCAAGTCGATGGCGACCTTCAAGTTCACCGGGGGTGTATCGCATTTCCGGGACAAGCTGATCGCCGGCATGGTGGCCAATGGCTACGACGCTGCCTTCGCCGAGCAGACCTTCAAGCAACTCGAAGGCTTCGGCTCTTACGGCTTTCCGGAAAGCCACGCAGCCTCTTTTGCGCTTATCGCCTACGCGTCGGCCTGGCTGAAGTGCTGGCACCCCGACGTTTTCTGCGCAGCGCTCCTGAACAGCCAGCCCATGGGGTTCTACGCGCCGGCCCAGATCGTGCGTGATGCGCGAGATCATGGCATCGAGGTGCGACCGGTGTGCGCCAATGCGTCCCGTTGGGACTGCACGCTCGAGCCGATCGATGATGACGGCCGATTTGCTGTTCGGCTCGGTCTGCGCATGGTCAAGGGTCTGGCGAACGCCCATGGCGCAGCGATCGTCGCTGCCCGGGCGGGACATCCCTTCATGTCGGTGGACGATCTCTGGCGCCGAGCTGGCGTGCCCGTGGGCGCGTTGACGCACATCGCTGAGGCAGACGGTTTCCGGCCGCCCTTTGGTCTTGCTCGTCGGGAAGCGCTCTGGGCGATCAAAGCCCTTCGGGATGAGCCATTGCCGCTCTTTGCTGCGGCCTCGGCCCGCGAAACGGAAATCGTGCCCGAGATTGCCGAACCGGCCATCGTCCTCCGACCCATGACGGCCGGTGGCGATGTCGTCGAAGACTACCGCCACGTCAGCCTCTCTCTACGGGATCACCCCGTATCCTTCCTAAGGCACGACCTGCGGCGACGCCGAATGGTCACCTGCCTCGAAGCTATGGAGGCGCGTGACGGCCGGTGGCTCGAAGCGGCCGGCATCGTGCTGGTCCGACAGCGGCCAGGGTCTGCTAAGGGCGTCATGTTCATAACGCTAGAAGACGAAAGCGGCATTGCGAACCTCGTGATCTGGCCAAAGGTCTTCGAGCAGAACCGTCGCACGATCCTGTCCGCGGGTATGATCGCGGTGCGCGGTCGCGTTCAGCGCGAGGGTGAAGTGGTCCATCTCGTCGCCCAGCGGCTCACGGACCTCTCCGCCGATCTGGCGAGCGTCGGCGATCGAGAGACCGCCTTCCCGTTACCGCATGGTCGCGGCGACGAGTTTCACCATGGCTCGCCGACGCCCGATCCACGTGGCTTGCCGCCCCGGACCGTTCGGCCGCGCGACATTTTCATCCCAGACCTCCATCTGGACACGATCAAGGTGAGGACGAGAGACTTTCGTTGAGCGCAGACTTGGCACTGAGTCGTCAATCTCTGGCCTTCGCGGCCACCGTCCGAGCTCGCCACTCCCATACGGCTTCGTCGTTCCGATGCACCCAGTCAGCCAACTTCTCCACCTCGTCGATGGCCGCCATCAGCTTTTCCCGACTGACTTCGATCGTGAGGCGTCGCCATCCCCCCAGGTCCTCCTCGTCGACAGGCTCTGCGGGATTCGTGAAGAACGGGTTCGGATGCTTCTCGACCGTTCGTTCATTGTGCGTGGTTTGGAACGAGACGAAATCCTGGCCATGGGCGAAGTCGTTACGGGCCAGGATCACCTGTTCGATGACGTCGAACCTGACGGGGCACATGCTGAACGTCTCGCCCATCACATGCTCGATGATCTGGCGATAGGCCTCGACCTTCCCTAGTTTGAACAAGGCTACACGTTCTTTCGGGTCAACAAAGGCGATGCCGATCTCGCGCTCAAGCTCGGCGAAGTAGAGGCTCAACGTATCGACGAGCAGCGATACCGCGACCATCCCGACCAGTTCGCGAGTTTGGTCCGCCTGCATCCATTCGGCGAGGAACGGTGGCTCCGGGTCGTCGGTTTCCGGATTGAAGTAAGGTGGCTCCCATGGCCGGACCTCTTCCTCGATATCCCGCTTCAACTGCTCGAAGGGCACGCGGCCTTTGTCATAGAACAGCCGGATGATGTCGGTGCGTTGCCGCATCCAGTAGGACAGATCCATCAGTCCTCCTGGACGATGTCGAGAAAGGCGCGAGCCCAAACCGATTGCAAATCGGCTTGGGCGCAATGCACGCGCTCAAAGCCCTTGCGCTTCGCATCCAGCAACGTGAGGACGCGTTGCTCCATCTTGTAGGCGGCTTCGCGGTTCTTCATCCGCTGTCGGAATTTCACAGTCCATTGCTCCAGTCCGCCGAGTTCAATGGGAATGTGCTGATTTACGGCGGCGCAGCGTTCGTCGATGTCGTCGGCCCACCCGATCTTCCAAACGTTGCGGCTGCCAAACTGCAATGCATAAGCCCAGGCCTCGCCGTCCGTGCCTGAGCGATCGACGTTATAGCTGGCATCGGTGGGGCGCGGACCGGTGGTGTTCCTAAGCGCGTCATTCAGGCGCCGCATCCGTGCGAGAACCGGCAGCGGGGGCAAATCGATCTCAACGGCGTTCAGTGCGAGGACAGCGGCGACATCGGCTGGATCGTCGATCTCCTCCACGCCTGCGGTTGCAACCATCGTCAGTTGTCGAGACAACAGCTGGGTCAAGACTGGCGCGGGTTCGAACTGCCAGACGCGAGTGGTCGCGACGGCATGCGGAAACTTGAAGTTGCCGGCAGCGTCGAAGTCCCTCGGATCGAGCGCCTCGCGCTCGACGAGATCGAGCGTGCGCAAGGGCTCGAATCCTATCTCAGCCATCCCCAGGATGCGGCCCTGATGCTCCGGTGCGGTCCGCTCCGTCTGTGTTCCCACGAACACCAGCCGGTCGCCGCGCTTTGCCAGGGTCAGCAGCCGCCCGAGATTGCCTTTGACGCCGAAGGTCGCAAGAGGCAGCCGCGCGAAGCCAAAACCCCATACTCTCGTGGCGAAGAGCTTCATTCGCTATTCCGCCACTGCCGCCGAGCGGATTTTACGCAGCGTCCCGGTGGTCGGCACCCTTACAGCAAACCAGTCAGTCGTCATGGCGTCTGCTTGTTCCTGCTGCCACGTCCGCCCCCGGCGCGTGACGACATGATCTCCGGGTGCGTTGAGCCGGTCATTGATGACGATGCAGTTCAGCGCCGGCAGGTCATTGGCCACACAAATGTCGCCGACCACTCCAAGTTGCCGGTTGAGCGTGATACCGGCCCGGCGATCCATCCCCATGGCCTCGGCAAGATCGCCGTAGGTGATGACGGTCGGGCGACGCGGATTGCGCGCGGACGACATGACTGTAGACACCAGGATCAGCCAGACCTGCTGAGCCCTTACGTGAACGGAATCTCCGGTCTTGAAGTAGCGAAGGGGTGGGGCAACATCATCGGGCATCGTGCGCTCCTGCATTGATCGTGCAAATTTGCACGCTGGAGGCGGCATTGCAAGAGTCGTGTCGTTTCGATCGACCAAGACGGCGAGAGCTCGCCGCAACCCTCTTTTCAGGAGTTACGCTTCCGCGGGAATAAGTGTTTCTGGCGCGCCTCTTACGCCACCGAAGTACGGCGCTTCGAAACGCGCCCATTCGGACGAGACAATGGTCGATCGGCATAGAGAGGAGACGTTCCGGCGCCGGACGCTGCATGCCGGTAGAGCAACGTGCCCGTCGCATCGCGATCGGCGGGGTATGCGAATGCGTAGCCCTGACCAAGCCCACAGCCCATCGCCCAAAGCTGACTCGCCTGAACCTCGGTCTCGATGCCGACTGCGACCACTGCGACGCCGAGACGGCGGGCGATCTCGATTAACCCTTCCACGATGATGGTGCTCGGATCGTCAGGCCACAGCCGGGCGACGAATGCCCGGTCGATCTTGATGATATCGACCGGCACATTCACCAGATGCGTCAGCGAGGCGTAGCCCGTGCCGAAGTCGTCGAGGGCGACGCGCACCCCGGCCGCACGCAACACCTCGATCTCCCGCGCTACGACGCGATCATTCCGCCCGAGATAGACGTCCTCGCTTATCTCCAACACGATCTTGTTCAGCCCGATGCCGGCTTTTGAGAAGGTCTCGGAGACCTTCTTGGCGAGGCTGCCTGTGTAGAAATCCGCTGTCGACACGTTCAGGCTGACCTGCTCGACGAGCAGTCCCGCGTTTTGCCAATGACCTATGTCGGCAGCGACAATCGCCATCATGCGGGCCGTCAACTCGGAGGCGACATGAGCGTCAGTCGTTGCTTCCTGGAAAGAGCCGGCAGGAAGAAGATCGCCGCTTCGCGATCGCAGTCGGCACAGGGCTTCGAGCCCCACGATGAGGCCGGTGTCCAGCCTCAGGATCGGCTGGTAGTGCGCCTCGATACGATTTTCGGCCAAGGCTTCCGAGACATCACGGATCGCGGCGCGCCGGCTCGTAATCCGCGAGCCGATGCCAGGCCAGTAGCGAACGAAGCCGCCACGGCCTGTCTCCTTCGCATGGTAGAGCGCAAAATCGGCCGCTTCTCCGACGCTCGTCGCCGTGCGTTCGGTCTTGCTCAATGTCGCGCCGCCGATGGTCGCGCGAGGTACGACGGTGTGTCCGTCGCAGTCCGCCGCCACCTCAAGCTCGTCGAATACGCGTTCGGCCGCAGCATTCAGGTCGGCGACATTTGCCGGCTGTTGGAGGATGACCGCGAATTCGTCGCCTCCTATCCGATAGGTGACGTCCGGCGCCATCGCGCGAGCGATACGCGCCGACGCGGCACGGATCAGAGCGTCACCCGCCAGATGCCCGAACGTGTCGTTGACGATCTTGAGGTTGTCGAGGTCGATGATGAACAGTGCCCACGACCCGACATCGTCGCAGCGAAGCTGGGCCATCGCGCCGTTATAGGCTGCCCTGTTGGCCAGACCGGTCAGTGCATCGACATTCGCTCGACGATCCCGATCGAGCGTACTCTCGTGTCTGCGGAAGGCTGTCTCGCAGAGCTCCACGCAGGCTTCAGCCACCTCTCGCTCGACATCCGCGACCTGACGCGCGCCGTGAAAATAGAGGTTCATCACCGCTAGAGTATCGCCCGCTGCCCCAAGCACAGGCAGTGACCAACACGCCGATACGCCAAGTCCATGAATGATCGCCGCACTAGGGGAGGCGCGAGGGTCGGACGCGAGTTCCTCCAGGAGCACTGGCTTGCGCGAAGACGCGGCTCGCCCGGGTGCATCGGTGTCGGGCCCGATCGCAACCCCGTCATGCGCCTGGCTATAGGCTTCCGGGAAGCTCGGTGCCGCTAACGGTCGCATGACGCCGGTTCGATCGATGGCGAACACCGAACAGAGCACACCGGGCCATGTCTTTTCGACCCGCAAGCAAAGTTGCCGCATCGTGTCGAAGAGCGGCTCACCGTTCGCGATCATCCGTAGAATTTCGTTCTGAAAGCGCAGCAACGACGGGTCACCCAGGAACACACTTCGCCAACGCTGATGGTAATCGCAGTTTGCTTAACGGCTGACCTCTGAACACGATAAACATTTCATTATCCTACGAGGGGGGAAGGCCTTCCCCTGCGGCCGAGCCCAAGGTCTCTGCCGACCCCTTCTGCGGGGAGACCCCGCAACGCCCCCTGAGAGTGAGAGTGCGGACCGGATTGCCGTGACGGGTTTAGGGCTGGGAGAGAGGCTTCCGGCGCCCGTCGCGGAGATCTGAGATGTCCAGACGAACTGCTTCGCCACGCCCAGGCCAAGACCGTGCCAGCCTTTACGACGAGATCACTGACAAGATCGTCGCCGAGTTGGAGGCCGGTCGCGTGCCTTGGGTCCAACCGTGGGGAACGACGGCCGCGAAGGCCCCGCTTGCCATGCCGAAAAACGCTTCCACCGGCCGGCACTATTCGGGCATCAACATCCTGATCCTTTGGGGCGCAGTGGTCGAACACGGCTTTCCGGGTCAAAGCTGGCTCACCTTCCGTCAAGCACTCTCGCTCGGCGGCAATGTCCGCAAGGGCGCGCGCGGTACGACCGTCGTATATGCGGACCGCTTCACGCCAGAAGGCGAGAAGCGCCGCGCCCGCGAGAGCGGTGAGGACGCGCAGGCGATCCCGTTCCTCAAGCGCTTCACCGTCTTCAACGCAGCCCAGTGCGAGGGCCTGCCGGAGGACGTCACGGTCAATGCGCCCCCGCCGCCGCAGGAGATGATCGAACCACAGGTCGAAGCGCTGATCCGCGCCTCAGGCATAGACTTTCGCATCGCCGGTGATCGGGCGTTCTACGTGCCTGCGCTCGACTATGTGCAGGTCCCTCCGCCACAAGCCTATTTCGAGCCGATCAACTGGCACCGCACGGCCCTGCATGAACTCGGACACGCGACTGGTCACTCGAGCCGAGTGGGCCGCGACCTGACCGGCGGCTTCGGCACCAAGAAATACGCGTTCGAGGAATTGGTCGCCGAAATGAACGCGGCCTTCTGCTGCGCTTCACTCGGCATCGTGCCCACCGTCCGCCACGCCGACTATATCGGCTCGTGGCTGCAGGTCCTGCGCGAGGACAACCGCGCCATCGTTCGGGCCGCAAGTCAGGCGAGCAAGGCGGCCGATTGGCTGCTGGCGCATGCGCCTGAGGCCGCTGCCCGCGACGTTACCGCCGATGAGCTTGAAAGGAGGGCGGCATGAGCATGATCTCGTACCCGCTCCGGGTCTTCTTCGATTGCTCGACCGCTCACCTCTCGGAAGCGTCGAGCACCTATTTGAATGTTCACGCCGATCAGGGCGATGAGCTTGTCGCGGCGACACCCTACGGCTGGTTCATCTGGGTCGGAGAAGGCGACCGCGATAATCTCCCCACCGATCTGGTGGGGATCACCGAATACGCGCGGCGCCTCGGCGCGGAATACATCCTGTTCGACCGGGATGCGCCTGAGGATGAGGCGCTTGCCAGATTCCTTGGTCGCGCCGATGCCCTTCCGGGGTCTCGCCGGGCGCGCCCAGGAGGAGAGTGAGAGGGAGGACGGGTTTTTCGTGACGGGTTGGAGGTCGAGAGAGAGTCTCTTGGCCGCCCGTCGCGGAGTACATCCCGATGGCTGTTGCAGCTCAAAAGATCGTCCTGTCGCCCTCGCGCGACATCCCCTTCAACAAGCTGGTCCTGAGTCAGTCGAACGTCCGGCGCATCAAGGCTGGTGTCTCGATCGAGGACCTGGCGGCCTCGATCGCCCGGCGCGGCCTGATCCAGAGCATCAGCGTTTTCCCGGTCGTCGATGCCGAAGGCAACGAGACCGGCATGTTCGAGGTCCCAGCCGGCGGACGCCGGTTCCGTGCGCTGGAGCTGCTGGTGAAGCAGAAGCGCCTCGCCAAGGTGTCGCCGGTGCCGTGCGTGGTGCGCGAGCGCGACAGCGCGATCCTCGCGGAAGAAGTCTCGCTCGCCGAGAATATCGAGCGCGCGCCGCTCCATCCCCTCGACCAGTTTCGCGCCTTTCAGGACATGCGCGACAAGGGCATGACCGAGGAGGAGATCGCCGCGGCCTTCTTCGTGCAGGCCCAAGTCGTCAAGCAGCGGCTGCGGCTTGCTTCGGCGTCGCCAGCGCTGCTCGAGGTTTATGCCGAAGACGGCATGACGCTGGAGCAGCTCATGGCCTTCACCGTGTCGGGCGACCACGCCCGTCAGCAGCAGGTCTGGGACGCGATCAAGGACGCCTGGTCGAAGGAGCCTTACCAGATCAGGCGCATGCTGACCGAGACAACCGTTCGCGCCGCGGACAAGCGCGCGGTTTTCGTAGGAATCGAGACCTATGAACAGGCGGGAGGCATCGTCATGCGCGATCTCTTCCAGTCCGATGATGGCGGCTGGCTGCAGGACGCGAGCCTGCTCGACCGCCTGGTCGCCGAAAAGCTCAAGGCCACCGCCGAGTCGATCGCCGCCGAAGGCTGGAAGTGGATCGAGGTCGCGGTCAGCTTTCCCTACGACACGACGCGCGGCCTGCGGGAATTGCAGGGCGAGCCGCTCGACCTTTCGGCCGAGGAACAGGCGACCATCGAGGCGCTCAATGCCGAGTATCAGAAGCTCGAAGCCGAGTATGAAGGCGCCGACGAACTGCCGGACGAGGTAGACCAGCGCCTCAGCGAGATCGAGACGGCGCTCGCAGCCTTCGAGACCCGGCCGATGCGCTACGAGGCGGACGACATCCCGCGCGCGGGCGTCTTCATCAGCGTCGCCCATGACGGCAGCCTCGCCATCGACCGTGGCTACGTGCGGGCGGAGGATGAAGCACCGATCGATCCAGAGGTCGAGAACGGCGTGGACGCCGACGGCGATTTGGCCGAGCCGTCGGTGCAGAGGGCGGTCATCACCATCGGCGGCCAGCCTGCCGAGCCCGAGGACGACGAGGATGACGGCATCATCAAGCCGCTGCCGGAGCGCCTGGTGATCGAGCTGACGGCCTATCGCACGCTCGCGCTGCGCAACGCCGTCGCGGAGAACCCGCACGTCGCTATGACGGCGCTCCTCCACAAGCTCGTCTCGGACACCTTCATGACCCGCATGTATACGGGCGCCATGGAAGCCGGGGTGAAGCACGTCTTCTTCCCGGCCCAGGACGATGCGCTGAAGGACAGCTCGTCCGCCCGTGCGGTGCAGGACCGCCACGCCGCCTGGGCTGGCGATATCCCGAAGGACGATGCAGCCTTGTGGGACTGGCTCGCCGACCTGGATGAGCCCAGCCGCATGGCTCTCCTCGCGCATTGCGTCAGCTATGGCGTGAACGCGCTCTATGAGCGGCCGAACCCGCATAGTGGCAGCGGTGTATGCCAGCATACCCTCGACATGAGGCTTTCGCAGGCCGACCGCCTGACGAAGGCGACAGGCCTCGATCTGGTCGAGGCCGGCTGGCGACCGACCTTCGGCAACTACCTCAACCGGGTGACCAAGCCCCGCATCTTGCAGGCTGTCCGCGAGGGCGCCGGCGAGCAAGCCGCACAACTCATCGACCATCTGAAGAAGGGCGACATGGCGAAGGAGGCCGAGCGCCTGCTGGCGGACACCGGCTGGCTGCCGGAGCCGCTGCGCGTGGTCGCCGAGGGTGAGGTGTCGACGGCGGAAACCCAGACCGGAGGCGAGGATGATGGGGCGGCGTTGCCCGACTTTCTCGCGAGCGATGACGAGGAGGCCGCCGGCGAAGACGATGAACGCCACCTCGTCGCGGCCGAATGATCGCTCTGGCGGGGCGGCTTTGGCCGCTCCGTCTATTCCCCCAATCGAGGAGCTACGCCATGTCGCAATCCAGCCCGGCGCCCCGGCGCGTCGTCTTCCAGTATCTCGTTCCCGTGCATGTCGAGGTCGAGGACGGGCTAGTTGCCTGCGTCACCGTCATCGATGAGACGCCAGTCCGCGATCCCACCATCGTCGAAGGCGATCCCGCCTATCTCGGCGAGGCAGTGCAGGCCGCCGACGACGGTCAAGACTGGCCGTCCTGGCGGTTCGGCTACTAGCCGGACAGTCTTTCGATCCCTCCCAAGCCCGGCCCAGCGCCGGGCTTTTTTCGTTTCAGGAGTCCGCCATGACCGATTTTCTCACCCGCTTTTCCTGCCTGCTCGACGTCGGCACTGCCGCCAACGCGACGCGCGCCTTCGACATCTACACCACGCTGATGGCCGAAAACTCCCGCGAGGATCCCCCGGCCGAGCCGTTCCTGCTCACCCTTTCGCCCGAATTCGGATCGGCTCGCCTGTGGCTGCGCGATCCTGGCAGCGCTGACCAGCAACTGGTGATCACCTTCGTTACCCGCTGCGCCGCGGCCTTCGGCCTGACCGGACATTGGGGCTTCCAGTGGGCGAATATTGCCTCGGACCCCGTAATCGACGGCTTTTCTGGCGGCGCCCATCTGCTCGATCTTTCGACCGGCCGGACGCTCGAATGGATCAGCACCGGACGCTGGCTCGCCGATCGACTTCCTCAGGGAGCCGCGCGATGAGCATTCCCGACCATGCCCGTGCCAATTTCGAGACGCTGGTGTACGCCGCGACCAGCGGCGACCTGGCGCTAATTGAATGCACCGAGATCGCAACGGGCGAGGTTCGCTACGTCATCTGCGCCGTTGGACGTGACGACGGCGACTACGTTTTTACGCCCTTCGGCCATCTGGCCGACGGCAACCCCTGCGAGCTCTACCGTCCACCCGATGCCTCGCCCTGACGCGGGCGCTCGGGCGGATCCGCGACAATAGTGCGATCCTTCGCCGGGAACGGCGCATCGCCCGCCGGCACGCGCAACTGCCGAAGACGTGCTTCCCGCAAGCCGGAGCGATGGTCGCTGACCGCGTCAGAGTGAGAGGTCGGCCGGGACGGGGTTGAGCCCGTCCGGTCGAGAGAGAGCGCCGGGCCGGCTCGTCCGTTCTTGCTCTCTCGAGGTTCCCTCCATGCTTTACGCTCCCGTCTCCGGAGCCGCCCCGGCGGCCTCGCTTCCGCTCGCGCCCAACGCGCCGCCGGCCGCCGCCATTCTCGCCGCCGCCGGCCATCTCCTTCCTCATCTCGAACAGGGCCGCGCGATCGATGCCGCGATACTGCGCTCGGCCATGGAACAGGCCTTCGGCGCGTCCGACGCTAGCGGCGCCTGGGACTGGAAGACGGCCTATGACGCCTGCGAAGCGGCAACCATCCTCTTCATGCGCAAATACGGAAAGCCGCTTTTCCGCAAAGCCGCGTCTCCGGCAGCACGGCTCGCAGCGCTGAGCAAGATCGCCGGGCTGCTGCCGACGCACACGCGCCGGTCCGAAGAGGCTCAGGCCCGTCAGCAGTTCTCGACGCCGACGCCGCTTGGTCTCGCGGCCTTGACCGCCGCAGCGCTCACGTCCGCTGACCGGGTACTGGAGCCCTCGGCCGGCACGGGCCTGCTTGCGATCCTTGCCGAGATCGAAGGCTCCGATCTCATCCTCAATGAGCTGGCCGAGACCCGCGCCGATCTTCTTGCCGCTCTCTTTCCAGCTCATTCGGTCACGCGTTTCGACGCCGCGCAGATCGATGATCATCTCGACCGCGCCGCCATTCCCAGTGTCATCATCATGAACCCGCCGTTCTCGGTCATGGCGGCCGTCTCAGGACGCGTCGCCGACGCCGCCTATCGCCATATCGCTTCCGCTCTGGCGCGGCTCGCGCCGGGCGGCCGGTTGGTCGCGATCACCGGCGCAAATTTCTCGCCCGAGCTGCCGGCCTGGCGGGACCACTTCGCCCGGCTGCAGGAGCGCGGCCGCGTCGTGTTCAGTGCGGCGATCGCGGGCTCGGTCTATGCCAAGCACGGCACGACCATCGAAACGCGACTCACCGTCATCGACAAGGCGCCGGCCGAGGATGCGGCACGCTTCCCGGACTCCGTCGGCGTCGCGCCCGATGTGGCGACGCTGCTCGCCTGGATCGAGCGGGACGTGCCGCCGCGCATGGATGTCGCACTGCCCAAGGTCACGCCCGATGCCGCGCCGCGCACCGTCCGCGGTTATCTCGCCCGGGCCGCAGCCGCTACGCCCGCCTGGCGCACGGCTGAGATTCGAGGCGTGCCGCTGGACTACGAGACGGCCGAGTGGACGCCGCCCGAGGGTGACCGCCTGTCGGACGCGATCTACGAGGCCTATACGCTCCAGTCGATCCGCATCCCGGGCGCGCAGCCCCATCCCACCAAATTGGTGCAGTCGGCCGCCATGGCGTCGGTCGCGCCGCCGAAGCCGAGCTATCGCCCGACGCTTCCAGCCGCGATCGTCACCGAGGGCGTTCTGTCCGACGCCCAGCTCGAGACGGTGATCTACGCCGGCGAAGCTCATGGCGAACACCTCGCAGGCGCCTGGACCGTGGACGAGACCGGCGATCTCGTCACCGCCGCGCCGGACGACGCGCCAAACGCCGTCCGCTTCCGGCGGGGCTTTATGCTCGGCGACGGGACCGGCGCCGGCAAGGGCCGTCAATCCGCTGGCATCATCCTCGACAACTGGCTGCAGGGTCGCCGCAAGGCAGTATGGATCTCGAAGTCCGACAAGCTGCTGGAAGACGCGCAACGCGACTGGTCGGCGCTCGGTATGGAGCGTTTGCTGGTCACGCCGCTATCGCGTTTCCCTCAGGGCACGCGGATCCGTCTCAACGAAGGCGTCCTTTTCACCACCTATTCCACGCTACGGTCCGACGACCGTGGCGAGAAGCTTTCGCGGGTCAAACAGATCGTCGAATGGTTGGGCTCCGACTTCGATGGAGTCATTATTTTCGACGAGTCGCACGCAATGCAGAACGCCGGCGGCGGCAAGGGAGAACGGGGCGATGTTGCGCCCTCACAGCAGGGCCGTGCCGGGCTCCGGCTCCAGCACGCGCTGCCAAATGCGCGCGTTGTCTACGTCTCTGCCACGGGCGCGACAACCGTCAACAATCTCGCCTATGCCCAGCGGCTCGGCCTGTGGGGCGGTGACGATTTTCCCTTCGCCAACCGCGCCGAGTTCGTGGAGGCCGTCGACAATGGCGGTGTCGCGGCCATGGAGGTGCTTGCCCGCGACCTGCGCGCCCTCGGCCTCTACACGGCCCGGTCGCTCTCCTATGACGGTGTTGAATACGAACTGGTCGAGCAGCAGCTTACGCCCGCGCAAACCCGCATTTACGATGCGTACGCCGGCGCCTTCGCCATCATCCATAACCATCTCGACGCCGCGATGCAGGCCGCCAACATCACCGGCGATAGCGGCACCCTGAACCGTCAGGCGAAATCGGCCGCGCGTTCTGCATTCGAAAGCGCCAAGCAGCGGTTCTTCGGTCATCTGCTGACCAGCATGAAGACCCCGACGCTGATCCGCTCGATCGAGCAGGACCTGGCCGACGGGCACAGCGCCGTCATTCAGATCGTCTCAACCGGCGAGGCACTGATGGAGCGCCGACTGGCCGAGATCCCGACCGAGGAATGGAACGACGTGCGTGTCGACATCACGCCGCGGGAATATGTCCTCGACTATCTCGCCCATTCCTTCCCGGTGCAGCTCTACGAGCCGTTCTCCGACAGCGAGGGCAATCTGTCGTCGCGGCCAGTCTTCCGGGACGGTCAGCCCGTCGAGAGCAGGGAGGCCGTTGCCCGCCGTGACGAGCTGATCGAACGGCTCGCATCGCTAGAACCCGTTCCAGGCGCCCTCGACCAGATCGTCCAGCGCTTTGGCTCCGATGTCGTCGCCGAGGTCACCGGCCGTTCACGGCGCGTTGTGCGCAAGGGCGATCGCCTTGCCGTCGAAAATCGGGCGGGCTCGGCCAATCTCGCCGAGGCCGCCGCCTTCATGGACGACCAGAAGCGCATCCTGGTCTTCTCGGATGCGGGCGGTACGGGGCGCAGCTATCACGCCGATCTTGGCGCGAAGAACCAGCGCCTGCGTATCCACTATCTGCTGGAGCCGGGCTGGAAGGCCGATGCGGCGATCCAGGGTCTCGGTCGGACCAACAGGACCAATCAAGCTCAACCGCCGCTCTTCCGCCCGATCGCCACTGACGTGAAGGCTGAGAAGCGCTTCCTCTCCACGATCGCGCGTAGGCTCGATACACTCGGCGCCATCACGCGTGGGCAGCGCCAGACCGGCGGACAGGGTCTCTTCCGGCCAGAGGACAATCTCGAAAGCCCCTATGCGCGCGATGCGCTGCGCCAGCTCTATCTGCTGCTCGTGCGTGGCAAGGTCGAAAACTGCTCGCTCGACCGCTTTGAGTCCGCCACCGGACTCAAACTCACGGATGACAACGGCATCAAGGACGAGCTGCCGCCGATCACGACCTTCCTCAACCGTCTGCTCGCGCTGACCATCGACCTGCAGGGCGTGCTTTTTACGGCGTTTGAGCAGCTCCTGACGGCAAAGGTCGACGGGGCGGTTCGCAGTGGAGTCTATGACGCCGGACTCGAAACGCTGCAGGCCGAGAGCTTCATCGTCACCGGCAGCGAGGTGATCCATACGCACCCGGGCACCGGCGCGGAAACGCGCCTTCTCACCATCACCCGCCGGGAGCGCAATCGACCGACGAGCCTCGCCGAGGCGCTCGATCATCTCTCCGATCCGCGCGCACGGCTCCTGGTCAATGGTCGCTCCGGCCGCGCCGCCGTGCAGATTTCCGCACCATCGATGATGCTCGACGATGGCGAGATCGAGCGCCGCGTCTGCCTGGTCCGGCCGATGGAGCAGCACTATGCGCCGCTGCGCATGATGGGTGAGAGCCATTGGGAGGCAGCCGATCGCGCCGCCTTCGCCGCCGCGTGGTGGGCTGAGTTGAATGACGTGCCGGAGTTTTCCGACAGCACGATCCACATTGTCGCCGGCCTGTTGTTGCCGATCTGGAAGCGGCTGCCAAACGAGTCGACGCGGGTCTACCGGCTCCAGACCGATGGCGGCGAGCGCATCATCGGCCGCCGCGTCTCGCCCGCCTGGGCGGCAAACGCCGTCACCACGGGCGCAACATCGCTGACCCCTGAGCAGGCCTTCACCGCTCTGATGGACGGCACGACGATCCTCGATCTCGCTGACGGCCTTCAGCTTCGGCGCGCCCGCGTCATGAATGCCCAGCGCCTGGAGCTGACCGGCTTCACCGAGGCGATGCGGGACCGGCTGCGCACCTACGGCCTGTTCAGCGAGATCATCTCGTGGAAGCTCCGCTTTTTCGTGCCGGCCGACGCCGCCGGACCGGGCGTCCTCGCCAAGGTGCTCGATACATATCCCGTGGCGCGCATCTCCGAGCGGGAGGCCGCGTGATGGCACGTCAGGACGCTTCCGATCTTGCGCACAGTCTCGGCCGGCAGGCCGAGGCGGTGTGCCGGCATTATCTTTCCAGCGGTCGCCGCGAGGGCAACTACTGGCTCGTGGGCGATGCGCGCAACACACCCGGCCGCTCGATGTACGTCCGGCTCAAGGACACGCCGAAAGGTCCCGCCGGCAAATGGACCGATGCGGCGACGGGCGAGCATGGCGATCTCCTCGACGTCATCCGAGAAAGCTGCGGCCTCATCGACTTCAAGGATGTCGCCGACGAGGCGCGGACCTTTCTCTCAGTGCCGCCGGCACCGGAGGCCCGTCAGCACGAACGGCAGAACCCAGCGCCGCATGGCTCCCCCGAAGCGGCCCGCCGACTGGTCCGCATGTCGCAGCCGATCCACGGCACGCTCGTACAAACGTATTTACGGGAACGCGGCATTACGGATTTGCGCGGAACCGGAAGCCTGCATTTCCACCCGCGCTGCTATTATCGCCCCGAAGAGCATTCGCCGACCGAGACCTGGCCGGCGATGATCGCGGCCGTCACCGACCTCGACGGCAAGATCACCGGGGCGCATCGCACCTGGCTCGATCCGCGCCGCCGCGACAAGGCGCCAATCGACACGCCGAGGCGAGCCATGGGCGATCTTCTCGGCAACGCGGTCCGCTTCGGCATAGGCAGCGATGTGATAGCGGCGGGCGAAGGCATCGAGACCGTCCTGTCGCTTCGTCAGGTCCTTCCCGACATGCCTATGCTGGCGGCGCTCTCCGCGGCCCATCTCGCTGCCATCCTGTTCCCCGACACACTGCGGCGGCTCTACATCGTCCGCGACAACGATCCGGCCGGTGACGCTGCGCGCGACACCCTCATCGAACGGGCCGACGCGGCCGGGATCGAGGCGATTGTCATCTCGCCGCAGCTGGGCGACTTCAACCAGGATCTGCGCAGCCTCGGCCTGGACGCATTGAGCGTGGAAGCCCGGTTGCAGGTCGCGCCGCAGGACGTCGCGCGCTTCATGGCGTTGGCGGCATAGCCGGCAGGAAAACGGGCGTGAGGTTCGCCGCCGTGCTCGGCGGATGCATCATCCATCGGAGGGGGACCGCGCCTCGGCCTTCGAGAGGGCGATCGGCCCACAAGCCGGCCAACCGGGCAATGGCGGCGGCCGACTATTTTCCGGCGCGGCCCAGAGGCCGCTTTCCATCGCGAAGCAAAATTGCCGGCCTTAGCCATCGAGCCCTACGCTTTCGCTCCGGGTGCCCGGCCGTCCGGCCCGCGGGCTTCGTCGCCATGAAGGCCGCGACGGTCGCGGTCCAACCGATGGAGCATCCCATGCGCGATCACGACGACTACGAACCGCATCACGAATCCTCACCCACCGACCATGTCCTTAACGAACTGCAACTTCACGGCTACCGACCCTTCACCGACGAGCCCGACCAGCGGCTTCTGCCGGACGGCAACCAGGTCGCGGGCGCCGTCGCCGACATCTTCGACGCTCTAATCGGCACCCTGGCAGACACGCGCCTCGAACCTGACCTCGACGATCTCCTCTGGTCGACCGTGAACGTTTTCCACCGCGCGACCGACCGGATCGGCCGCGAACTGGATGACAATGAGCAGTCCCAGAAGCGGGCGCAGCGCGAACAGGACGGCAGCGAGGTGAAATCGGTCGAACTGGAGCGCCTGATCGCAGAGGGGATCACGCTGATAGAGCGCCAGAACGCCTTCGAGCTAATGCGCGACCAGGCCGCCGAACACTACGAACGCCACGTCGGCAAGCCTTGGCTCCCGCGCAGCGGATCGAAGGTCAACCATCGCAATCTGACTTCGGCGATGATCGACAGCCGCGACTTCTTGATGGCGAAGAAGCGCGCCGATCAAGAGGTGCTCCTGCCGCCTGGCCCCAAGATCGTCGTCACCGGCGGCCTCGACTTCAATGATCACCAGCTTATCTGGGCAAAGCTCGATCAGGTTCACGCCAAGCACGCCGGCATGGTTCTCGTCCATGGAAAGTCGCCAAAGGGTGCCGAGAGGATCGCCTCGCTCTGGGCATCGAACCGCAACGTTCCGCAGATCGGCTTTGCACCCGATTGGACCAAGCACGGACGGTCGGCACCGTTCAAGCGGAATGACCAGATGCTCGAGATCGTGCCGAAGGGCGTGCTGCACTTCCCGGGCACGGGCATAAATGACAACCTCGCCGACAAGGCCAAGAAACTCGGCATTCCGGTTTGGAAGCACGGCGGCGCGTAAGCGCCGCCACGCATGCGCCGCTGCCTAGCGCTTCATCTTCGTGACTTTGTAGACGCACCCGGAGCGATCATACGTGGTCCAATCACCAACCTGCTGACCGTCGTCGAAGTAGCCGGACCGCAGCTTCGAACCGTCCCGGCGAAACCACTCCCAGTATCCGGTAGGTTGTCCCTCCATCGTCTGGCCGACGACCCACAAGCTTCCGTCCTTGTGTCGCTTCTCGAAAGCGAGCGTCTCCGTCATTGGCAGCCCCACGTTCAGTCTGGCTCGCCTGTCACTGCGATACGGGCGGATCGCACGTAGAAGGCAAGCTCGGTGTCGTTTTCGATCAACGCGTCGAGAAGCGCTTTCATATCCGCTTGGTCCGAAGACGACTGGAAGGGGCCCGGCTGCCGCTCGATCGCCAGCACAGCGATCGTCAAAGCCTTCTTCAAGAGGTGCAGGCTCCTTCCTGTGAACTCCGCCATCGTCCAGCCCTTCGCGACTCTACACTTGCCGCCAAGAGCATAGCGCAAATAGCCATCTGAGGACACGACGCGAGGCTGAGTCGAAAGCAGTGTCGAGACTGTAAAACGGGTCTCCCGACGCGAAGACCACCTCCGCCTATCAGCGCTGATCCTTGGTCCAGCCGCGGACTTGTCGCCATCAACCCATGAAGGGTCGGCTATGCGAGCATGCCGCCGCTGCGGCTGCGCCTGCGCGGTGATTGCAGTCCACGGCCGAACACTTCGGGCGCCTGTCGGCGGGGGATGGTCCCCCGCTCCAGCAGGAGCCCAGCAGATGTCCCTCAATCAAGCTCACGCCTTCGCCTTCAGCCTCGCCACCACCCTGATGGTCTCGATTGTCATCTTCCAGGCAGGCGACGGCAGCATGGGTGTCATGCCCGCGGGCGAATATGACGGCGAACTCGCCGCGATCGTCCATGAGGTTGATCCCTTCGCCCGCTGATCGCGGGCAAGGCTTCACGGCCGCAAGCGGAAGTCCGGCAGGATTTCCGCTCCCGTCCCGGCTTGTCATTCGCTATACTTCAGGCGCGCTGTGGTGGTGGTGGAGGCGCGATCTTCAGCCATGAACGATTGGAAACCACTGCCATGATCGTCCTTGCCATACTCGCATCCCTCTTCGCCGTCGGCCTGCTCTGCTGGCTGGTGTTCACCTTGGCCGTTTTCGCTCTGCCCGCCTTCGTCGGCGTGACGACGGGCGCCTGGGCCAACGAAGGCGGCGCCGGCATTGCCGGCGCTGTCGTCGTGGGCGTGCTCGCAGCGGCGATGACGCTCGCCATCGGGCACCTCCTGATCGCCTTCGTACGTCCGATCTGGCTGAAACTCGTCGTGGCGGTCGCCTTCGTCGCCCCGGCGGCGATTGCGGGTTTTCATGCCACCCATGGCATCGTGAAGCACCTGATGCCGTCGGAAGCGTGGCAGATGGCGTTTTCGATCTTCGGGGCCGTCGCGGTCGGGATCACCGCCTTCCTCCGGGTCGCTGGACTAGTGGCGACTCCCAGCCCATCCAGCCCGGGCCTTACTCGGGCATAATCTTTGTCGACGTCGTTCCGGCGGATCGGAACAGCACAAGACAACGCATATCCTCGTAGCCTCCGAGGTTGCAGATGAAGCGGTGGGTGCTGATTGTTCATCGCCCCGAAAAGCAACCCGCGGGGGAGCGCTTTGGGCGACACCGGCAGCGCATCCGTTCGTGCACTGAAGGCAGAGACGCTCCCGGTGGCAGTGGACGGAGATGCTGGAGCGATGCCTGTCGATGGGGAACGAAGCTGCTGCGCACGCCCTGCGCCGACTTGCCGATGCGGGAGGGTCGCCATCTTCTCCGTTATCTGCCCGTGCCTAGACCGCTCCAAACGGCCTCTTCAATGGCCTGATCTGGCCGAAGTACGGCTTCGCCTCGATCGCCTATGACACAACAGCCGCGTCGAACTTTCTTCCCCTGCCGGCTGCGCCGTCATTCCTCGCGAGACAAGAAAGCCCTCCTAAGCTGTCAGGCCCCTTCGGGGTGCGCCGTCGACCGCCTCCGGCCTGCCGATCGCCATCGAGGCCGCAATGGTGCGGGCTCGGGAACGGAAAACGGAGAATTACAATGGCGACCATCGGCACCTTCAAGAAGACCGGCTCGAACGAGTTCACCGGCGAAATCGTCACCCTCAGCGTCCAGGCCAAGGGCGTGCGCATCGTCCCCGATACCCGCGCCACCGGCGAGAACGCTCCCAGCCACCGCGTCCTGGTGGGCCGCGCCGAGATCGGCGCCGCCTGGTCGAAGCGCTCCAACGAGGGCCGCGACTATCTCGGCCTCAAGCTCGACGATCCGAGCTTCAACGCCCCGATCTACGCCAACCTCTTCGACGACGAGGACGGCGATACCTTCTCGCTGATCTGGTCCCGCCCGAGCGGGCGGCGCGGCGACTGAGGTCTCCGCGCAAGGCCCCGGCCGGAAGGTCGGGGCCTTTCAGCTTTCTGGCGAACGAATCAGCTGACGTTTTCCCGGTCGGCTTTGCGGTGGTCAAACTGGCATAGGGCGACTATTATAGTCGTAGTTCTGGCGTGCGCGTAGGTCCGAGTGGGAGGTGATCATGCATGATCACCGCCCGACAATCACGGGCCGCGCGCGCGTTGCTGGGTTGGACACAGGAGACGCTCGCTGACAAGGCTCGCGTATCTCTGACCGCCCTCAAGCGCCTCGAGTCCGCCAGTGGCCTCGAGGTGTACGAGAGCACGCGGGATGAGGTCAGGCGCGCTTTCGAACAGAATGGCGTCGTGTTCCTGAGCTCCGACCGTGGTGTGGGAGTGATGGTGGTTGATCGCAAAGGGCAAGCCTGACGGCACGCGAGGAGCGAACTCGCAAACGCCCCACTCATCGGGTTGCGCTAGAAGCTCGCTCGTAACATCGTTAACAAAATGCTCCAGTATGGATGGATATCCGCGCCGGGGAACGCCGTGACTACAAGCTTATTTCTTGATGAACCGCCAAGCAGCGCGACGCCGACCGCCTATGACGCGGCCAATGTGAAGCTTTACCTGCGTTTGCTGGATGCCGAAGCGCAAGGCGCTTCCTGGGCAGACGTCGTCGAGACGATTTTCGGGATTTCGGTCAACGCCGAGCCCGAGCGTGCCGAGCGCGTTCACCGCTCGCATCTCGCGCGCGCAAAGTGGATGACGAAGAACGGCTATAGCGGTTTGCTGGCCGGCCGCGTGAACTGAACGTGATGCAGGTTTCGCATCACGTTGCTCCGCCTTCGTTATTCCCAGCCCTCACACAACTTGGAATCGTGTCCGCAGCTCAATTCGCGCGCTAAAACTGCGGAGGCTGTGGAGGATGTCTGAAGAAGATTCTTGGCGGTCAGAGGCCGCTTACGACTATGTCGATGCTCTGTCTCCCGGAGATCTTGCCTGGGAGTTTTTGCGGAGAAACACCGAGTACCGGCGATCATACGACGAATTCCTCCAGGCAGGCGACAACACCGAAGAACTGACCCGGGAGTTTACATCCCGATGGGGGTTGCGATTTCCCGGCAGACCCTTCTGCATCTGCAATCGTCTCTCCAGTCTATTGGGACGCCCACTTCGATCCATCGATCGTCGTCCTCGGCAAAATCCCGACGGCTCACACGCCTCCCTCACTTGACGATTTCATCAGGGCGCAGGCCATAAATGGCATCGATGGCGAGATGCTGCGCCTTCAGCTCCGGGGAGAAAAGTTCGACGCTTCTCTGCGCGACGGTGCCGGAAGTCTCGCGGCCATGGTCCTTCTCGATGAGCTTACGCCCGACCGCCTGAGCGCGCTGGCTCGCTTTTGGGCGGCTCTCGCTGGAAAAACCGTCCCGCCGGATCCGCGTATCACCCGATCCCGACAAAAGCGGGCGCGAGAAATGCTGCGCGTCCTCGACGGTCGGGCATCCGGAGCGACGTATCGTGCAATCGCCGACGCCGTCTTTCCCAAACATGATCACGACGCAGCCTCGTGGGTAGGCAGCGCAATCCGCGAGACGACCATTCGCCTGGCTAGAGACGGCACGAAGCTCGTTCAGGGCGGCTATCGTTCGATCTTGCGCCGGCCACGCCGAGACCGCTGACGCCCCAAAGGGTGTCGAACTTATCTCCTTTACTTCGACATCGTGCCGACCGCCGCAATCGCGCCACCGTGACCGCAATCCGCCGCCTGTCCGAGGCAGGCGCCGCGAAACCACGGAGGTTCGATCATGGACGAAACGGCCGCCCCCATGCCGCCACGCTACCTCAGGACAGAGGAAGCCGCGCGCTTTCTCGGGCTGTCGGAGCGCACGCTCGAAAAGCACCGAACATATGGCACCGGACCGACATACCGGAAGCTCGGTGGACGGGTGGTCTATTCGCTGACCGACCTGCAGGCGTGGGCCGATCGCGGCTTGGTGACCTCCACCTCGGATCCGCGTGGCGGCATCGTCGCTCCTGCGAAAGCTGCGGCCTCCCAAGGCCGCAACGCCGGCACGTCCGGCCTTCGCTGATCCGGTCTCCGTG
>NZ_CP087720.1 GCF_020991085.1 Roseomonas sp. OT10
GCAGCAGGTCGCCCAGCTCCACCTTGCGCCCCGCCTCGGCCACGCGCCGCTCGCGCTCCGCCCGGCCGATGCCGCGGACCTTGAGCGGGTAGGCGATGTTCTCGCCCACCGTCAGGTGCGGGTAGAGGCCGTAGTTCTGGAACACCATCGCCACGTCGCGGTCCTTGGGCGGCAGGTCGTTCACCAGCCGATCGCCGATGCGGATCTCGCCGTGGCTCGGCTCCTCCAGCCCGGCGATCATGCGCATGGTGGTGGTCTTGCCGCAGCCGGAGGGACCGAGCAGGACGATGAACTCCCGGTCGGGGATGTGCAGCGTCTGGCGCTGCACGGCGACGAAGGAGGCCCAGGCCTTCTCGATCTCGGTCAGGGTGACGCTGGCCATTACCGTACCGCTCCCATGGTCATGCCCTGGACGAAGTGCTTCTGGATCGCCAGCGCGAGCAGGATCATGGGCGCCATGATCAGCAAGCCGGCGGCGGAGAGCAGGTGCCACTGCACCCCCTCCTCCGCGTTGAAGAGCTGGAGGCCGACCGGCAGGGTCACCGCGTCGCGCCGCGTCAGGATCAGGGCGAAGAGGAACTCGTTCCAAGAGATGATGAAGGCGAAGATCGCCGCCGTGATGATCCCGGGCGCGGCCATCGGCAGCACCACGTTGCGGATCACCTGCAACCGGGAGGAGCCGTCCACCATCGCCGCCTCCTCCGTCTCCAGCGGGATGCCGTCGATGAAGCCCTTGATCATCCAGACGGAGAACGGCATCACCACCGCGACGTCGACCAGGACGAGGGCGATGCGGCTGTCCAGCAGTCCGGCCTGGCGGAACATCAGGAAGAAGGGCAGCACGATCACCACCGCCGGCACGAACTGCGTCGCCAGGATGGTGGAGAGCAGCAGCTTCTCCCCCGGCAGACGGAAGCGGGAGAAGCTGTAGGCGGCGCACGTCGCCAGCGGGATCGCGATCAGCACGGTGGAAACGGCCACGACGGCGCTGTTCAGCAGCTTGAGGTGCACCTCGTAGGGCGGCTCCAGGATGCGCGCGAAGTTCTCCAGCGTCGGCGTGAAGATCAGGCGCAGCGAGAAGACATCCACGTTGTGCTTGAAGGCGGCCAGCGCGATCCAGACGATCGGCGTCAGCACCACCACCCCGGCCAGCAGCACCAGCGCCGTCTGCACGAGGTTCCAGAAGCCACGCGGCTTCATGCTCAGGCCCTCCGGAAGACGAAGCGGGTGTAGAGCACGGTCAGCGCCAGCATCGGCACCACCATCACCCAGGCGATGGCCGCAGCGTAGCCCATGTCGTAGTATTTGAAGCCGTTCAGGTAGGCCTGGTAGACGAGCGTCTCCGTCGCCTGTCCCGGCCCGCCCTGGGTCAGCATGAAGATCACGTCGAAGGCCTTCAGCGAGAAGACCGTCTTCAGGATCACCACCACCGCCAGTACGGGGCGCAGCTGCGGCACCACGATCTCCAGCACCACGCGCCAGGACGGGCTGCCGTCCACCTGCGCCGCCTCGATCGTGTCGCGCGGCACGGAGGCGAGGCCGCCGATCAGGATCAGCGTCATGAAGGGAGTCCAGGCCCAGACATCGGCCATCACCAGCGCGGCGAAGGCGAGGGTGGGAGAGGCTAGCCAGTTCACCCCGGCGAGCGGCGGGATCAGCGTGCCGAAGAGCGCGGCGAAGAGGCCGAATTCCGGGTGGAACATGAAGCGCCAGGAGACGCCGACCAGGGCCGGCGACATGGCGAAGGGCAGGATCAGCAGCGCCTGCACCGAACGCCGCAGCGGCCCGCCGCGCGAGAGCAGCAGCGCCAGCCCCAGCGCCAGCAGCGTGGTCAGCCCCACCGTCAGCCCGACGAAGAGCACGGTGTTCAGCACGGCGTTGAGGAAGTCGCCGGAGGAAAAGGCCATCTCGTAGTTCTCCGTCCCCACCCAGCCCTGCGGCCGGGGGGAACGGGAGAGCCGCCACTGCCGCAGGGACAGGGAGGCGGAATAGGCCAGCGGCCACAGGGCCGTCGCTGCCACCACCAGCACGGCCGGCAGCACCAACAGCCATTTCAACGTCCGGTCGCGCATCGCGGCCCCTCCCCTCCGGCGTCCCGCCTCAGCGGTAGCCGGCGCGGCGCAGTATCTCGCCCGCGCGGCTCGCAGCCTCGGTCAGCAGGCGCTTCGTGTCGCCGCCGGCGGCGGCGCGGGCGATGGCGTTGCTGATCGCATCCCCCACCTCCGGCCACTCGGCGAGCTGCGGCATGACGTCGCTGTGCTTGAGCGATTCCCAGCCCGCCGCCGGCACGCCGGCATTGGCCTCGTTCACCGCCGAATCCAGCAGGTTCGCCTTGTGGTTGACGACGTTGTTCTGGATCGGCTTGCCGGCGACGCTGCGCTCGGTGGCGTTGCGCTTGTCCAGCTCGGGGTTCGACACCCACTTCAGGAACTCCCAGGCCGCGTCCGCCTGGCGGGAGGTGTCGTTGATCGCGAAGGGCATGGTGATGGCGCTGGTCACCACCTTGCCCTTGTAGGCGGGGATGCCGGTGAAGCTGACCTGCGGCGGTTGCAGCACGCTCTGCCCCGCGGTGATCATGGGGCTGTAGGCCCACCACCAGACAGGGATCATCGCGCTCTTGCCCTGCTGGAAGGAGACGCGCGCATCCTGCTCCACGAAGGAGACGGAGGCGGGGTTGGCGATCTTCTCCTTCGTCAGCAGGCCGATGTAGAACTCCGTCGCCTCCATCGCTGCGGCCGAGGTCCAGGCGGGGCGCATGCGCTCGTCCAGCACCTGCCCGCCCGCGGACCAGACGAAGTTCATCCAGTGGAACAGGTTCTGGCGGTTGCCGTCGGCGTGGTAGGAAAGGGCGAGCGGCTCCAGATCCGGCTTCTTCGCGCGAATCGCCTTGCCCGCTGCCACCACCTCGTCCCAGCTCGTCGGCGCGGCGAGGCCGAGTTCGTCGAACACGTCCTTGCGGTAGAAGAAGAGCTGGGCGTGGGAGCGCATCGGCAGGCCCACCACCTCGCCCTTGAAGGACGCGCCCTTGGCGAAGGCCTCCGGGTAGCGGTCCATGGAGAGGCCGTCGCGCTTCAGCCAGGGATCGAGCTTCTTGAACCAGTGCGCGTTGGGCGGGCCCCAGCTGTCGAGGTAGTTCACCACGTCGTAGGAGCCGTCCGCCGCGATGCCCGTGCTCGCCACCTTCTCCTGCAAGGCGACGAAGGGCACGAAGTCCCAGCGCACCTCGATGCCCGTCAGCTCGGTGAACTCGGGCGTGCGCAGCATCAGCCCGTCGAACTGGGGCGTCACGACGGCCAGCACATTGATGCGGCGCCCGGCCAGCGGCTTGCCGGGGCGCAGGCCGAAGGGCGCGGCGCCCTGGGCCAACGCCGGACCGGCGGCGGCGAGGGCAGAGGCGGCCAGCAGGCCACGGCGGGTCAGGGTCATGCTCGTACGTCCTCCATCCGATGGCTTGCGCCGGCGGGTCCATCGGCCCGTCGGTCGGAACGCGTCCGGGGTCAGGCCGTGCCGGACTCTCCGGAAGGCC
This sequence comes from Roseomonas sp. OT10, assembly GCF_020991085.1. NCBI lineage: Bacteria > Pseudomonadati > Pseudomonadota > Alphaproteobacteria > Acetobacterales > Roseomonadaceae > Roseomonas > Roseomonas cutis. The sequence continues at coordinate 3,527 of NZ_CP087720.1, forward strand.
GCGTCGGGCGATGGGGGCAGGGGTGGCGTGGCGCCACCGGTCCGCTTCCTCCGTCAAACGCGGCCGAACGCCGCTTCTTTCTTGTGTGATAGGCTAAGCCTCATTGCATACGAATGCAAGCGGTATAGCGCATCCCCCGCGGAAAAATGCGCCGCCCGTTATGGGCGCCGCGCGGAGCCGCGGATGACCAGCTCGCCGCCGACCACGACGCGGCGGGTGGGCTGGGCAGGATTCTCGATGAACTCCATCAGCATGCCGACGGTGGCATCGACCATCGGCTGCATCGGCTGGGAGAAGGAGGTCAGGTCGAAGCTCTTCCAGCGTGCCGGCCCGACATCGTCGAAGCCCACCACGGAGAGGTCGCGCGGGATGTCCAGTCCGAACTCGTGCCGCGCCACCTCGATGCAGGCGATGGCCATGTGGTCGTTGGCGCAGAAGATCGCATCCGGCCGATCGGGGCGGCGCAGCAGCCGCCGCGCCGCCTCCGACGCTCCCTCGTAGGAATAGTACCCGATCTCGCGCAGCGGTGGCCCGAAGCCCGCCGTCGCCAGCCCCGCGTGGAAGCCGCGCTCACGGTCGCGGTTGGTGGAGGATTCCTCCAGCCCTGCCATGAAGGCCGGCCGCCGGTGCCCGCCCTCCGCCAGGAAGTGGGCGATGGCCCGCCCGCCGCGCTCGTTGTCACCGGTGACGCTGGAGACCTCCGGGTCCTCCGTCACGCGGTTGAACAGCACCACGGGAACGCCCAGCCGCCGGCATTCCCGCGCGAAGGCGGAGGACAGGCTGGCCGAGGCCATCACCACCGCATCCACCTGGTAGCGCATCACCTGGTCGACCATGGGATCGGCCGATCCCAGCTTGTCCGGGGTGAAGAGCAGGATCTGGTAGCCGTGCTTCTGCAGCCGGTTCGACAGCGCCTCCAGCACGTCCGGATAGAACTGGTTGTTCAGATAGGCCATGGCCACGCCGACCATGCGCGAGCGCCGCGTGATCAGGCTGCGGGCGATGGCGTTGGGCCGATAGCCGAGGCGTCGCGACACGGCCATCACCTTGTCCCGCAACTCGGGCGAAACGCTGGCGCCGGGGGTGAAGACCCGACTGACGGCGGATTGCGAGGTCCCCGCCTCGCGCGCCACGTCCATGGCGGTGACGCGACGGAAGGTTCCGGCCTCGCCGCTCATCTGGCCGGTGGCCTTGCCCGGCTGGTGCGAGTTGTGCCGTCGGACCGGGGGGAGGCGCTGCCTCCCCGCCGGACCCCCCTCCGCCGGGGCCACAAGCTGGCCCCGGACCCCGCTGGGAGTTGGTCCTGAGTGGCGGGTGTCAGCCTGCGGACTGACCCCTGGGAGCCTCCGGACAGGCGGAGCACCGGAGAAAAATCCAGGACAGCGCTTACTGAAGCCACAGTCGCCGGGGAGCGATGCTCCCCGGCGCGCCCCGGCATCTGTGAATGGGGGTCCAGGGGCTCTGCTCCTGGCGAATAGGGGGGTCCGGGGGGAAAGGCAGCGCCTTTTCCCCCGGGGCGCGGAGCAGGCCGTGGCGCAGACCGGCGTCTCATTCCGCCGTCCAGCCGCCATCCGCCAGCAGGGCGGAGCCGGTGGTCAGCGCGGCGGCGTCGCTGGCCAGGAAGACGATGGCGCCCATCAGGTCCTCCACCTGCCCCAGCCGGCCGAGCTTGATCTTGCCGAGGACATGGGCGCGGAAGCCCGCATCCTCGAAATAGGGGCGGGTGAGGGGCGTCTCGATGAAGGTGGGGCAGAGCGTGTTCACGCGGATGCCGTGCGGTCCCAGCTCGATCGCCATGGCCTTGGTCAGCCCCTCAAGCGCCCATTTGGAGGCACAGTAGACCGTCCGGTTGGCGCCGCCGACATGCCCCATCTGGGAGGAGACGTTGATGATCGAGCCGGGTTTCCCCGCCTCCAGCAGTCGGCGCGCCACCGCCTGGGCCGCGAAATAGGCGGCGCGCAGGTTCAGCTCCATCACCGCGTCGAAATCCTCCACCGTCATCTCGGTGAAGGGGCGCGGGCGGTTGGTGCCGGCATTGTTGACGAAGACGTCGAAGGGCTCCGCCCGCCCGATCGCGGCCTGGACCGCCGCGACGTCCGTCATGTCCAGCGGCAGCGCCTCGGCCATCCTGCCGGCCTCCTGGATGGCGGCGGCCGCTGCCTCCACCTCGCCGCCGCTGCGGGCGGCGAGCGTGACCGCCGCGCCCGCCTCCGCCAGGGCGGCGGCGGCGGCCAGCCCGATCCCCCGCCCCGCCCCGGTCACCAGGGCGCGGCGGCCGTCCAGGCGGAAGGAGGGGGTGCGCGGCAGGCTCATTCCGCCGCCTGCCCGTAGGGGATGTTGCGCCCGCCATAGCGCCGCACGCGCAGGTTGGCCTGTTCGGCATGGCCGACGAAGCCCTCCAGCATGCACAGGCGGGAGCAGTACTCGCCGATCATGGCCGAGGCCGCGTCGGTCAGGACCCGTTGGTAGGTGCAGGTCTTGAGGAACTTGCCGACCCAGAGCCCGCCCGTGTAGCGGGCCGACTTCTTCGTGGGCAGGGTGTGGTTGGTGCCGATCACCTTGTCCCCGAAGGAGACGTTGGTGCGCGGGCCCAGGAACAGCGCGCCGTAGTTGGTCATGTTGGCCAGGAAGTAGTCCGGGTCCCGCGTCATGACCTGCACGTGCTCCGAGGCGATGCGGTCCGCCTCCCGCACCATCTCCTCCTCGGAGTCGCAGAGGATCACCTCGCCGTAATCCTCCCAGGCCTGCCGGGCGATGGCGCCGGTGGGCAGGATCGCCAGCAGCCGCTCCACCTCCACCATGGTCTCCCGCGCCAAGCGCTCCGAGGTGGTCAGCAGCACCGCCGGGGAGTTGGGCCCGTGCTCCGCCTGCCCCAGCAGGTCGGTGGCGCACATCTCCGCATCCACCGTCTCGTCGGCGATCACCAGCGTCTCGGTCGGCCCGGCGAAGAGGTCGATGCCGACACGGCCGTAGAGCTGGCGCTTGGCCTCGGCCACGAAGGCGTTGCCGGGGCCGACCAGCATGTCCACCGGCGCGATGCTCTCCGTCCCCAGCGCCATGGCGCCCACCGCCTGGATGCCGCCCAGGCAGTAGATCTCGTCCGCCCCGGCCAGGTGCTGCGCCGCCACGATGGCTGGCGCCGGCCGCCCGTGGAAGGGGGGCGCGCAGGTGGCGATCCGGGCGCAGCCGGCGACCTTGGCGGTGATGACGGACATGTGGGCGCTGGCCAGCAGCGGGTACTTGCCGCCAGGGACGTAGCAGCCCACGGCGTTCACCGGGATGTTCTTGTGGCCCAGCACCACGCCGGGCAGGGTCTCCACCTCGATGTCGCGGATCGCCTCCCGCTGGGCCTGGGCGAAGTTGCGCACCTGCTCCTGGGCAAAGCGGATGTCCTCGATCGCGCGGCCCGGCAGCTCCGCCACGCAGTCCCGGATCTCGCGGTCGGTCAGGCGATAGTCGGCGCGCTCCCAGCCGTCGAAGCGGATGGAAAGCTCGCGCACCGCCGCATCGCCGCGGGCGGCGATATCGGCCAGGATGCCCTCGACCGTGCCGCGGACCTTCGCATCATCCGCCGCGGCGGCGCCGGCATCCCGGCCGTTCTTCAGATGTCGCGCCAAGGGAACCTCCCGTTCAAGTATTGCATTCGTATGCAAGACATGCTCCGTTCCGCCGGCGCATGTCAAGAACAGATGGGAGAGACGCCATGACCACACGCCGCACCTTGCTGGGCCTCGGCCTGGCCCTGCCCGCGTTGGCTACGGCGCAGGCGCAGGACTTCCCCACCCGCCCCGTCACCGTGATGATCGGCTTCCCGCCGGGCGGGCTGAACGACCTCAGCGCCCGCGTCATCCTCCAGCGCATGGGCCAGGCGCTGGGCCAGACCATCGTGGTGGAGAACCGGGCCGGCGGCGCCACGGCCATCGCCACCACCGCCGTCACCTCCGCCCGACCGGACGGCTACACGCTGCTGATGGGCGCCTCCTCCCTGGCGATCAACCCGTCCCTGGCGCCGGAGCTGGAGCCGAAGCGGCCGCTCGACGTGCTTACGCCGATCGGCATGAGCTTCCGCAGCGCCTTCGCGTTGCAGATCCACCCTTCGCTGCCGGCGAAGACGCTGCCCGAGTTCATCGACCACGCGAAGGCCAACCCGGGGAAGATCGCCTTCGGCAGCTCCGGCACCGGGGCGGTGAACCACCTCTGCCTGGAGATGATGCGTGGCCGCACCGGCATCGACGTCGTCCACGTGCCGTACAAGGGCGGCGCGCAGGCGCTGGTCGACCTCCAGGCCAACCGCATCCAGGCGATGTTCTCCGCCGTGCTGGAGGCCCTGCCGCCGATCCGCGACGGCCGTACCCGCGGCATCGCCGTGTCCTCGCGCGAGCGCGTCGGCGTGCTGCCCGAGCTGCCGCCCGTGGCGGACACCCTGCCCGGCTTCGACGGCGTGTTCTGGCAGGGCCTCTTCGCCCCCGCCGGCACGCCGGAGCCGGTGCTGCAACGCCTCTCCGCCGCGCTGAGCGTGGCCACCGACGATGCCGACGTGCGCGCGAAGCTGGCCGAGAACGGCGTGGCCGTGCAGACTGGCAGCGCGGACGTGCTACGCGAGACGCTGCTGGCAGACACCGCCTTGTGGGGGAAGGTGATCCGCGAGGGGAACATCAGGCCCGACTGATGCGCGGCCGGGGGTGGCGCCCGTTCCCCGGGGGAGGCGCTCGACGCAGTGCGTCGAGCCCCCCATCCCCCCTCCACCGGGGCCACAGGCTGGCCCCGGACCCCGCCGGGAGTTGGCTCTACAGGGTGGGATCGGCCTGCGGGCTGAACCCGGAGAGAGCGTGGTCAGGCGGGGTTCCGAAAGAAGCAGGGCGCCGTCAGCGAACGAGGCGGCCGAACCCGCCGGAGGCCGTGGGCCTCCGGCGCCATGACCCCGTCGAAGGCTGTCCCGCGGCAGCGCCCACCGGGTCCAGGGCCCGCAGGGTCCTGGCGGATGAGGGGTATCGGGGAGAAGGTAGCGCCTTCTCCCCGGGGGCAAGGGACGGCGCGTCGATCGCAGGGATCAGCGACCTTCCTCCTCCGCCACCCGTGCCGGGTGCACGGGACGGGCGGAGAGCAGGTCCTGCGGGATGGGGGCGCCGCCGCCGTAGATCTGCTTCAGCGTGGCGAACTCGCCCCACTCGCTGAACTCCTCCTGCAACAGCCCGTCGCGCATCATGTGGTGCGAGATGCCCATGATCTTCACGCGGCGTCCCGTGGGCGGGCCATACATGCCCGGCCCCTCATGCGTGCCGATCTGGGTCCAGCGGACGGCGATGCGCACGCCGCCCTTCTCCTCGTCCGGGGTCCAGTAGACGTCGTCCACATGGGTGCGCATGTCGGGGAAGGCGGCGAGACGCGAGAGGACGTCGTGCTTGTAGTCGCCCAGCCCGTAGAGCTCGCGGTCGGAGGAGGCGTGGCAGAGGTGGTTCGGCGCGAAGTAGTCGTCGATGCGGCCGATGTAGCGCCAGTTCCAGATCTCGTGGTAGGCGCGGCGGATGAAGGCCTCCGGGTCGAATTCCGGCGGCATGGCGGGGATGGGCGGCGGCGTGGTCTGGGCGATGACGTTCTCCACCTCGCCGAAGGCGCGCGCCGTCTCGGCGCCCGCGGATTGCGAGTTGCTGATGGCGCCGCGGATCGCCCCCTCCAGCACCGTGCGCGGGTCGAGCCCGAGCTGGCGCAGCAGCGACAGCTCGTTGTAGCTGACCCATTCCTTGACGACGCGGTTGTCCTTGATGACGCAGTTGGCCACGCCGCGCACGGCGACCTTGCGGCCGGTGGGCGGGCCGTACTGGCTCCAGCCCGTGTTCACGCCCATGTAGACCCAGCGCATGGAGGTGTCGTAGGTGCCGTCCGGGTTGCGGCGCCAGATCACGTCCTCGATCCAGTCGCGCGTGTCGGGGAAGGCGCCCTGGCGGATGGTGGTCAGCTTGATGACCTGGTCGCGGCCGTAGATGTCGCCGTTGCTGGTGTGCACCACCGCCTGGGGGTCGTAGTAGTCGTAGATCTTGCCGATGAACTTCTGGTCCCAGATCTGGTGCGTCGAATCGCGGATGTAACGGGCGATGTCGTAGCTGCCGTCCTCCGCATAGCCCGCCGGGCGCAGGTCGTGGCGGCTGGGCGGCAGGCGCATCGCGGGCGCGGCCGGGGTGGCGGGCAGGGTTGGGCGCGGCGGGCGCGCCTCGCTGCGCGGGGCGGGGGGCGCCTCGGTCCGGTCGTTCATGGGTCCGTTCTCCTCCTTCGTGTATCTGCGGCGGGACGGCCGCTGCGTCATGCCGCCGCCGGCGCGGCGCCCCGCAACGCCGGGCGGTCCAGGCGCAGGAAGCCGATGCCGTGGCGGGTGGTGCCGTCGCCCGTGGCGAGGTCCGCGAGAATCTCGCCGATCACCGAGCAGAACTTGTAGCCGTGGCCGGAGCAGGGCGAGGCCAGCACCACCTGCGGGTGGTCCGGGTGATGGTCCAGCACGAAGTGCTCGTCCGGCGTGTTGGTGAAGAAGCAGGCGCGCAGGGCCATGGTCTCGCCGCAGCCCTCGGGGAAGTAGCGCTCGCCGAAGGCGCGCAGCAGCCGCTCGTCCTCCGCATCCACCTCGCGCCGGATGGTCTCGGCCGGGCCGGACTCGCCGCGATGGTGGTAGCGGCCGAACTTGAAGCCCGGCACCTCGTAGACGGGTAGGCCGTAGTAGCGCCCCTCCTCCACCGTCAGGTTGAAGACGGGGAAGCGCTCGGGCGCGAAGAGCTCCGGCCGGCGCGGCTGCAGCCAGGCCAGCACCTGCCGCTCCGGCACCGCGCGTCCTGCCAGCACGGGGGCAAGGTCCGCCATCCAGCCCCCGGCGGCCAGCACCAGCCGCGCGGCCTCGTAGCGGCCCTTGTCGGTGGTGACGGTCACGCCCTCCCCGCCGGGGCCCGCCTCCCAGCCCAGCACCTGCTCGCGGGCGCGCAGCACGGCACCCGCCGCCTGCGCCGCGCGGCAATGCGCGACGATGGCGCGCTCGCTGGCGATGAAGCCGCCCTCCGGCTGGTACACGGCGCGGGAGGCGGCCGGCAGGCGATAGGCGGGGAAGCGCGCGTTCACCTCCGCCCCGGTCAGCACCTCGTGCGGCAGGTCGTGCTGCCGCGCCGAGGCCAGGGCGCCCTGGAACAGCTCGCCATCCTCCGGCCCCGCATCGACGGAGCCGGTCAGCACCAGCAGCCGCTCGCCCGTCGCCGCCTCCGCCTCGCGCCACAGCGCATAGGCGCGGCGCAGCAGGGGCACGTAGGCCGGGTCCTCGTAGTAGGGCAGGCGGATGATGCGGGTGATGCCGTGAGAGGAACCCATGGCGTGCGGGATGTCGAAGCGCTCCAGCCCCAGCATGCGCTGCCCGCGCCGGGCCAGTTGCCAGGCGGCGGCGCTGCCCATGCCGCCCAGCCCCACCACGATCACGTCATAGCCCGCCATGGCCGAAGGCCTCCCTGACACGGTCCTGGGTAGTCGGAGCGCCGGGCCGTATCTTGAACAGGAACGACATATCGCCCGAACCGACGCGACATGGAAGCGCCTCGGCAACCCCGGCGGACACGGGCGGATGTGGTCCTGACCCCGGAAACTGGTCCGGCGGGAGCGCAATTTTTTCGGGCACTGTGAACCCCTGAGGAGGGGGTGGTGCCATGAAGCAGAAACGGTAAACGGACGAGCAGATCGCCTTCGCTTTGCGGCAGGCGGAGAGCGGCACGGCGGTGGCCGAGATCTGCCGCAAGCTCGGGGTGTCGGAACCGACGTTCTACCGCTGGAAGAAGCAGTTCGCCGGGATCGGCGTTTCCAACCGCGTGCGACTACAGCGCGTGGCGAACCCGGTCGAGATCGAGTTGATGCAGCGCTTCAAGGCGCTGCTGGACCCGAAAGGCATCATGAACCCCGGCAAGGTGCTGCCGGACGATCCGCCGGAACCGGCCTGAACGACCCGGCCGGCCGGAGCAGAGGGAATGGACACGAGAATGAGCATCACGCGCCGCGGTCTCAGCGCCGCCGCCCTGGCCCTCGCCGCCGCGCCGGCCTGGGCCGCCGACCCCTATCCCAACGGTCCGGTCCGGGTGATCATCCCCTTCTCGCCCGGCGGCTCGGCGGACGTGTTCGGCCGCATGATCGCCGAGCACCTGACAAAGGTTCTCGGCAAGCCCTTCGTTTGCGAGAACGTCGGCGGCGCCGGCAGCACCCTCGGCATCGGCCAGGCGGCGCGCGCCGCGCCGGACGGGCAGACCATCGGCCTCGGCTCCATCTCTGGCCTGTCCATCATCCCGGCCTTCGGCAACGTGCCGATCACCTACAAGGTCGATGACCTTGTTCTGCTCGGGCAGATCACCGCGATCCCGAACGTGCTGGCGGTGAACCCGGACAAGATCAGGGCCCGCAGCGTGCCGGACCTCATCGCCTACATGAAGGCCAACCCGGGAAAGGTGACCTACGGCACGCCGGGCGTCGGCACCAGCCAGCACCTCGCGGCCGAGCTGTTCCAGGCGATGACCGGCACCTCCATGGAGCACGCCCCCTATCGCGGCTCGGGCCAGATGGTGGTGGACCTTCTGAGCGGCGCGATCGACCTGTCCTTCGACAACATCCCGCTGCTGATCCCCTACGTCGCGGACAGGAAGCTCGTCCTGCTCGGCAGCGCGACAAGGGAGCGCCCCGCCTTCGACCGCAACCTGCCGGCCATCGCCGAATATCTCCCGGGCTTCGAGGCGGTGGCGTGGCACGGCTTCTTCCTGCCCAAGGGCACCTCGCCGGAAATCGCGAACCGGCTGTCCCAAGTGATCATCGCCTTCATGCGCCAGCCTTTCACGATCGCGCGGTTCGAGGAACTGGGCGCGACCGCCGTCAGCACGACGCCGGCCGAGTTTTCTGCCTTCGTGAAGGAGGAGAACGCACGCTGGGGCAAGCTGATCGCCGACCGGCACATCCAGCCGAGCTGAGCACCTGCCGGGCGTGGCAGGAGGAGGTTTCTCCCTGGCCATGCCCTGCGTGGCGACGTTGCCGCACGGATCGGGCGGCCGGGTGTCTTGAGGCAGGACTGCGTTGCATCGATCCTGCGTGCAGGCGCGGTACGGCGATCGAGGTCCACGATCACGCATCATGGAACCCACTTCTCGACGCCTGGAACCTCCGCCAACTCCAAGGCGGCTCAAGCTTGGCCGAAGCGCCCTGCTTGCTCAGCCGCCCACCGCATAGTCAAGGGACAGTTGCCCGGTCGGTTGCCGGTGCTCGGCCAGCGCGGCGGCCAAATGCGGATCAACGCTTAGGTCAGCGCGGACCAGGCCATGCGACCAGCGCCTGCGCGATCCCGGGTGGTTCCAGGGCGGGCTGTCGACGACCGGGTACCAGCACAGGCCCACGACATCGGCACCCTTCGCAACGGCAGCCTCGCTCTCCATGCGGACGTGACGAAGCCAGTCGCCCTTGTTCCAGCCGGGATGGCGTCGCCCCTGCTCCCGGTGACCATCGTGCCAGCTCGTCTCGGCGACGAGGATCGGCAGGCGGTAGCGCCGGGCGGTCTTGACAAGAACCTTTGACAGCGACGTCCTGGCCGTGTGCGGGTAGTAGTTCACGCCCACCATGTCGACGAAGCCCTGCGCGACCAGGGCGTCCGTCGCCTCGAACTGGCGTTCGCCGACCCCGTTGAGGGGATCGGCCGTCAGCACGCGCACGTCGGCATGGTGATCCTTGGCGACCTGGACCAATGTGACGGCGAGCCGGACCGCATCGTTCTGGCTCATGCCGACAAGCATCGGATAGATCGAGGGCTCGTTGACCGGGCAGATCCACAGCGGCCGGTCCGGACGGGCGGCAAGGGCTACCGCGCGGGCGTGGCGGATCGGGTCCTCCGGCGGATCGAAGTGGTTAAGGTCCCAGATAACGTCGGCACCAAGGGCATCGGCCACTTGGAGTCGCCTGGCAACGTCGTGGCGCCACGGCAGGCCGTCGCGGGCGCGCAGAAGTCCGTGATCGAGGGCGAGGCGGTAATGCGTGGCCATCCGGTCGCCAGGCACGTGACGTGTCGTCAGCAGCAAATCGTGCCCGTTCCAACCAAGCCGTCCGCATTCGAAACCTGCCAGAACGGGAATCATGGAGGTGAGGTGCACTACCGCATCGTTGGGTGATCAGGGGGGTTTAACCGCAGGACGAAGCCTGCGCGACGTTGCCTGAGGCTTGAGCCTATACTTTCCGTTGACGGACCCGGAAAGGTCACGTCCGTCGACGTGGTGGAATGGGAGGTGTGGATCGGGGCGGGCAAGGCTCGGGCGGCCTTGGGTGGAAGTTGCAGGGTGACGGCGGGCTGAGGAGGTCGGCGAGGGCCTTCAGGCACCGCCCACCATCTCACCCCGTTGACGTGCCGCCAGAGGATCGCACCAAGGTTCGCTGCAGGTGCTGCGGCGGCACCTTGGCCGCCGGGCGGCAGGTCTCGATCAGCGGCTCCACCATTGTCCGCTGCCTGTCCGCTAGCCCCATCGCCCCGTCTTCAAAGTCAGAAGACGCCCGACACCCGCCTTCGTCTAAGAGCGCCTAACACAACCGCCTGACCTGTTTCATACAGATGAGGGCGGCGGCGAGGGTGGTGAAGGCGAGGTGGATGTCCTCGCGTCGTTCGTAGCGGATGGTGAGGCGTCGGAAGCGGGCCATCCAGGCTAGGGTCCGCTCCACTTTCCAGCGGTGCCGTCCGAGCTTGGTGCTGTCCTCGATGCCGCGCCTGGCGATGCGCGGGACGATGCCGCGGTTGCGGCAGTCGACCCGGCAGAAACGGTGGTCGTAGCTCTTGTCGGCGTGCAGCTTGTCGGGGCGCTGCCGCGATCTGCCGCCCGGCGGGCGACGGCGCCGGACCGGCGGAATGGCATCGAGGGTGGCGGCCAGCATCTTGCTGTCGTGCCGGTTGGCCGGGCTGAGCGTCAGGCCGAGCGGGGTGCCGTGGCCGTCGACCACGATATGCCGCTTGGTCCCTGGCCTGCCGCGGTCAGTCGGGTTCGGCCCCGTCGCGGCTCCCCCCTTTTCGCTGGGACAGACGCACTGTCCAGCGAGGCCCTGGTCCAGTCGAGCTTGTCGGCCCCGTGCAGCCTTTCCAGCATCACACGGTGCAGGCGGGCCCAGACCCCGGCCGCCTGCCAGTCTCGCAGCCGCCGCCAACAGGTCATGCCCGACCCGCAGCCCATCTCGGCGGGCAGGTCCTCCCACTGGATACCCGTCTTGAGGACGAAGATGATGCCGGTCAGCGCCGCACGGTCCGGCACCGGTGGCCGCCCACCCTTCGGCTTCGGGCGCGTAGGTGGCAACAGCGGCTCGATTACCGCCCAAAGGTCGTCAGGTACCAGGGGCTTCGCCATGCCCCGATAACGCACGGAAACCAGTTTTGTTAGGCGCTCTAAGAGCTAGGGACAAAACCGCCTGAGCTGACGGAGGCAGATGACGGCGCAGGCGAGGGTGGTGAAGGCGAGATGGAGGTCGGCGCGACGTTCGTAGCGGACGGTCAGGCGCCTGAACCGGGCGAGCCAGGCGAAGGTGCGCTCGACCACCCAGCGGTGTTGTCCGAGGCGCGCGCTGCTCTCGATCCCGCGGCGGGCGATGCGCGGGGTGATGCCGCGGGCGTGACACTCACGGCGGCAGCGGCGGTGGTCGTAGGCCTTGTCGGCATGAAGTTTGGTGGGCCTGCGACGCGGACGCCCCCTGTGTCTGGCCCGCACGCCCGGCACGGCATCGAGGGTGGGCGCCAGCATGCGGCTGTCGTGGCGGTTGGCACCGCTCAAGGTCAGGCCAAGCGGCGTGCCGCGGGCGTCCGTGACGAGATGACGCTTGGTACCGGGCTTGCCGCGGTCCGTCGGGTTCGGTCCGACCTCCGTGCCCCCCTTTTCGCGGGCAGGCTGGCGCTATCGAGCGCCGCCCGGCTCCAGTCCAGGGCCCCCGCGTCCTGCAGGCGCTCCAGCAACACCCGATGCAGTCCCCTCCAGACCCCGGCCGCCTGCCACTCGCCCAGCCTCCGCCAGCAGGTCTTGCCACAGCAGCCCAACTCGGTCGGCACCTCGTGCCACTGGATGCCAGTCCGCAACACGAACAAGATGCCCGCCAGCGCCGCCCGATCGGGCGCACGAGGCCGGCCGCCTTTCGGCTTGGGCCGACGCCGCGGCAGCAGCGGTTCCACCACCGCCCAGAGGTCATCAGGAACGAGGAGCGCCATCTCTCCTCAACGCCTCACCCCAGGTTTTGTCCCCAATTCTAAGAGGAGACAGCCGTGCTGACCCATCCCACCCTCGACGGCCTGCGCCAGCTCGGCCTCGCCGGCATGGCGCGGGCCTTCGAGGAACTGGCCGCCAACCCGCAAGGCGGCGAACTCGCCCCCACCGAGTGGCTCGGCCTGCTGCTCGACCGCGAGATCACCGAGCGCCAGGACCGCCGCCTCAAGGCCCGGCTGCGGTTCGCCAAGCTGCGCCACCAGGCCAGCGTCGAGGACATCGACTGGCGCAGCAGCCGCGGCCTCGACCGCGCCCTGTTCCAGAAGCTCGCGGCAGGCGGCTGGATCGAGGCCCGGGAGAACCTCATCATCGAGGGCCCGACCGGGGTCGGGAAGTCCTGGCTGGCCTGCGCCCTCGGCCAGAAGGCCTGCCGCGACAACCACTCCGTGCTCTACCAGCGGGTGCCGCGGCTGTTTGCCGACCTCGGGCTGGCGCGCGGCTACGGCCGGCATGCCCGGCTGATGCGCACCCTCGGCGCGGTGAAGCTGCTGATCCTGGACGACTGGGGCCTCGAGCCGCTCGGCCCGGAGCAGCAGCGCGACCTGCTGGAACTGGTGGAGGACCGCTACGGCCGCGGCGCCACGCTGATCACCAGCCAGGTGCCGGTGGACCGCTGGCACGACCTCATCAGCAATCCCACCCTCGCCGACGCCATCCTCGACCGCCTGGTCCACAACGCCCACCGCATCCAGCTCCGCGGCGACAGCCTGCGCCGCAGGCGCACCGCCAAAGCCGCCGAGGCTTGACCCGGACCCCCTACCCGATGGAGACAACCAACCGCCCACGGACGAGCGCCACCCCGGCCGACATCATTCGGAACGGCCGGCCGACATCACGTCGGAACCAGTGGCCGACATCGCCCCGGAACACGCGGCCGACTTCATCGGAATCCGCACCTGGAGAAAGGGCTGTTGCATCTCTGGGAATGGGTGTGGGCGCTACCTTGGCAGGTGTTCTTGTCCTGAAACCCACCCGGTGCGCCATGTCCTCAATGCGGAAGGTACCGCTTGGCGCCCGAGGCGGTGAAGTAATAGACGCCGCCGCGCGGCCCGGTGCAGGGGCTTGCGCGGGTGCAGGAGCCGGTTCCGGCATCGGCCGAGGTCCCGCTGCCCCCGGTCGATCCACCGCCCCTGCTGTAGCTTGCCCCGCCACCGCTGCCCCGGCTCCTGCCGCGAGCTTCCGCATCGGCCGGCAGCAGCATGGACAGCGACAAGGCGGTGGCAGCCAGCGCGGCGCCCCAACGGCGGATAGGTGCGGCGTCCGGTCGCATCGTGGATTGTTCTCGAGTCCGAAGGTTCTGCCACCCTGCGGCAGGCAGCCGCCCCGGGGCTACGCATCAACGGTGGTGTTCGGCCCGTTCCCGCACACGCCATTCCCAAGGCGGCACCCGATCGGCTTCCGGCAGGCCCCATAGCCCGCGCCGCTCGTGCCGCGCCTCCTCCTCCAGCTCTGGTAGGGCAGGATCGTGGTTGTACTGCCGGTACACCCAGGCGGCGCCGCTGCGGACCATCTCGGCCGACACATCCACCGGGCCGGCGTGAACCCGACCGACCGTGCGGCCGTAGCGGTCCACGTCTACCACCTCGACGCGGACCCGCTGCTGCCACACCAGCTCGGCCAGCACTTCTCGTGCCCGGGTGCCATAGGGCTGCCTGCGTTCCGGGGCGTCGATCTCGGCCAGGCGCACCCGGACCTGTTCCCGGGCTGGCGTCAGGACGGTGATGGTGTCGCCGTCGCTCAGCCCAACCACCCGGCCGCGGAACTCCTCCGCCAGCGCTGGTGTCGCCAGCAGGAGGAGGGCAAGGAAGGTGCGGCGGAGCATGCGGACGGGGTAGCACGGCGGGGTGAAGGAAGGGTGGTCACCACGCCGCGTGCGTCGGACTGCCCGGTGCGCTTGGCGGTGTTGGCGGTGAAGGAAGGGTCCTCCGTCTCGCCAAATTGGCGGGACGGCCCCTTCTGGTTTCCGCCCTGCCGCGTCTCCGGGTGCGCGCGGTCGGCAGATCGCCATCTACCACGGCCGTGGACCTCGACCGCATCGCCGCGTGGTTCAACGGACGCCCGCTCGCCCCGACCCGCCCCTCACGCTTTGCTGCTCTCGCCGTCTGACTTCGCCAACAGTGTCCAGTCCTCATGGGACCGGAGCGAGAAGGCTTCCGTGAATCCAGCCCCAAGGCTGCGTGTCCCCCACCCGGACCCAACCGCCACTTCGCCCATGCACGCGCAACGCAGTTCCTGCGGGTGCCGTACGGACCACGGCCCCCTCGCCGTTCGGGGTCGCCCGCACGTTTGCGGCGGAGCGCGTGACGACGCGCTCGATGGCCTCCGAGGGCACTGGTGCCGCTGGAGCAGGGGCAGGCGAGGCCACGGCCGGCGCCGGCTGGGGGATGGCCGCTGCGCCCGTCAATGTGGGCTGCGGCATCATCGCCTGCGGAGCCGGGACCGGGTTGTCCAGGCGTGGGAGAAGCCCCGTGCCGCCAGCCACGAAGAACACTGCGGTAGCGGCTACCCCGAGGGCCGCAACCGTGTAGCCGTGCGCCCCGCCCACTTCTGGGAGAGGAGGCACGCGGTATCGGTCGTCCGGAGGAACACCCTCCGGCCCGCCGGCCCAGGCCGGGGCGCCTTCGACATCGCCGCTCCGGCTCCGGCGCGCGAGGTCCTCCAACGCGCGCTGCAGCCCCGCATAGGCCGAGCCGAACGCCTCCGCGGCCTCGACGGAGCTGGCCAGGTACTCTTCACGGAGCCCGGTTCGGCTCGTGAAGGTGAGGTATCCGTAGAGGGCCACCGGGATCTGACGGTTGTCGGCGAAGCGCCGATCCCTGCTACCGTCCTTGTTCACCTTCGCCCAGGTGGTGTCCACGATCTGCGCGTCAGGCGGCATGCGCTCCTCCTCGACGAAGCGCGCCGGCCACGCCCGCACCTCAGCTTCCCGTAGGTCGAGGAGCGCGAAGTCGGTGCCCTGTCGCTGCCGGACGAGGCAGAAGCCGGGGAATAGCTCCAGGTCCTCCCCGTTCGCGTTGCCGATCCGCAGTCCGGTCCAACGTGTCGCGACGATAGGGGCACCGCCCCGGCCGAAGCGCACGGGTCGCCGGTCAATGGCCTTCCCCGCGGCCGAGCGGGTTTTCACCCGGTCCACCATCACCTCCGTGGTCACGTCCCAGATGACGGAACAGCGCGAGAGGCAGTCGTGCGCGGCCGTCAGCGCGCGCCACGCCTCCATCGCCGCCTCGTCGAAGGCGAAGTCCACAGCGACCTGGCAGCTGTCGTGCTCCGCGACCTTGTCCGCGAGCGCCTCCTCGGTGGCTTCGTAGGCCGCCCGTAGTGCCGGCAACCGACCCTTCGAGACAAGGCTGAGGGGAAACTTCGACACCCGCTGGAATTGCCGCCAGGCCTCGTCCCGCGTGCGGACGGCGTCCGCTGCCTTGCGGGCGAGGCGCTCGCGCGTCGTCGTCGCCTCTGAGAGGAGGCGTTTCAGGCCCGCGAGGTCAGGGCTCGTGAGGCGGTCGACGGCGGCGCTTCGGATTTCTTCCGTCCCGGGGGGGACGATGCTCGGCCGCAGCGCCGGAAGGGGCGGTGTTGGAGGGACGCCATCACCGTCCGAGCCAGGATGGGTGGTCGGCTCCGGAGAGCCGCCGAGGCGATGACGGTAGGAGAGGCCCGTGCCGGGTATGCCGAGGTTCAGCGCGGTGCCGTGTGGCCCGAGGTTCACGCTCGCACCCGGGACACCCAGGGTGACGCTCAGCCCGCCGCCACTGAAGTTCAGTCGCACACCCGGGAAGAGTTGGACCCGCTGCTGGAATCGCACTGCCATTCCTGAAGCCTATAGGGAGCGCAACGATCCCTCCATAGGACCGGAACTGACAGGGATGGCGGCACCGTCCGCGGCTTCGCCTGCGGTCGGCACGATGACGGACGACATCCCGCAGCGGCCGAGACCCCTTCGTGCGCTCAGCGTGTACACTCGACGAGGGCGACGGCAGCCATCGCGCGGGCGGCGACCTCCTCGACGGAGCCTAGTGGCGGCGCGCCCGCGTCCGGCTGCACGCCGGCGGACGCGAGCAGCGCGGACACGCGCTCGGCGTTGATGGCGAAGTTGACATTCTGCGGGACCGTCCCGGTCACCACGGCAGCGGAGAGAGTGCCGATCGTCGAGGCGGCCACCCCGATGACCCGACCGGAGCGGTCGAGGACCGGCCCGCCACTGTTCCCGGGCTGGATCGGCGCGGAGATCTGAAGGCGGGTCGGATCGTCCCGCAATCCCGCGAGGGCGGTGACGATGCCCGTCGAGACCTGCGGCCCCGCGGCGAGCAGGCCACGAAGAGGAAAGCCCGCGACGACGACGGGCTCGGCCGGTTTCGGCGGCGCGGGCCGGAGCTGGAGAGCCGCAGGCGTGGCGAGGTCGCCCTGGAGAAGGGCCAAGTCGGATGCGTTGTCGCGGGCCAGGACTGTCGCTGAGGCCGTCTGCCCGCCAGCGGATAACCGGAGCGAACCGCAACCATCGACCACGTGTGCGCTCGTCACGAAGCGCGCCCCCGCGACACGCCAAGCCGTTCCGGTGCCCTCCTGCGGCCCATGTCCACCACGACCATCGCCCGGTCGCCGGGCGGACGTCGTCGGTGGGGCGGGCTCGACCGGCGGCGTTGCCGGGCGGACCGCCACGGGGTCGCGGTCGAAGGGGTGTCTCGCCATGACCGAACGGGGCGCCCAGGTCAGCAACTCCTCCCGGCCTTTCGGGCAGCCGCGGTAGCCCGTGTCCTCACGCTGCCGGAGCGGCGCCCCGACCCTAGCGAAGGTAAGAAGCCCGGGGACGCGGGCGTCGCCGCGAGCGGGCTGCGGCTCCAGCACGCAGGCCACGCCGTCGCTTCCGTCTCGCCTGAGCGCGACTGTGTATTCCTCGACGCCACAGAAGTGGGCCCGACAGGCCTGAATGGAGATCCACTCGGCGTCCACGGTCACCCCTGCCGGGCCACTGAGCGCCGGGAGGCGCCCGTACAGCCGCGCCCCGAGGAGGTTCCGCAGTGGCGCCGCGAAGGCAGGCATCTCGAAGATCGTCGTACCGCGGACGCGCTGGAGCGGGTGCCGTCCGTCCCAGAGGGACCAGTCGGCGGGTAGGTTCCAGAGGGCACCCGGTGCCGTCGGCCGGAACGCGGCCGTCCGGGTCGCGGCCGTGGCTGCCCGCGCTTCCCCGACCTCGGCCGCGACTTCGTCGGCCTCGGTGCGGGCCGCGGCCGCCTCGGGCGTCCTCGCGAGTGTTCCTTCGGCGAGTCGGAACCAAACGAGGGCCGCATCGGGGTCTGCTGCACCTGTCTCGCCCGCCCGCAGCGAGCGCGCGAGCGCCAACTGGCCTCGGCCGTCGCCGCGCTCAGCCGCCAAGCGGGTCCAGCGAGCCGCACCGTCGCGGTCGGCTGCCCCGCCTCGGCCCTCGCGCAGCATCGCCGCAAGCGAGGCCATGGCGCCCGCGTGGCCCATCTCGGCGGCGCGCGTCAGGAGGTCCCGCGCCAGCGGCTCGTCGGTCTCAATCCCCACCCCCGTCCGGGCCATCTCGGCGAGATGGAACGGCCCCCTCGGGTCGCCGTGGTCCGCGACCGCGAGGAAGTTCCGGGCTGCATCGGGCGCGTTGCCGGCGGCAAGGGCTGCCAAGCCGCGTCGGATGTGTTCCTCCCGGGTCTGGCGCGGAAGCTTCCGCAGCGAGCGGCCGTCGTAGAACCACACGTCGTCCGGCACGCTGCCGTCGGAACGCACGGAGAGGGCCAGGTGATCGCGGCGGCCGACGACGATGTCAGCGCTGCAACCCCCGAAGATGTCGCTCGCGAACGGCGGCGTGCGGCTCACGTCAAGGACCGCGAGCATCGGCATGCAGGCGTTGCCGCCCGTCGAGACGTGCAGGAGGAAGAGCCCGCTGCCCCGAGGAGTGCCGGGCGCGCCAGCGAACCCACGGAGGATGTCGCCAGTCGCTCCGGTGTAAGTGCGGACGGGACGCCCCGCGAAGGACACGGTGACCCTGCCTTCGCTGTACTGCTCCCGGAACTCGACTCTCGAGGTCTGGGCGATGGCAGAGGGAACATGGCCGACGAGGAGGTTGGCCGCCAACGCTGCAACGAGGAAGGCACTGGAACGCACGTTTGCAGGCCCCGGTTATTCACACTGATGGTGCCAGGATTTTCTTGGCTAGGAACCCCCACCGAGGCCCTTGGGCGTCTCCCTTGCCTTGTGAGGGCCGCGCTCTACTCGCGTCCTTTCAGGCCGCTCCCGAAGCCCCCTCGGAGTCTCAACCCTTCGGGGGACGCTTGCCGGCGCGTCCTCTGCGCCGCGTCCGGGTTCTCAACGGCGGTGCGATCCACCAGCGTATGGAAGTCGAAGCCGCTCATCGGCCCTTCCTTCCGCGCCTGCCGCGCAGTGTCGCCACCTGCGGCTCCAGCCACGCCAGCACGTCCCGGATGGCGCTGCGGGCGTCCTCCGAGTTGGGGTCACGCCATAGGAGTCCTATGGCGTGACCCTGAATCGCAAAATCTCCGGAGCGTAGGATTCCGGCTGCCTCCTCAGGCGTGTCACGTCGTGCAGGTGAGGCGAAAGATCCATAGTCCGGCGCAGGTCACTGAGAGGGCAGGCTTTCTGAGCTGAAGACCGGCATTGTGCGAGCGGCACGCGCAGGTTCGTGACTCCCACCTGCTCCTATCGACGGAGTCAAGTTCTTGTTTTGTTCTGGATTCGCCGATTAGCTTGGCGCTATGACTGACGCGCCCCCCGCTGATCTGCCCGACGAACCGCTGCCTCTCGCCCCGGCTCGCCCGGAGGAGGTGACCGAGGCCCTGGCGTACGCCTTGCGCTACGACGAGCGTGGCCGCCCGCGACCAAACGGCGGCGAACTGATCGCCGGCCTAGCCGCACAGCACCTCACTCAGCACCTGCAGCGCGCCGGCTTCATCCTGATGAAGCGCCGCCCCGGACGCCCGCACCGTGCCGGCTGAGCGGCGCGTGCTGGCCGTGCGCCTACCGCTGCTCGCGGTCGAGCGGCTGCGACGCAACGACCCTGGTCTGTGCGGCCGGCCGCTGGCGACCTGGCACCTGCAAGGCAATCGCCGCCTGCTCGCCTGCGTCGACGCGCCGCACCTGTCCCCGGGTCAGGCCCTCGCCGACGCCCAGGCGATGCTGCCGGACCTCGTGCTGCGCCCGACCGACCCTGCCGCCGAGGCTGGGCTGCTGGAGCGGCTGGGCTGGTGGGCGCTGCGCTTCACGCCTGTCGTGGCCCTCGATGCCCCGGACGGGCTGATCCTCGATGTCACCGGTGGCGCCGGCCTGTTCGGCGGCGAGGCCCCCCTGCTCGCCGAGGTCGCGGCCCGCTTCCGCCGGGTGGGCTACACCGCGCAGCTCGCCCTGGCCGGCAACGCCGACGCCGCAGCGGCCGTGCTGCGGGCGGGCCAGCACGGCCGCATCGTTCCGGAGGGAGAGGACCTCGCAGCGCTGCGGCCGGTACCGGTGGCCGCGCTGCGGCTGGCGAGTGATCTGGCGAGCGACCTGGCCCGGCTCGGCCTGCACACGGTGGGCGACCTGTTGCGCCAGCCCCGGGCGCCGCTGGCCCGGCGCTTCGGACGCACCTTGCTCGATGCGTTGGACTTCGCCACCGGCGCCAGGGTCCGGCCGCTGCAGCTGATCCAGCCGCCGCCGGACTTCTCCGCGGCGCGCCCGTTCCTGGAGCCCATCGTCACCCGCCTGGCGATCGACCGCGCCGTGGACAGGCTGCTCGAGGACCTCTGCGACACCCTGGCCGAGACCGGCTGCGGTGCCCGCCGCCTGAGCCTGCTCGCCTTCCGCGTCGATGGCGAGGTGCAGGAGGTGGCGGTCGGCGTGGGGCTGGCCAGCCGCGACCCAGGGCATCTGCGTCGCCTCTTCGTCGAGCCGCTGGGGCGGCTGGAGCCCGGCCTGGGCTTCGATCGCCTCGTGCTGCGCGCCACCGAGACCAACCCGCTCGAGGGCCGGCAGCTGACCAACACCCTAGGCAGCGCGGATGCGGCCTGCGGCCAGGAGCCGATGCTCTCGGAGCTGCTCGACCGGCTGGGCCAGCGCCTGACGCTGTGGCGCCCTGGCCCGAGGGGCAGCCACTGGCCCGAGCAGGCCGTGGTTCCGGCCGATCCCTACGGCCCTGTCATGGCAGCACCGGAGGGCTGGGGCGAGCGGCGGCGGCCGGTGCGGCTGCTCGATCGGCCACGCGAGCTGTCGGTGATCGCCGAGGTCCCGGACGGCCCGCCGGCGCAGCTGCGCCTGGACGGGCGGGTACACCGGGTGCGGCACGCCGCCGGGCCGGAGCGGCTGGAGCCGGAATGGTGGGGCGAGCAGCACGACCGCCCGCGCCGGGACTACTTCCGCGTCCAGACCGAGACGGGCGATCGGCTCTGGGTCTGCCGTCTCGGGGTGGACCGGCCCGCCGCACCCGCGCGCTGGTTCCTCCACGGCCTCATGGCGTGAGGCCGCGATGCCCCCCGCCTATGCCGAACTCGGCTGCCGCTCCAACTTCACCCTGCTCGACGGCGCCTCGCACCCGCAGGAGCTGGTGGCCACGGCCGCGGCCCTCGGCCACGCCGGAGTGGGGCTGTGCGACACCAACACCCTGGCCGGAGTGGTGCGCGGGCACGTCGCGGCGCGCGAGGTCGGGCTGCCCTTCGTCGTGGGCTGTCGCCTGCGGTTGGATGACGGCGCCGAGTACCTGTCCTGGCCCACCGACCGGGCATCCTACGGCCGCCTGACGCGGCTGCTCTCGCTGGGACGGATGCGCTCGCCCAAGGGGGAGTGCGCCATCACCCGCGAGGAGATGCTGGCCCATGCACCGGGCTGGTGCCTCGCCTTGGTGTCGCCCGTCCGCCCCGACCTCGCCTTCGCCGACCGGCTGCAGGCCGATGCCCGGGCGCTGTGCGGCGTGCTGGCCCTGCCGCTGCTGTGCACCGCCACCGTGCGCTTCGACGACATCGACGAGGACCGTCTGGAGGCGCTGGCCGAGATGACGGCGGTGACCGGCACCGGCCTGCTCGCCGGCAACGACGTGCGCTACCACGTCGCCGCGCGGCGACGGCTGGCCGACGTGCTGACGGCGATCCGCCTTGGTTGCCCCGTCGACCGCCTCGGACCGGCCGCCGAGCCCAATGCCGAACGGCACCTCAAGCCGCCCGCGGAGATGGCGCGGCTGTTCCGCGACCACCCCGACGCCCTGCGCAGCACCCTGCGCGTGCTCGACGCCTGCCGGGGCTTCTCGCTCTCCCAGCTCCGGCACGAGTACCCGGACGAGATCCTCGAACCCGGGCGCACGCCGCAGCAGACGCTGGTGGCCCGGGTGGCCGAAGCCGCGGCAGCGCGCTTCCCGCGTGGCGTGCCGCCTGACATCCAGGCCCACCTCGACCACGAGCTCACCCTGATCGAGCAGCTGGACTACGCCCCCTACTTCCTGACGGTGGACGAGGTGGTGCGCTTCGCTCGGGGGCGCGGCATCCTGTGCCAGGGGCGTGGCTCGGCCGCCAACTCCAGCCTCTGCTACGTGCTGGGCATCACCGCGGTCGACCCGGCCAAGCACGACCTGCTGTTCGAGCGCTTTCTCTCGGCCGAGCGGGCCGAGCCGCCCGACATCGACGTCGACTTCGAGCACGAGCGGCGCGAGGAAGTAATCCAGTACCTCTACCAGCGCTACGGGCGCGACCGTGCCGCCATCGTGGGCACGGTGATCCGCTTTCGCAGCCGCTCGGCGATCCGCGAGGTCGGCAAGGCGCTGGGCCTGTCCGAGGACGTCACCGGCCGCCTGGCCAAGGCCAGCTGGGGCCCGGGGCGGGAGCAGAGCCTGGGCGAGATCGCCGCCGCCGAAGGCCTCGACCTCGCCGACCGCCGCCTCGGTCTCGCCCTGGAGCTGGCCGAGGAGATCCAGGATGTCCCCCGGCATCTGGCCACCCATGTCGGCGGCTTCGTCATGAGTCGCGGCCCCCTGGTGGAGATGGCCGTCATCGGCAACGCCGCCATGGAGGGGCGGACCGTCCTCGAATGGGACAAGGACGACGTCGACGCGCTGGGCCTGCTCAAGGTCGACATCCTGGCGCTGGGGATGCTGTCCTGCCTACGCCGCGGCTTCGTGCTGCTGCGCCGCCACCGCCTCGGCGACCTCGACCTGGCCGGCGTGCCGCGCGACTGCGAGGCGACCTACGCCATGCTGCGCCGGGCGGACTCCCTGGGCGTGTTCCAGGTCGAGAGCCGGGCGCAGATGAACATGCTGCCCCGCCTGCGGCCGAGCTGCTTCTACGACCTAGTGGTGCAGGTGGCCCTGGTCCGACCCGGGCCGATCCAGGGCGACATGGTGCACCCCTACCTGCGCCGCCGCTGGGGCGACGAGAAGCCGGTCTACCCGTCACCCGCCGCCGAGCACGGCCCGCCGGACGAGCTGAAGCAGGTGCTCGGCCGCACCCTCGGCGTGCCGCTGTTCCAGGAGCAGGCGATGCGGGTGGCCATCGTGGCCGCCGGCTTCACGCCCGGCGAGGCCGACCAGCTGCGGCGAGCCATGGCGACCTTCAAGTACACCCAGGGGGTGGCCGCCTACCGCGACAGGCTGGTCGGCGGCATGGTCCGCCGCGGCTACGACCCCGACCTCGCCCTGCGGGTGTTCCAGCAGATCGAGGGCTTCGGCAGCTATGGCTTCCCGGAGAGCCACGCCGCCTCCTTCGCGCACCTGGCCTATGCCTCGGCCT
Source organism: Roseomonas sp. OT10 (assembly GCF_020991085.1). Taxonomy (NCBI): domain Bacteria; kingdom Pseudomonadati; phylum Pseudomonadota; class Alphaproteobacteria; order Acetobacterales; family Roseomonadaceae; genus Roseomonas; species Roseomonas cutis. Next base: position 26,511 of record NZ_CP087720.1, read on the forward strand.
GGCTGAAGTGCCACCACCCCGGGATCTTCGCCGCCGCGCTGCTGAACAGCCAGCCGATGGGCTTCTACGCGCCGGCGCAGATCGTGCGCGACGCCCAGGCGCACCGGGTGTCGGTGCGGCCGCTCTGCGTCAACGCCTCGGACTGGGACTGCACGCTGGAGCCGGAGCGGCGCGGCGCCGAGGGCCTGGCGCTGCGGCTGGGCCTGCGTCTGGCCGCGGGCCTGGCGGCCGAGGACGGCAAGCGCGTGGCCGAGGCGCGGCGCGCGGGCAACGGCTCGCCCTATGCCTCGGTCGACGAGGTGGTGCGCCGGGCCGGGGTCGGCCGGCGGGCGATCGAGGCGCTGGCCGAGGCGGACGCCTTCGCGGGCCTGGGCCTCGATCGCCGCGCCGCCATGTGGGACGCCCGGGGAGTGGAGGCGGAGGTCCCGCCGCTGCTGCGTCTCGCGGCCCAGGCCGCGGCGGCCGGCGAGCTGCCGCTGCTGTCCGAGGCCCCACCGATCCTGCCCGCCGAGGCGGACAGGCAGGCGGTGGTGCTGGACTATGTCTCGACCGGGCTGAGCCTGCGCCAGCACCCGCTGGCGCTGCTGCGCCCGCAGCTGCGGGCGCTGGGCTGCCGCACGACGCGCGATCTCGAGGCGCTGCCGGCAGGGAGCCGGGTCAGGCTCGCCGGGCTGGTGCTGATGCGCCAGCGCCCCGGCACGGCCAAGGGCATCGTCTTCGTCACGGTCGAGGATGAGCACGGCACCGCCAACCTCGTCGTCTACGCCGACGTCGCCGCGCGCGACCGTGCCGCCCTGGTCGGGGCGCGGCTGCTGCTGGTGGAGGGGCGGGTGGAGCGCGAAACCGAGCGCGCCGAGGTGCCGGTCATCCACCTGATCTGCCGGCGGCTAAAGGACCGCTCCGAGTTGCTGCGCGGTCTGATGGAGGGCGGAGTGGCGGAGGGCTGGAGCGACGGGGCGATCGGTAGGGCCGACGAGGTCCGCCGGCCCGAGCCGGGCTCGGCGCGCCCCGCGCCGAAGCTGCCCAGCAGCCGCGACTTCCGCTGACGCCGTGCCGCCGGCCCTGCCTCGACACGCCGTTCGCCGTTCGCAGTGCTGCCCCCGACCCTCTCCCGGACCGGTGAGAGGAGAGGGCGCGATGCTGGACACAGGCAGAGGGGAGGGGGCGCTACCGCGAGCGGCGGGCGCGCGACAAGGGTGCGTCGGCTGGCGCCTCCCGCGCCGGGGCAGGCCCCGGCCGCGCCCTTGTCCCGCGCCGCCGTCACGGTCGGCGGGGGGAATCCAGGAGAAGGGTTCCCAGGGATGAGCGGGCATGACGAGGAACTGGAGCGGATCCGCGAGGGGGTGAACTGCGCCACCCTGCTGGAGCGGCTGCCGCCCCCTTGGCGGCTGGACCGGACCGGCAGCAGCCGCGACTGCCTGAAGTACCGTCGCGGCAAGGGCGAGATCATCATCGTCAACCACGCCGGTCGCGGCTGGTGGGATGCGGGCGGCACCGCCAAGGGCGACGTGTTCAGTCTGGTGCAGCACCTGCGGCCCGAGCTGAACTTCGGCCACATCCGCAAGCTGCTACGGGAGCTGGTGGGGCTGCCACCGAGCTTTCCGGCGCATGCACGGGAGGAGCGGCAGGCCCGTGCGTCGGCGCCGGCCTCGCTGCGCTGGGCCCGGGCTCGGCCGCTGCGGCCGGGATCGCGGGCGTGGGACTACTTGGCCAAGGAGCGCGGCCTGCCGGCGGCGGTGCTGCGCGCTGCCCGCGCCGCCGATGCCATTCGCGAGGGAGGCTTCGGCACGCCGTGGTTCGCGCACCGGGATGCGGCTGGAGGCCTGACGGGCTTCGAGATGCGCGGGCCTGCCTTCCGGGGCTTCGCCAAGGGAGCGGAGAAGAGCTTGTTTCAGTTGCCCGGAGGGCCGCGGCGCGGCAGCTGCCATCCTCGACGGCTGGTGGTGGCCGAGGCGCCGATCGACGCCCTCAGCGTCGCGGCGGTCGAACGCCTGCCCGGTGACACGCTCTACCTCGCCACCGGCGGCGGCATGGGCCCCGGTACGGTGGCGGCCCTCGGCCGGCTGCTGACGGGCTTGGCGGCCGGGCCGGAGGCACTCCTGGTCGCGGCCACGGACAACGATCCGGCAGGCGAGCGCTACGCCACCCTGCTGACCGCCCAGGCTGCCACGGCGGGCGTGGCGTATGAACGACTGCGGCCACCCGGCGGCCTGGACGACTGGAATGACGCGCTGAAGCGCCGAAGGGAGCAATGATCCGCCCTTCCGTGCCGCCCAGCCCGGCCGCGGTGGTGCTCGCAGGCGACCTGCGCGCTGCCTTCCTCCGGCTGCCCCCCGACCAGCAACGGCGTTGCCGTGTGCCGCCGAGCGGCGACGCCCGCCTCGACCGGCCCGTGCTGGTGGAGGCGGACGACCATTCGGACCACTACCAGGGCATCATCGTCGCGGGCCTGCGCGACGATGATGGCGTGTGGTTGCTCGATGCTTCCTTCACGCTGCTCACCCTGGACGGGGATGGTCCGCAGGCCACGTTGGTACGCTGCCTCGGATGGAATTGCCGGGTCGAGCCGCTTTGACGACCCACGGGGCGTGGTGGCCGGAACGCGGCGGCAGGTGCTGACCGGAAGCGGTGTGCCCGACGCCGCGAGGTGGCATGGGGCGGGTGGCCAAGGTCTCCCTCGCTCAGGCCACCTGTATCCTTCTCGACAGCCATGAGGGCTCCAAGCCCGGCAGCACGCGGAGTGCGGACGTCCTCCTGCCCGCCGTGACGGCCTTGAGCGCCGGGCAGGGATGAGGCCAGGATCGGGAGCCGTGCGCCGGATCATCCACATCGACATGGACGCCTTCTATGCCTCCGTGGAGCAGCGCGACGATCCGGCGCTGCGCGGCCTGCCGGTGGCGGTGGGCGGCTCGCAGGAGCGTGGCGTGGTGGCCGCGGCGAGCTACGAGGCGCGGCGCTTCGGGGTGCGCTCGGCCATGCCCTCGGTGGTGGCGCGGCGGAAGTGCCCGGAGCTGGTCTTCGTCCGGCCGCGCTTCGACGTCTACCGGGCTGTCTCCGCCGAGATCCGCGAGGTCTTCGCGCGCTACACGCCGGTGATCGAGCCGCTGTCGCTGGACGAGGCCTACCTCGACGTGACGGAGAACCTCCAGGGGATCGGCTCGGCCACCGAGGTCGCGGAGCGCATCCGGGCGGAGATCCGGGCCCGGACTGGCCTGACCGCCTCGGCCGGGGTGTCCTACAACAAGTTCCTGGCCAAGCTGGCCTCGGACCACCGCAAGCCCGACGGGCTGTTCGTGATCACGCCGCGCATGGGGCCGGGCTTCGTCGAGGACCTGCCGGTGGGGCGGTTCCACGGCATCGGCCCGCGGACCGCCGAGCGGATGGAGGCGCTGGGCATCCGCACCGGGCTGGACCTGCGACGGCAGAGCCTGGAGTTCCTGGAGGCGCGGTTCGGCAAGGCCGGGGCCTACTACCACGCCATCAGCCGCGGCCAGGACGAACGGCCGGTGCAGGCGCACCGGGTGCGCAAGTCGGTGGGGGCGGAGACGACCTTCGTGCGGGACCTCTCGGCGTTGGAGGAACTTCAGGCCGCGCTGCGGCCGCTGGCGGCGAAAGTCTGGGCGTATTGCGCGGAGAAGGGAATCCGCGGCCGGACGGTGACGCTGAAGGTGAAGTACGCCGACTTCCGCCAGGTGACGCGGAGCCAGAGCGTGGGGCGGGCAGTGGCGGACCTCGCGATGCTGGAGGCGATGGCGGGAGGGCTGCTGCGGGCGCTGCTGCCGGCCGAGCGGGGCATCCGGCTGCTCGGCGTGACCCTCTCGGCCCTGGAAGGCGCGGGCGAGGCAGCAGAGCCGGCGCAGATGGCGCTGCTGTGACGAAGGCGCGGAACCCACAGCGGGGCCGGATGCCGTCAATCCTTCTCTGCCGACCGGACGTGAGCGTCGTCCCCGCCGAGCACCGTCAGGAAGGCCGCGGGGCGAAGCACCCGGATGCCGCGCCACGGATGCAGGACCAGCAGGTCCTCGTCACCGGACACGATGGCTGTCGCGCCGGCTGCCAGCGCCAGCTCGAGGGTGCGGTTGTCCTTGCCGTCCCGGCAATCCCGAACGGCAACCGTGGGTTCCACCCAGAGGGCTGCCGCGCTCAGCAGCTCGAGGGCCTCGCGCCGACGGTCCTCGGTCAGGATGCGCGCGAACTTTGGCCTTGCGAGGACCTCGGCGATCTCGCGGTAGACCGCCTCCGACAGGGCGACGATCCCTTGTGACCGGGCCAGGATGAGCGCACGCCGGGGCACTCCGCCGGGGCTGAGCGCGGCGGACACCACCGTGTTGGCATCGAAGACCCAGACGTCAGGCACGGCGCTCCGCATTGTAGGCATCGAGCTCCGCCGCGATGTCCTCCTCGGTCAGGCCGCTCGCCTTCGCCTCCTCCGCGGTGCGCTCGAACAGTGCCATCAGCGGATCGTCCGCGCCCGGTCGAACCAGCCTGTCGACCAGGCGCCCCACGGCCTCGCGTCGGCGCGCGTCGGACAGGGCGGCGGCCGTCGCCGGATCGACGGGGATCTCGATCTTTGCCACCTCGTTCACGGCTGGCCTCCACATGGCCCCTGACGGAGCCCTCCTGGGGGCTCCGGGAGCGAAGATGGCCAGTGGCCGTCCCGAGGGCAAGTTCCTCCGGAGGACGAGGCCGGTCAGCGGCGCACGCCGGAATGCTGAGCGCGCTCCCAATGGCGCCATTCCCAGGGCGGCACCCGCTCGGCCTCAGCCAACTTCCAGAGGCCGCGCCGCTCGCGGCGTGCCGCAACCTCCAACGACACCAGGGCGGGATCCTTGGCGTAGTGGGTGTAGATCCAGGCGCCACCGCGGCGGACCATCTCGGCGGAAACATCCACCGAGCCCACGAAGACGCGCCCGACCGTGCGGCCATAGCGGTCCCTGTCCCCGACCTCGACCCGCACCTGACGTTGCCAGATCAATCCGGCGAGTTCCTATCGCGCCCGCTCGCCGTAGGGCTGGCGGTGTTCCGGCGCATCGATCTCGGCCAAGCGAATGCGGATCTGCTGATGGCCGGGGGTCAGCAGCGTGGCGGTATCGCCATCACTGATGCCGACGATGCGGCCATGCAGGTCCTCTGCCAGGATAGGACCAACGAGAGCCAGGAAGATGAACAGGGTGCGGAAGAACATGCCTCTCCCATAGCATTTCGGAGTGAATGGACGATGGACACCCCTGGATGGAAGCGAGGCGGGGGCCGGCGAGCGCCGTTGCAGCCTTGTCATGCGGCCTGCTGCACCAGAAGGCTGAAGACGCCATAAGCCGCGGTGCCGCGTGGGGTCGGGGACCGCAGCATGGTGGATCATGGAAGTCCTGGCCAGGGAGGAAGGGGGGAGCGAAGGGCCGGAGGCCCTGCCACCCTCGGCTGGAGCGGGGCAAGGGTGCGTCGCTGCGCTCCCGCGCGCGGGGCGCGCGCCCTTGCCCCGCCCCCGCCGGGGCGGCGGCGGGTGAGGGTCTTCGAGAAGAAGACCTACAGGAGCCCACTCGTGTCCCACACCGTTCCCGTCGCGCCCGAACCCTCCCTCTCTGTCCCCCGCATCCGCGGCGCCCTGGGCGAGAAGGTGTTACGCAAGAGCCCCGAACTGTTCAATCAATCCCTGCCCACCGTGCTGGCCGAGGTGCTGCAGAACTCCCGACGTGCCGGCGCGACGCGCATGGAGATCGAACTCCTCGGAGGGGAGGGCCACGCCACCCTCGTCGTGCGCGACGATGGTCACGGCATCGCCGATATGGCCCAGCTGGTGACCTTCGGTTCGTCGGACTGGGACGAGCGGACCGACCTGATGGAGAATGCGGCCGGCATGGGCGTGTTCTCGCTGGCCTCGCGCGGTGTCACGGTACGCTCGCGTGGCCGGCGCGTGACACTGAGCCGCGAGGTGTTCTGCGGCGAAGCCGAGGCGGCCGTGCTGCCCGACCCAGGGATGGGCGTGGGCACCGAGCTCCTGTTCCCGGTGAACGAGCGGGCAGTCCCCCAGGTCATCGAGCGGGTGTGCCGCTTCTACCCCCTGCCGGTGACGCTGAACGGGCAGGCCTTGCCACGACGCGACTTCCTCGCCGGCGCGGTGCACGAGGTCGCCTGGCAGGGGCTGCGCCTCGGCGTGTTCCATGCCGTGCCGCCTGCGGTGCGGGGGGTCCACGACGCCCACTGGGGCAGCGAGCGGCACCTCTACCTGAACTTCCACGGTCACGTCGTGCGCTGTGAGGGCGCGGTGACGCTGGCCGAGGTGGATGGCCGGCGCTGGTGCGTGCTGGCCGACGTGGTGAACGCACCGGACCTGCGCCTCGTGCTGCCGGCGCGCCACGAGCCGATCGAGAACGACTTCTTCCGTGCCCTGCGCCAGCGGATGGAGCGGGCGATCCTCGAAGCCGTCGCCGCGAGCGGCCGGCACGCGCTGGCCTATGCCGATTCCCGCCGCGCCGCCGCGCTCGGCATCGTCCTGCCGGAGCCGGCCATCACGCTCCCGGCCTGGCGCATGGGCAGCGAGGAGAGCCGCGGCCGGCTGGACGAGATGCCGCCCGTGCTGCTTGGCCGCGAGTCGGGCGAGGTGCTGCTGGTGCCGGGGCCAACCTACCTGGAGCGCTTCGAGGAGGCGAACCTGCACGCCTTCCTCGCCGCGTGGCCCGGTCACCCCACCGTGGTGGAGGGGCTCGATGCCTACATCGGCTACCCGGCCTACGACGCCCTGCCACGCGTCGTGCGGTTGGAGGCCGAGGTCACCGGGATCGACGGCACGCAGGAAACCTGGCCGTCCGTACCGACGGTGCCGGCACAAGGCCAGCCGGCGCCGGTCGAGGCCGACCATCGGCTGGTGCGTGGCATCCGCGCCCGGCTGCTGCTGCGTCACTCGGCGGATGGACAGGCGGCGGCTTCCGTGATGCGGCATGCCGTGGCGCTGCCGTTCCTGTTCGTCTCCGAGACCGATACCTTCGATTTCCCGGGGACGCTGGTGGCCGAGGGAACCGGCCCGGCCGATCTGGCCGACGCCCTGGTGGACGGCTTCTTCGTGCATAGCGACGACGCCGGGGCCGACAGCTACGAGCGGCAGCTGGAAGGCTACCGGGCCGACGCGATCGACCTCGCCCGTCGCCTGCTGCTGACCGCGGACCAGGCAGCGGTGGCGCGGGTGATGGATGTCCTGCGGGACGCCGGTTGGACCCTGCGCACGCTGCGCGGCGGCCGCATCGAGATCGACATCCCGGCCGAGGGAGACGGCACGATCGCCATCACCGACGCGGCCGGCACCCTGTCCCGGCACGCGCTGTAGCGCCGGTCGCCCGCCGTCCAGATAGCCCGGAAACCGGGATCATGGCGGTTTGGGAAGGGGGAGGATCGAGACAGGAAGCACGGAGGGGAGGAAGCCCTGCCACCCGCGCCGGGAGCGGGGCAAGGGGGTGTCGCTGCGCTCCCGCGCGCGGGGCGCGCGCCCTTGCCCCGCCTCCGTCGGGGCGGCCGGCGGGCTGGGTCTTCGGAATGAAGACGCAGCAGAAGGAACGGGATCGTGGATCTCGCCGATCGCCTCGCCCGCCGCCAGGGACGCCGCGAGGACCTCGCCGCCGTCGCCGGCCTCCTCGTCTTCCTGGCCGCCTTGCTAGCCATCGTGGTCCTGCCGGGCTTCCTGGCGCAGGACGCCTCCACCATCCGCGTGCCGGCCCGGCAGGAGGCAGGACGATGACCGGGACGCACCTATCTTACGCAGCCGAGGTCCTCGCCATCCGGAGCCCGGAAGGCGGCGCGACGGCTGGCCCCGGCGACAACGACCGCCGCCACGCCGAGGCCGGGCGCGTGCCGCCACGCTGCCCCTGGTGCGGCGAGCCGGCTATGCTGGAATTGACCGAGGTCTGGTCCGACCACGCTTTCCTGCTGGATGCCTGCTGCCCCGCAGCTCATGAAGAGGCCTGCGCCGGCATGGCCGACGACCCGGCCTGGGCACGCGCACTGCTGCGCCGCCTCGGTGCCGAAGACCTGCTGGGCCACGGTCTGCGCCGGGTGGCCGATACCGGCTGCGGCCAGTTGCTGCTCGACAGGAATCTCGCGATCCAGCCCATCCGCTTTGCCGCCGCGGCTGATTTCGTCCGCCGGCACCACGTCCACAACCCCGCGCCAGTTGCTTGGCGGTTCGGCGCGGCCATCGCCAACGGGCTTACGTTGCTGGGCGTCGTGATGGTCGGCAATCCGGTCGCGCGTGCCCTCATGGGCCGCGGCATCGTCGAGGTGAACCGCCTGTGCGTCCGCCGCGACGTACCACGCGCCCTTGCCTGGAACGCCTGCTCGCAACTCTACGGCTGGGCGGCGCGGGAGGCCGAGGCTCGCGGCTTCAGTCGCATCATCACCTACACGCGCCAGGACGAGCAGGGTCACTCGCTGATCGCCGCGGGCTGGGAGCGCGAGGCGCGGGTGCGCGGCCGCTCGTGGAACTCGTCTTGCCGGGCGCGGACGGACCACGGCACACCCATCGACCGCTTCCGCTGGTCCCGGCCGCTGCGACCGCGCCGTGCGGCGCCGCGTCCGATCCGCCCGGCGCCGATGACGGCGCTGACCCTGGAGCCTGCCTGAGCCAGCCCATCGGTTCCCGGATTGTCGATCGACAGCCCGATCCGGCACCTGCCTTCCACCCCACCCCGGGAGCCCGCGCCCGCTCGGCCGTTCGCCACGGCCGGTGCGGGCCGCCGCATGCCCGAGAGGAGCCCAGCCATGGCCATCGTCGGCATCGTCCTGACCGCCAACCCCGGCCGCCGTGTCCGACGCTCCGGCTTCAAGGAGATCAGTCTGAGCCTGTCGCGGCCAGCGCCCCGTCGGCACCTCGACGTGCAGGGCCTCGCCGGCATCGCCGAGGCGGTCGCCGCCTTCGGCCACGACGTGCTCGCCGTCAACCCGGGCGTGAGCTTCGACATCTCGGTGAGCATGCGCCAGGGCCGGCGCAAGCCCTGCGGCTTCGACGCCGCCGTGGCGGAGGGTCGCTTCGGAACCGAGGCCTTCCTGCGCGATGACGTGGGCGAGGAGGCGCTGTACCGCGCGCTCACCGACCCCGGCCGGACGATCAGGCGGAGCGGCGCTGGCACCTCGAACGGAGGCTGAAGGCAGCAAGGAGGAGAGGGGAGAAAGACCGGTGCCGCACCCCGTCCCCCGCGGCAAGGGCGAGGGCCTGGCGGCCCGCCGCTGCGCGGCGCCCTTGCCCCGGGGGCGCGGGGCAGCGGCGGCCGTGGAGGTGTTCGGAAAGGAACATCGCCATGGAAATCCGCCGCCTCGCCCCACGGCCGCTCACCGGTCCCTTCACGCCCGTTCCGCGGCCGGACACCACGCCGCCGCCGGCACTGTCCTGCACCCGCTGCGGCGAGGACTTCGGTTCCGACCCCACCCTGCGCGTCGTCTGCCCGGTCTGCGGCGCGCCGGCCGGCCGGCGCTGCCACAGGCCGGCCGAGGGTGGGCTGCACCAGTCCCACCTCGACCGCGCCCGCATCGCCTTGCGGACGGGGTGCATGGGCCGGTGCCCAACCCTGAGCTGGGATGAGCTGCACTGCGTGCCGTTGATGCTGCCCACGGAGACTGCCTTGCCCAGCCGGCGCGTGGCCTGAACGGAGGGCTGCAACCATGATCCGCCGTTTCCTGGACCTGTCCACCGCGCATCTGTCGCCGGCCGACCGGTGCTGTCTGGACACCTCCGCTGCGGACCCCGGCCGGGGTCCGCTGCTGTGCGGGTCCATGTCCCATGGCTGGTTCGTCTACGCCTTCGAGGAGCGCCTGGACGCGCCGAGGATCTCCGACACGCTGTGGGCGCTGATGACCGCGGCCCGCTGGTCAGGTGCCGAGTACCTGCTGTTCGACGGCGACGCCGCCGTGCTGGAGGGCTTTCCGTGCTTCGACTGGGAGGAGAGGCCGCGACCGGACGATGAGGTCGTCGTCGTGGCGGCAGCGGTGCTATGATGGCCGCCATGAGCCAGCCTGCTGCCCAGCCCTGGACGCCGGAGGAGTTCCTCGCCTGGGAGGAGCGTCAGCCGTTGCGCTACGAGTTCGATGGCGTCCAGCCGATCGCCATGACCGGCGGCTCCGCCGCGCATGCGACGGTGCAGACCAATCTCGCCGCGGCGATCGCCCCGAGGCTGCGGGGTGGCCGGTGCCGGTTCTACGGCAGCGACTTCAAGGTCGAGACCATCGAGCCGCACTACCGCTATCCCGACGGCTCCATCGTCTGCCGGCCCGTGTCGCCGACGGCGACCCGGGTCAGCGACCCGGTGACGGTGTTCGAGGTCCTCAGCCCCAGCACCGCCGACGACGACCGCTATGTCAAGGCGCTGGAGTACCAGGCGATCCCCAGCGTCCAGCGCTACGTGATGCTGGAGCAGCACGCGGTCCGCGCGACGGTGCTGGAGCGCAGCGGGGCGAGCTGGATCGTGCATCTGCTGATGCAGGGCTCGATCCTGCGCCTCCCCGAAGCCGGCATCGAGGTGCCGCTGGACGAGCTGTACGAGGGCCTGGACTTCGGCACCGCGAGCACGGAGGAAGCCACGCCCGAAGGCGAATAGGCGGAGGCCGGAGCCCTGTCGGGGATGCGGCCGCCGCCGCAAGGGTACGTCGGCTGACGCCTGCCGCGCGGTCGCGCGCCCTTGCGCCGCCGCCCGATCCTCGAAGGCGTGGCGGCATCGCGAGAGGAGCAAGGGCGATGCGGACCACGATACACAACCTGAGGCGCGAGGCGATACGGCCCGGCGACGTGCGGATCGACCGCCGGACCGGGTTCGGCAACGAGTTCGTGCTGGGGCGCGACGGCTCGCGGGCCGAGGTGATCGCGCAGTTCGAGGCGGCGGAGCGCGCACGGCTGGCCGATCCGGTCATGGGGCCGGCACGGCGCGCCAGGGTGCGTGCGATGCACGGGAAGCGGCTTTTCTGCTGGTGCTCGCCACAGGCCTGCCACGGCGACGTGTACGCGGCGCTGGCGGCCGAGCTGGTGCAGGCCGAGGAGGCCAGCCAGGCACGGGGCAAGCGATAAGCACGGGAAAGCTCGAAATCGGGAAAGGAGGAAACCCAGAAAGCAGGCGAGACGGAGAGCGGGAGAGCGGGATTGGAGGTGGTTCCGCACCGGGATAGCCGCCGCAAGGGTCCGTCGCTGCGCTCCCGCGCTTCGCGCGCCCTTGCCCCGGCCACCCCGGGTGCGGGGGCCGGGGAGGTGTTCCGAGAGAATGGAAGGGAACACCGATGGGCCATCCCCGCCGCCAGTCCGCCGAGCGCACGACGCCGCGTGACCACTACGCCGAGATCACCGACCGGGTGATCGCCGCCCTGGAGGCGGGAACGCTGCCCTGGCGGCGCCCCTGGGACCAGGACAAGGCCGGTGCCGGCCCGCTGTCGCCGCGCAACGCCGTCACCGGCCGACGCTACCGGGGCGCCAACGTGCTGGTCCTCGGCATGAGCGGCTTCGGCTTCGGCGGCGCGGATCCGCGCTGGCTCACCTACCGGCAAGCCGAGGCCAAGGGTTGGCAGGTCCGCCACGGCGAGCGCGGCACGACGGTGTTCTTCTTCCGCAGGCTGACGATCCGCGACGGCGAGGCCGTGCCGGATGCCGGTGGGGACGGCGACGGCAGCACGCGTACCGTGCCGCTCCTCAGGGCTTTCACCGTCTTTCACGCCAGCCAGGTCGAGGGGATCCCGGACTTCGCGGCGCCGTCGCCGGAGGAGGCCGCCTGGCGCACGCCCGAGGCGGTCGAGACGATCATCCGCAACAGCGGCGTGGTGTTCCGCGAAGGCGGCGACCGCGCCTTCTACAGCACGTCGACGGACCATGTGCAGATGCCGCCGCGTGTGGCTTTCGCATCGCCCGAGAGCTTCGCCGCCACGGCCATGCATGAGTTGGCGCATGCTTCCGGCGCCAGGCACCGCCTCGACCGCGACCTGACGGGTCGCTTCGGCAGCCACGCCTACGCGCAGGAGGAACTGCGCGCCGAACTCGCGAGCGCGTTCATCGGTGCGGAGCTGGGGTTGCCCTGCGACATCCCGAACCACGCCAGCTACGTGGCCTCCTGGCTGCGGACATTGAAGCAGGACAAGCGCGAGATCTTCCGTGCCGCGGCCGATGCGCAGCGTATCGCCGACTACCTGCTCGCCTTCCATCCCGAGCAGGCCCGGCGACTATCGGAGGAGGCGATCGACGACACGGCCGGTCACGCGGCATGAGCGCCACCCCGCAGTCGCGCGAGGTCGGGGATCACCCCGATCTCGTCTCCTACGACCACATCGTCCTGTTTACCTCCGGCGGCAAGGATTCGACGGCCTGCCTGCTGCACCTGCTGGAGTGCGGCGTGGACCCGGCGCGCATTGAGCTGCACCACCACGAGGTGGACGGCGGCGGGTCGGCCTTCATGGACTGGCCAGTGACGGGCGCCTACGTGGCGGCGCAGGCGGCAGCCTTCGGCCTGCCACTGTACCGCTCCTGGCGCGCGGGCGGCTTCGAGCGCGAGATGCTGCGCCAGGAGGCCCCTACGGCGCCAATCCTGTTCGAAACACCCGACGGGGTGCGGCAGACCGGCGGCGCCGGCCCGCGCGGCACCCGGCTGCTGTTCCCCCAGGTCTCGGCGGACCTGTCGGTCCGCTGGTGCTCGGCCGCGCTCAAGATCGGCGTCGGCGCCGCATCCATCACCGGACAGGACCGCTTCCTCGGCCGCCGCACCCTGGTGGTGACCGGCGAGCGGGCGCAGGAGAGCGCGGCGCGGGCGCGCTACGCGTCCTTCGAGCCGCACCGCACCGACACGCGCGACGGCTCGCGCCGGCCGCGCCACGTCGACCACTGGCGGCCTGTCCACGGCTGGGACGAGGGCCGGGTGTGGGATGCGCTGCAGCGCCACGGCGTGCGGCCACACCCAGCCTACGAACTCGGCTGGTCGCGCCTGTCCTGCATGGCCTGCATCTTCGGCTCGGCGGCGCAGTGGGCCACCATCCGGCTGATCGCGCCGGCGCTGTTCGAGCGCATCGCAGCCTACGAGGAGCGCTTCGGCCGTACCATCCAGCGCGCCCGCTCGATCCGCGCCCTGGCCGACCATGGCCGGCCCTATCCGGACGTCCTCGCCCGTCCCGACCTCGTGGCGCTCGCTTTGGGCGAAACCTGGGACCTGCCGATCTTGGGCATGCCCTCGGCCTGGATGCTCCCGGCGGGCGCCTTCGGCGAGACCGCCGGTCCGACCTGACAGCCTTCCTCTCGGCCATCTGTCGGAGGCTCGCGCACCCATTCCTGGAATTAGCCATGCCCCGCAAACGGCCGCCCACCGCCGAGGATCACCGTCGCGCGCTGCGCCCCCAATCCGAGGCGACCGAAGCTTACCGGCTGATGCTCACGACGATGCACGAGGGACGTCGGAGCGTCCAGTCCGACCTGTTCACCTGATTTCGGGAAAGACCGAAAGCCAGAAGACGGGAGAGGTGAGCAACGGCAGGAGCAAGGAAGCCCCTGCCACCGCGGCCCGGCGCGCGGCAAGGGTGAAGTCGCTCCGCTCCCGCCGCTGCGCGGCGCCCTTGCCCCGCCCCGAACCGGGCGGCCGGCGTGGAGGGGTCACGAGGACGAAGATGGATCGGGACAGGGGATGATCCCCACCCCGGCCTGACCCTCGACCGGCGCCCGCACGGCGTCGCCCCCACCAGAGTCCCCACCACCAGCTTCGCGTTTCGCGCACCCGGCAGTCCCCCTTGGGCTGCCGGGCGCTCGCGCGTGCGCGCACGGGAACCCCGCGCCATGGCCAAGACCGCCCCCGCCTCCGCCCAGCTGAGCCTGTTCGACACCACCGCGCTGACCTCGCCCTTCGAGCTGTTTGGAGGGGGCAACGGCAGCCTGCTGCCCGCCCTGGACGGGGACGACGAGGAGGACGATGCGGCCGAGGCGCCGGTCGCCCCGGCCATCCCGCGCGTGGTGGCCCGCGACTTCCGCCTCGCCGGCGATCGCGGCCTCGCGGCCGGCTGGAAGGCCCGCGCGGCCGACAACCTGGCAGCCATCCGCCTGCTGCAGCGGATCGAGGGCGAGACCCGGCCGGCCACGGCCGAGGAGCAGGCGACCCTGGCCCGCTTCGTCGGCTACGGCGCCGGTGATCTCGCCAACCCCCTATTCCGCCGCCCCGGCGAGGCGTGGCGCGAGGGCTGGGCTGAGCAGGGCGACGGGCTGGAGCAGGCCGTGTCGGCCACCGAGCTGGCCAGCCTGAGCCGCTGCACCCAGTACGCCCACTTCACGCCGGAGTACGTGGTGCGCGCCGTGTGGGCCGGGCTGACCCGCATGGGCTTCCAGCGCGGCTCGATCCTGGAGCCGGGCTGCGGCACCGGTCAGTTCCTGGCCCTTCGTCCTGAGGGGATCGAGGACTGCTCAGCCGTCACCGGCATCGAGATGGACCCGATCACCGCCCGCATCGCGGCGCTGCTGTATCCCAAAGCGTGGATCCGCAACGAGGACTTCACCCGCGCCAAGCTGGCCGAAGCCTTCGACCTCGCCGTCGGCAACCCGCCTTTCTCCGACCGCACGGTGCGGGCCGACGACGCGGCCGGCCGGCTCGGCCTGAAGCTGCACGACTACTTCATCGCCCGCGCCGTGGAGCGCCTGAAGCCCGGCGGCCTCGCCGCCTTCGTCACCTCGCACGGCACCATGGACAAGGTGGACCCGAAGGCGCGCGAGCACATCGCCGGCATGGCCGACCTGGTGGGCGCCATCCGCCTGCCGGCCAGCGCCTTCGCCGCCGCCGCCGGCACCGACGTGGTGGTGGACGTGCTGTTCCTGCAGCGCCGCGAGCGCAACGCCGCCGCGAACGGGGTGGAGTGGGCCCACCTGGAGGAGGTGGTGCCGGCGGAGGACGGCGAGGCGGCGATCCACGTCAACGCCTACTTCGCGGCGCACCCGGAGATGGTACTCGGGCGGCACGGCTGGACCAGCAGCCAGTTCGGCCTGACCTACGACTGCGCCCGCGACGGCCGCGACCTAGAGGGAGCGCTTGCCGAGGCCACCGCTCGCCTGCCCGAGGGCATCCACCAGGCCCCGCACGCCGCCACGGCGCCGGTCCGGGTGGCCAAGCCGACCCTGCTGGTCGGCACCGCCGCCGAGGGCGCCACGGTCAAGGAGGGCTCCTACCTGCTGGGCGACAACGGCGCCCTGCTGCAGGTGGTGGACGGCCGCGCCGAGGAGGTGGCGGTGAAGTCGGGCAAGGGCACCGTCGGCCTGTTCGCCAAGCACGCGCGTATCATCCGCGGCCTGATCCCGGTGCGCGACGCCGTGCGCGAGGTGATCCGCGCCCAGGAGCACGACGAGCCCTTCGGCGCCGCCCAGGTGCGGCTGCGTGCCGCCTACGGCGCCTTCGTGCGAGGCTTCGGCCCGATCAATCTGACCAATGTCTCGACCTCGACGGACGAGGCCACGGGGGAGGTGAGGGAGAGCGTGCGCCGCCCGAACCTGCAGCCCTTCCTGGACGACCCGGACAGCTGGCTGGTGTCGTCGATCGAGGAGTACGACCTCGAGACCGGCGAGGCGACCAAGGGCCCGATCTTCACCGACCGGGTGATCCACGCCCCCGCCGAGCCGGTGATCGTTTCGGCCGCCGATGCCCTGGCGGTGACGCTGGCCGAGCGGGCCGTGGTGGACCTCGACCGCATCGGCGAGCTGATCGGCCGGGACCGCGCCACGGTGCTGGCCGAGCTCGGCGCCACCGTGTTTCTCGCTCCCGGCCTGACCACGGAGGGCTTCGAGGCTTGGCAGACCGCCGACGAGTACCTGTCCGGCCATGTCCGCCGCAAGCTGGCCGCCGCCAGGGCCGCGGCGGTGCTGGACGAGCGCTACGCCCGCAACGTGGCCGCCCTGGAGCGGGTGCAGCCCGAGGACCTGCGGCCCTCCGACATCACCGCCCGCCTCGGAGCGCCGTGGATCCCGGCCAGCGACATCGCCGACTTCATCCGCGAGGTGATGGGGGTGACCACGATGGTGCGGCACACCGTGGAGGTGGCGCACTGGAGCATCGACATCGGCCGCTTCGCCGGCGAGGCCTCGGCCACCTCGGAATGGGGCACCCACCGCCGCCACGCCGGGGAGCTCCTTGATGATGCACTCAACGCATCAATTCCTCAGATCTGGGACACCTGGCGCGACGAGAACGGCACCGAGCGGCGTGAGATCAACGCCCAGGAAACCGAGGCGGCCAAGGACAAACTGGCCAAGATCAAGGGCGCCTTCGAGCGCTGGGTATGGACCGACAGCGACCGCGCCGAGCGGCTGGTGCGCCTGTACAACGACGCCTTCAACAGCCTCGTGCCGCGGCACTTCTCCGGCGAGCACCTGCAACTGCCCGGCGCCTCCTCGGTGATCCAGCTGCGCGCCCACCAGAAGCGCGTCATCTGGCGCATCGTCGCCTCCGGCCAGACCTACATCGCCCACGCCGTGGGTGCGGGGAAGACCTTCACCATCGCCGCGGCGATCATGGAGCAGAAGCGCCTGGGCCTGATCGGCAAGGCCATGCTGACCGTGCCGGGCCACTGCCTGGCGCAGGCCTCGCGCGAGTTCCTGCAGCTCTACCCGGGCGCCCGCATCCTGGTGGCCGACGAGACCAACTTCACCAAGGACAAGCGTGGCCGCTTCCTGGCCCGGGCGGCCACGGCGCACTGGGACTGCATCATCATCACCCACTCGGCCTTCAAGTTCATCGCCACCCCGGCCGAGTTCGAGCGCGGCCTCGTGCAGGCCCAACTGGACGCCTACTCCGCCCTGCTGGAGCGGCTCGACGGCGACGACCGCATCGCGCGCAAGCGCATCGAGCGCATGAAGGAGGGCATGCAGGAGAAGCTGGAGGGCCTGTCGACCAGCAAAGACGACATGCTGACCATCGCCGAAATCGGCGTCGATCAGGTGATCGCCGACGAGGCGCAGGAGTTCCGCAAGCTGAGCTTCGCCACCAACATGGGTGCCCTGAAGGGCATCGCACTGGACGGCTCGCAGCGCGCCTGGGACCTGTTCGTCAAGTCGCGCTTCGTGGCCACCGTGAACCCCGGCCGGGCCCTGATCCTCGCTTCCGGCACGCCAATCACCAACACGCTGGGCGAGATGTTCACGCTGCAGCGCTACATGCAGCCCGAGATGCTGGAGGAGCGCGGCATTCAGGAGTTCGACGCCTGGGCCTCCAACTTCGGCGACACCCGCACCGAGTTGGAGCTGCAGCCATCCGGCAACTACAAACCGGTCACGCGCTTCTCGGAATTCGTCAACGTCGCCGACCTGATCGCCATGTTCCGCACCGTCGCGGACGTGGTGCTGAAGGACGACCTCCGGCAGTACCTGAAGCTGCCGACCATCACGGGCGGCAAGCGCCAGATCATCACCGCCCCGGCGAGCCCGGCCTTCAAGTCCTACCAGCGTACCCTGGCGGCGCGGATCAAGGCGATCGAGGAGCGTAAGGGCAAGCCCGAGAAGGGACAGGACATCCTGCTGTCCGTCATCACCGACGGCCGGCACGCCGCCATCGACCTGCGCTTCGTGGTGCCCGAGCAGGACAACGAGCCCGAGAACAAGCTCAACCTGCTCATCGACAACGCTTTCCGCATCTGGTCAGAGACCCGCGACCGGCGTTTTCGCAAGCCGGATGGCTCGCCGCACCCGGTGCCCGGCGCCACCCAGATGATCTTCTCGGACCTGGGAACCGAGGGAGCACTGGCGACGCGTGGCTTCTCGGCCTACCGCTGGATCCGTGAGGGGCTGATCGCGCGCGGCGTGCCGGCCGAGCGCATCGCCTTCATGCAGGACTTCAAGAAGTCCGAGGCCAAGCAGTCGCTGTTCAACGCCATGAACAACGGCCAGATGGACTTCCTGCTCGGCTCGTCGGCCACCATGGGCACGGGGGTTAACGCCCAGCGCCGGCTGGTGGCGCTGCACCACCTCGACGTGCCCTGGCTGCCGTCCGAGATCGAGCAGCGCGAGGGGCGCATCGAGCGCCAGGGTAACCAGAACGAGGAGATCGGCCTCTACGCCTACGCCACGCTGGGCTCGATGGACGCGCAGATGTGGCAGAACAACGAGCGCAAGGCGCGCTTCATCGCCGCGGCGCTGGGCGGAGACCGCTCGATCCGCCGGCTGGAGGACATCGGCTCCCAAGCGAACCAGTTCGCTATGGCCAAGGCTATCGCCTCCGGCGACCCGCGCCTGATGCGGAAGGCCGGGCTGGAGGCGGAGCTGGCGCGGCTGGACCGCCTGCGGGCGGCGCACTTCGATGACCAGCACGCCGTGCGGCGGCGGGTGGCCGAGGCGCGCTCGACCATCGTGCGGGCCACGCAGGCGATCGCCGACACTCAGACGGACCTAGCGCAGCGCGTCTCAACCCGGGGTGACGACTTCCGCATGCAGGTGGAGGATCGCACCTTTGACGAGCGCAAACCGGCCGGCGCCGCGCTGCTGAAGGTCATCCGCACCGTGCAATTCGAGGGCCGCAAGGGTGACTGGGACCTCGGCCAGATCGGCGGCTTCCCGCTGAAGCTGGAGGCCCGCCGCTACCGCCAGGGCGCCGACCTGGAGATCCACCTACTGCTCACCCGCGCCGGCGGCGAGCACGAGGTGCGGGTTGAGGACGACCTCACCGCAATAGGGCTGGTGTCGCGGCTGGAATACGACCTCGGGCGTTTCGAGGCGGAACTGGCCGAGTACCGTCGCAAGCTGACGGAGGCCGAGCGGCAGTTGCCGGCCTACGAGGCACGGCTCGGCGAAGGATTCGAGTTCCAGGCCGAGCTCGACGCCAAGCGCGCCGAGATGGCCGAGCTGGAAGCCTCCCTGGCCCTGACCGGGAAGGAGGATGCACTCCCCGCCGCGGCCTGACGCGTCGGCAAAAAGAAGGGCGGCGCCCCACGGTGCCGCCCGAGTTTAGGGAGGAAACGTCCAAGAAAGGCAGCATCGGCAAGCCGGATGCTGCGCTGCACAAGGTTAGCTCGGGATAGGCGGATGACAAGTTAATTTGTGCAACGCAGCATAAAGGTTTGGGGGAGAAGGGACGGGGAGGGGAGAAGCGGTCGCACCCGGACGGGCCCCGGCACCGCTTCGCTCCACGGCCGCCTGCGCAGCCCGGCCCTGCTAGGCCGCAGCCCGCTGCGCAGGCCGCGTCCCGCGCCGGGGCAGGGCCGCTCGTCCGCCGTGGTGCCGGCGCCCGTCCGGTCGCTGCCGGGGAGGGGTCAACCCAGGAGTGGGGAGACAGGAACCTCTGCGGGAAGCCCGACCATGAAGCTCATCGAGATCGACCCCAGGAAGCTGCGCGACAACCCCGAGAACCCCCGCCGCACTACGGCCGGGCCGGAGGCCGACGCCCTGCTGCTGGCCAACGTCCAGGCGGTTGGCATCCTGCAGCCGCCCACCGCGCGCGAGCGCGACGGCGAGGTGGTGCTGATCGCCGGGCACCGTCGCCGCGACGTGGCGATCAAGGCCAAGCTGAAGAGCATCCACGTCCTCATCCGCGAGGATGGCGACGACGCCGTGGCCGGGGCCGACGGGGTGCGCGCCTTCGCCGAGAACATGGTCCGCGCCAACATGAACCCGGTGGATCAGTGGCGCGCGGTCGAGGCTCTGGTCAGTGAGGACTGGACGCCGGAGGCCATTTCCACCGCGATGAATATGTCGGTGCGCCGAGTGAACGTGCTGCGCCACATGACGCACATCCTGCCGGCCATGCTGACGCAGATGGCCCGCGGCGACATGCCCACCGAGCAGCAGCTGCGCACCATCGGCCTTGCCTCGGCCGAGGAGCAGGCCTCGGTGTGGAAGTCGCAGAAGCCGAAGCGGAACGAGCGCGCCAACTGGCACATGATCTCGCACGGGCTCGACAAGCGCCGGGTCTCCTTCACCCTCGCGAAGTTCGGCGCGGCCGAGACGGAAGCGTTCGGCATCGTCTGGGAGGACGATCTGTTCGCCCCGGGCGACACCGATCCGCGCTTCACCACCCAGGCCGACGCCTTTCTGCAGGCGCAGCGGTCCTGGCTGGAGGCCAACCTGCCCGAGGGTGGGGTCATGGTGGGGATGGATGAGTACCACCGCCCGCAGCTCCCGCCCCGGGCGCAGCAGCTCTACTCGTCCAGGCCCGGCCCGAACGACACGGTGGGCTACTACGTCAACCACCGCACCTTCGAGGTGGACACCGTCCTGTTCCGGATGCCCGAGCCGGTCCAGCGCCGCGCCTCCACGGGCGGTGGGACCGGCGAGGACTACTTGGCGCCCAAGGCCGTGCGGCCCGACCTCACCCAGAAGGGCGAGGCCATGATAGGCGACCTTCGCACCGAGGCGTTGCACGCCGCCTTCGCCGAGGCCGAGATCTCGGACCACGCGCTGATCGGCCTACTGGTGCTTGCCCTGGCCGGCAAGAACGTCAGCGTCCGCTCCGGAGCCCATAGCAACGACGTCGGCAGCGGCGAGCGCAGCGGGCTGGCGGCCTCGATCACCGAGGGCGGCGTGTTGGCGACCGACCCGGCCACGCTACGCACCGCCGCGCGCGGCATGCTTCGGCAAGCGCTGTCCTGCCGGGTGGGCTTCTCCTCCTCCGGCACCGTCGCCCGCGTCGCCGGTATCACCGTGGACGCCGACGCATACCTGCCGACCACGGCCACCGAGGAGTTCCTCGGCAACCTTAGCAAGGCGGCGATCGAGCGCACCGCCACCGCGACCAGCGTGCTGCCGCGCCCCACCGGCAAGGCCACCCGTGCGGCTATCGTCGAGCACCTGAAGGGGCGGACCTTCCTGCACCCACTGGTGCGGTTCGACTTCACCGACGAGGAGCGGCGCCAGGCGGAGACGGAGCGCGCCCGCGAGGCTGAAGTGACCGTCCTGCGACGCGGCGGCCATGCCGCGGACGAGGACGATGCCGGGGATGCGGAGGGGATCGAGAACCCCGAGCACCTGCTCGACGGCGACGAAGAGGGCCCGGACACCGACATCATGCCGCCGCCCAGCGAGGCCGGGGCGCCCGCAGCGCACGCCGTTTGATCGACGAGGCCCGGCCGGAAGGCCGGGCTCCGCCTCTCCAGATCACCCTCCCCGAGGACATCATTTCATGGCCTTCACCGCCGTCGCCGCGCGTGGCTCGGCCGACGAGCCGTTCCAGCTCGTCGGCAAGGAACCGATCCACCACACTCCGGACGCCCGCGACACCCACGACCGCCTGTTCAAGTACGCTGGGGGGCATCTCGGCTTCTACGGCTTCCTGCGCGTGGCCAACGCCCGCATCTCCGAGCTCGGCCGTCTCGACCGACGCGAGGCCGCTGCCCTGATCGGTGTTGCACCTGTCAACCGAGATTCCGGGCAGATGCGCGGACACAGGGCGATCACAGGCGGTAGGACCACGGTTCGAAATGTCCTCTACATGGCAACACTGACTGCCATCCGATGGAACCCCGTCCTCACCGCCTCCGTCGACCGCAGAGATGGAGACCTGTGACCTCAATGCCGATCTCAGGGGCGTAATCCACACCGTCGGGATGTTCTACGGCGGCATCGGGGCGGGTAGCGTCCGCGGAGGTGGTGGAAATTCCGGCGCTGGCCGGGGTGTAGGGCTTGGGTGGCCATCGGCCCGGGCGGTCTAGGGTGGAGTTGCGAAGCTCCCACCCCCTGACCGTTGAGGAACCGATGACCGAGGAGAGACTGCCACTGGCTGACCTGCTGGCGAAAGCCGGGGACGGCGACTTCCTGCGTAGCGTGGCCGAGGCAGTGCTGCAGCTGCTGATGGAGGCGGACGTGGAGGGCCTGATCGGGGCGGGGCGGCACGAACGCAGCGGCGAGCGGCTGAACTACCGCAACGGCTTCCGGGATCGCCCGCTGGACACCCGGCTGGGGTCGCTGCAGCTGCGCATCCCCAAGCTTCGCCAGGGCAGCTACTTCCCACCGTTCCTGGAGCCCCGGAAAACCTCCGAGAAGGCGCTGGTCGCCGTGATCCAGGAAGCCTGGATCGGCGGCGTCTCGACGCGGCGGGTGGACGAGCTGGTGCAGGCGATGGGGCTGACGGGGATCGGCAAGAGCACCGTCAGCAAGCTGTGCAAGGACATCGACGAGCGTGTCTCGGCCTTCCTTGACCGGCCGCTGTCGGGCGAGTGGCCCTATCTCTGGCTGGACGCCACCTACCTGCGCCAGCGCGAGGGCGGGCGCATCGTCTCGGTGGCCGCCATAATCGCCGTGGCCTGCGATGCCGAGGGGCGGCGGGAGATCGTCGGCCTGCACATCGGCCCCTCGGAAGCCGAGACCTTCTGGGCAGCCTTCCTCAAGAGCCTGGTCAAGCGCGGCCTGCGGGGCGTGAAGCTGGTCGTTTCCGACGCCCATGAAGGGCTGAAGGCGGCGATCGCCCGCGTCTTCGGGGCGACGTGGCAACGCTGCCGCGTTCACTGGATGCGGAACGCGCTGGCCCATGTCGGCAAGGCGCAGCAGTCCATGGCCGCGGCCGCGCTGCGCCAGGCCTTCCTGCAGCCCGATCAGGCCGCCGCCCGACAAACCTGGCGGCACGTCGCCGACCAGCTCCGCCCCCGCTGGCCCAAGCTCGGCAAGCTGATGGACGACAGCGAGGACGACGTGCTCGCCTACATGACGTTCCCGGCGCAGCACCGAACCAAGCTGTACTCGACGAACCCGCTGGAGCGATTGAACAAGGAAGTAAAGCGCCGCGCCGACGTCGTCGGCATCTTTCCCTCGGAAGCCTCGATCATCCGCCTGATCGGTGCCGTCCTGCTCGAGGCCAACGACGAGTGGCAGATGCAGCACCGCTACATGGGCGTCGAGGCCATGGGCGAGATGCTCAACCCAGCACCCACCAATGAGACCCTGCAACTTCCACCCAAGGCTGCCTGACCCGTGGCCACCTCAAGCCCACCACCAATTTCCACCACGTTGACGGACGCTACCTCGGGGCGGTGATGGCGCTCGTCGGCATGGGCGCCCTCTTCTTCTTGGCGCGCGCCCTGCGTCAACTGTGGCCACCGTCCGCCGGAGGGGAGCAATCCAGGTAGACGGAGGATCAGAGATGAAGGCGTGAGTAGGGAGCGCCCTGCCGCGTCCGTCCGCCGGCCGCAAGGGTGCGTCGCTGCGCTCCCTCGCTCCGCTCGCCCTTGCCCCCGGCGGCCTGAGACGCGGCCACGGGGCAGGGGTCAGGGACGAGAGGACCGGAACAGACGGTTCGTCCCCGGCGCACCGCATCCCCTACGGGAGTTGACCCCCATGAGCACCCTGGTTGAGCGCGCCCTGCGCTCGGCGGCCGAGGATCTCGGCCTATCGCCGGATGGCTGGAGCCCAATCGAGGGCTATCCTGGCACTGGGCACGCCTTTCGCCACCACGACAAGCCTTCCCTCGTGATCGAGACCAGCACCGACGAGCACTCGTGGTCATGGACGGTCGGGAACTCGGGCGGCGGGCCGCGCCTTAAGCCTCCCTCGGCGGGCACCCAGCGCTGGGCCTGTGTCCACGGCCTGCAGGTGCGGGAATGCGTGGACGAGCGTGCCGCCCTGCTCGATGCCCTGGCCATCGCCGGCGACGTCCTCATGGAGGCCCGCGCCTGCTCGACGGTCATGCTGCACACCCGGTTGGAAACGCTGAGCTGCCGCCGTGGGGTGGATGTATTCGTCGCGGCGGTGCGGTACGTCGAGGTGACGGCCGAGGAGCCCACAGAGCCGCTCCGGCTGAGCTGGGACTACCGCGGCGCGGTGCCGAATGGCGATGACGTCGCCGGCCAGGTGATCGCCGCTGACGAAGCAGCAGCCCAGGAACTGGCCGAACAGCGCCACCCCGGCCTGGATCTCATCTCCCTGGAGCCCCGCCTCGCCGGGCTCCGGCCCCTGCCGGTGACCCCAGCCAGGATCGCCCTCGAGCGGTCGTTGCCCGGCCCGCGCATCGCGCGCGACGTGCCGATCACCGTCCCGGCCTGATCCTGGGGCACTGCGGCGCCCCGCCCCACACCCCGATCCATTCACCGACGTCGCGCGCGGCAGGGCTCAGGCCCTGCCGTTCGCGTTTCTGGAGCCCCACGCCATGATCTCCGAGCACGGCCACGCCACCATCCTGCACGCCCACCTCTTCGCCGGCCTCGGTGGGGGCGCCCGCGGCTTCAACCGCGCCACCTCGCGGGTGGGCAACCTGTCCGCCAGCTTCCGCTGCATCGGCGGCATCGACGTCGACGCCGCGGCGATCCGCGACTTCGGTCGTCTGGCCGGCGTGCCCGGTACCTGCATGGACCTGTTCGACCGAGAGCAGTACCGCGACTTCCACGGCCAGGAGCCGCCCGCCGGCTGGCGCGAGGCCACCGTGGACGACGTGCGCGCGGCCTTCGGCCACGAGCGCCCGAACGTCCTGTTCACCTCCCCGCCTTGCAAAGGCTTCTCCGGCCTGCTCTCGGAGACCAAGAGCAAGACCAAGAAGTACCAGGCGCTGAACCGCCTGACGCTGCGCGGCATCTGGCTGGCGCTGGAAGCCTATCGCGACGACCCGGTGGAGCTGATCCTTCTGGAGAACGTGCCGCGCATTGCCTCGCGCGGGCGCGCCTTGCTCGACCAGATCACCGGCCTGCTGCGCGCCTACGGCTACGCCGTGGCCGAGACTACGCACGACTGCGGTGAGTTGGGCGGGCTGGCGCAGAGCCGCAAGCGCTTCCTTCTGGTGGCCCGGCACGCCGCCAAGGTGAAGCCGTTCTTGTACGAGCCGCCGAAGCGGTCGCTGCACGGGGTGGGTGACGTGCTGTCGCGCATGCCCCTGCCGGGTGACTCGAAGGCGGGGCCGATGCACCGGGTGCCGATGCTGCACTGGGCGACGTGGGTACGCCTCGCCTTCGTCGAGGCCGGCAGCGACTGGCGCTCGCTGGGCAAGCTGGCCGTGGAGGACGGGCTGCTGCGCGACTACGCCCTCGCCCCCTGCGCCGAGTGGCGCGGCGGCGTGCTCGGTGTGAACCGCTGGGAGGAGCCGGCTGGCACCGTGGCGGGCCGTTCCGGCCCGTCCAACGGCGCCTACAGCGTCGCCGACCCCCGCCGCGCCGACGGCGTGGCCGCCTTCGGGCAGTACGGCGTGAAGCGCTTCGACCAGCCCTCCCAGGTAGTAATCGGCAAGGCCGCGGTCGGGGCCGGCAGCTTCGCCGTGGCCGATCCCCGGCACACGGGTCCACTTAAGCACTCAAACGAGTATCGCATCGTACCCTGGGACGGCGCCGGGCGGGCCGTGACCGGTGCCCACGGCACCGGGCAGTGTGTGGCCGACCCCCGCGGCGAAGTGCGCCGCTCCGGCGCCCTGGGTGTGGTGCCGTGGGACGCCACCTCCGGCACCGTGGCCGGCGAGAGCCTGCCGTCCAACGGCACCTTCGCCGTCGCCGACCCGCGGCCGCGCCTGGAGCGCGAGAATGGCGACGACTACTATGGCGCCGGGCATTACGGCGTGGTGCCGTGGCAGCAATCCACGGGCGCGGTCAGCGCGGCGGCCGGCTACGACAACGGCCGCTGGAGCGTCGCCGACCCCCGCCCGACGCTGCCAGGGGCCTCGGACCGGGTGGTGGCCCGCATCCGGGCGCTGGACGGGACATGGCATCGTCCCTTCACCACGGCCGAACTGTGTGCCCTGCAGTCACTGGTCGACCCGGAGGAGCAGGCCGAACTGGATGGGCTGAGCGACGCCGACTGGCGCGAGCGGATCGGCAACGCCGTGCCGCCCGACGCCGCCCAGGCCATCGCGGAAACCATGGGCCAGACGCTGCTGCTGGCTTGGTCGGGGGAGGGCTTCATGCTCTCGACCCTGCCAATCTGGGTGCGGCCGGTAGCCGTGGCGCTGTCCGTGCGCCAGCCGCAGGACGCCGCCTGATGCGACCGCGCCCCACCCTGGCAGCCCGTCCCCGCCGTTTCTGGCAGACCATCCTGCACCGCTTCGCGGGCAGGGCCGCGCCGAGGATGCGCTTTCGGCAGCCAGACTGCCGCGTCCGTGCGACAATCCGGACCAGGCGATGGAGAAGGAAACAGGCATGGCAGGCTGGCAGATCAGCGTCACGACGCAGACACTTGAGGAGTGGAACCGCGACCTCGACCGGGACACCATCCTGGCGACCTGGACTACCGGCGCCTCCGGGATCCACCCATTCGAGGATCTACTGAAAACCGGCGACGCGGTGCTGCTCGAGTCCAGTGGCTATCCCAGGAGCTACAGCGCCGACGCCCGCCACATCCTTCCGGTGGTGCGAGCGGTCCCCGATCAGGCCGCCGCCGCGATCATGGAAGCCTGGTACGTCACCATGCGTCCCTCGGTTATCGACGCTTGTTCGCCGGACCAGCGACTGACCATCGTCGCCTGGGACCAGAGCTAAGCGCCGCGCACAGGTGGCTGATTAGCCACCGGCCGAGCGGATCTTGCCGAGATCTAGCACGCCCTTGGCGCCCCAGCCCTTTGCTCCTGCCGGCACCTCCGGCCGAAAGTGCTCGTACAGCCGGAAGCCGACCCGGTTCAGTTCCTCCGGCTCCATCGAGGCCGCTAGCTCCTCCATCGCCTGCCTAACGGCAGCAAGATCCTCTCCGAGAGCCCGCTCGACGTAACCCGCCGCCGCCTTCGGCGAGGCCGGCTTGTCATGATCAAGCGCACGTAGCGCCCCTTTCTCCTCGACCACCGGCACGTCGCGGCCGAGCAGATGCACGACCTTACGCCGCTGCTTGCTCTCACCCTGCTTGCGCGCCTCGTCGCGGAGATCACCGCCCTCGTGCGTGTCCTCGGCGATGCCTATGACCTTGGCCTTCACGCGGGCGCTGGAGCCGGCCACAGCCCGACCCAGCGTAATCGCCGCGTCTTGGTCGTGTCCGAGCCGCTCGGCCACCACCGCGGCCCACAGCGTCAGCACCGGCGCCCGGTTCACCTTGATCGCCTTTCCGTCCTTGGCCTCGGTCATCGGTTCCCATTCCATCCGTGCTGCCCCTCCAACGGGTCACGGACCGGCCGGGATGCGCGGTGCCGGGCGATGCCACCTCGGCCATCGGCCGAGCCGGCGCCTCGCGGCCTCTGGGGCAGAGCAGCCACCATGAAGATCGAGCTTCGTAAAGTCTCCTACAGCGCCGCCCTGAGCGAGGAGACGAGCAACTTCCACGCCGACATCTGGATCGACGGTAAGAAGGAGGGTTACGCCCAGAACCACGGAACTGGTGGCGGCACGAATGTACAGCCCAACACCTTGCGCGTGCGCCTGGATGCCTACGGAAAAACCCTGCCGGAGGTGGACATCGGCACACCCACGGGTGGACCACCGCGCATGATTGTCCAGGACGCCGAGTGGATCGTAGATGACCTGCTCACCGTATGGATCGTGCGGCGCGACCTGAAGCGTTCGCTCAGGAACCGCGCCCTCTACACCCACGCAGAGAAGCCAGGAATTTTCCAGAGCAAGGTGCTGACAGCCGATCAGCTGAAGCAGGTTCTGGAATCGGAAGACGTGAGAACGAAGTGGAAGGTGAAGGCGTGGCTCAACACCATGCCGGAAGAACAGGCCATCGCGGTCTACCGCGATGAGGCGGCCTGACCTGAGCGGATATGGCAACATCGTGCCTGGTCGACTTCGCTGCCGAGCATTGTCGTGCGGTGGCCGCAAAGGGACGAGAAGATAAGAAAGCTGCCGCGCCTCGCCGGCCGCCGCAAGGGACGGCGGCTAGCGCCGCCCGCGCGAAGCCGCGCGCCCTTGCCCCGTCCGCCGCCGACGCGCCCGCCGTGAGGGGTTCAAAGAAACCCTTACGGAGGCCCGAACACCATGGCTGTAGCCAGCTTTCAGAACCCGCCTCTGCGCGCGGAAGACTTCACCGCCACCAGGTTCGATGACGACGCGGCCAAGGCTGCCTTCGGCAACCAGCTGCTCGCGTTCATCGCCGAGGACTTTCCGCGCAAGCGCTTCACGCTGAGGTTCTATCGCGTGTTGTGCCAACACTTCGGCATGATCGCGCACTACGACGTGCACGGGTTCTGGACGGAGTATTTCACCTCCACCACTGACAAGCTGCGCTTCCTTGAAGAGCTGACCGCCCACCCGTGCTGGGGCGATCCGGCCTTCACCTTCTCCGACCTGGAGCGCGCGGTGATCGCGCGGCTTCGCTCGGCCGGGCTGGTCGCCCGCCTCCGCTCCACCCTCGCGCGCGAGACCGAGGCTGGTGAGCGCGCCCTGCTAAACCGCCTGCAGGCACGCTACCAGCCCGAAAAGCTGCCGGTTGCCGAGCTGTCCCGCCCGCGTGCCGCGGATTGGGCCACCGACCAGCCGTCGCTGTTCTGACCATCATGCCGGAGTTCCTGCTCGGCCTGCCGCATCTCGCGGCCGGGCCACTCCTCGCTGCAGCCCGGCGCCTGCAAACGCCGGTGCTGCTCAGCGCCAA
Organism: Roseomonas sp. OT10; assembly: GCF_020991085.1. Classification (NCBI taxonomy): domain Bacteria; kingdom Pseudomonadati; phylum Pseudomonadota; class Alphaproteobacteria; order Acetobacterales; family Roseomonadaceae; genus Roseomonas; species Roseomonas cutis. The sequence goes on from NZ_CP087720.1 coordinate 54,877, forward strand.
TGCTTTCTCGGTCTGGTGCTCAAATCGCCTCGGCATTCGCGACTGGGTGAGCTTCGACCACCGGCCGCTGCGGCGTCTAGCCGGGCTCGACACCGCCCTGGACTCTGCCGGCTTCGTGGCGATGGCCCGCTACGGCTTCTATCCTTGGACCGTAGCTGCCTACATCGAGCTGGCGGCCGCCGCGCCCTGGCGCTGGTTCTCCGCCATGGACCTCTGCGTCGAGCCGGAGATCGCTCGCGACGACGCCGAGGTATTGGACCGCATCGCCGGCACGGTGCGGCTCTACCTGCGTTGCCTCCGCGAGGCGGAGGACCGCGGCATCGCGGACCGGCTCGCCCCCGTGGTGCAGGGCTGGCGCCCTGACCATTACCTTCGCTGCCTAGACCGCCTGCCGGGCGTCGAGGGTGTTCCAGTGCTCGGCGTGGGCAGCGTCTGCCGTCGCCAAGTCGGCGGTGCTGACGGGGTGCTGCGCGTGGTCGACACCCTGGATCGGGCGCTCGGGAATGCCCCGGCGAGGCTTCATCTCTACGGGGTGAAGTCTGAGGCCATGCACGCCCTGCGGGACCACCCGCGCGTGGCCTCGGTGGACAGCCAGGCCTACGGGCAAACCGCGCGGCGGGCTGCCTTCCTTGCCGGGCGGAGCAAGACCGACGCCTTCCTGGCCCGGCACATGGTGGTCTTCCAGCGCCGTCAGGTGGCCCTGCTGGCGGAGCCGGGGCAGGGGGCACGCTCGCCCTTCTTCCCGGTTGCCCTGCCAGAGTCCCCGGCGGATCCGATCGAGGCCCGGGTCGCCGCGGCGGCCGACGAACTGCGGGCGCTGCACGAGGAGGGTGAGGTGGACCGGAGCGATCTCGGTCCGCTGGCCGCCTTCCACTGGGCCTTCATGGACGACCTGCCCGAACCGGAGGCGGCGGCCGACGCCGCCTGATCGCGGGGAGGGAGGAGGAGAAAAGGGGACGGGGAGGGGAGAAAGCCCGGAAGAAGCGGGGGAGATGTCCGAAGGACGAGAGTGGGGAGAAGTGTGTCGGTTGCCTGCCCGTGCCGGCCGCTTCTCCTCGTGGTGCTGCGGTCTGAGCCACGGTGTCGGCCGCTCCTACCCCCGCTTTCCCCGAAGCCGGGGAAAGCGCCTGCGGTTCGGCATTCTCGGTTAGGGGCTGGGGCCGCGCCGTGCGCGGGGCGATGCCCCGCTTCGTCGCAACCCCATCCCCCTCCCTCACATGCCTCAGGGGTAGGACCGCCCGCCACCGCGTCTCTGGTCGACCGCACCCGAGGAGACGCGACCGGCACGGGCCGGAAGCCTCTTCGGGGAGAGAGAATGAAGAGGATAAGACGATGGCTGGTTCGCTCAACAAGGCTTCGCTGATCGGGCGCCTGGGCAACGACCCCGAGGTGCGCAACTTCCAGAACGGCGGGCAGGTGGTGAGCTTCTCCCTTGCCACGAGCGAGAGCTGGAAGGACCGGGAGGGCAACCGCCAGGAGCGGACCGAGTGGCACCGGGTCTGCATCTACACGGACGGCCTGGGCACCGTCGCCGAGCGCTACCTGAGGAAGGGTAGCCTCATCTACGTCGAGGGTAAGCTGGAAACGCGCAAGTGGGAGCGCGACGGCCAGGACCACTACACCACCGAGATCGCTCTGCGCCCGTTCAACGGCACTCTGCAGATGCTGGGTGAGCCCGCGGGCTCGGGCGGCCGGGAGGCGCGCGGCGACGCCGGCGCCTCGGCCGAGGGTGGCGAGCGTCCGGCGCAGGGCAGCACCCGCGGCCGGGGTCGCCAGCGCTCCCGGGCCGGTGCGGCGGCGAGTGCTGGCGGTGGTTCCGGCTGGGACGCGCCGAAGGCGGACCTGGACGACGACGTGCCGTTCTGACGCCCGCGCTCCGGCGCCCCTCGAGGCGCCGGACGCCTCTCTCTCCTGCCCCTTCCACCTCACCGGGCGGCCTGACGGCTGGCCCTGCGCGCGAGGATTCCAGCGATGTCCGCCAGCCTGCTCGCCTCCGTGGCGCTGCCGCGCCCGCCTGCACTAACCACCGTCGTCTTCGAGGACGTCCACGAGGAGGGCTTCGAGGGTCTTTACGGCCGCTGCCACGTCACGACCTCTTGCCACCCCTACCGCTTCGCCTCGCGCGTCGCCGCCAGCCGCTTCGCCAACGCCATGTGCGACCGCTACGGCTACGACGGCTACCGCCTGGACACGCCGGGCTTCGTGCCCCCGCCGCACGCCCCGCTGTTCGACGACAGCGAGATCCCGTTCTGATGCTGCGCCAGTATCACGCCCAGCGCCGCCAGGGCGGCGACAACCCGCTCGGCGTTGGCACCGTCGCCCTCGGCTCGATCTTCTATCTGCAGGATGACGGTACTGGCGCGCTCGCTTCGGCCGCACCGCCGTCTGCCGCACACCCTGGATCGTGGAGAGCTTCCTCAACGGCCAGTACCACGCTGCCTGGCGCGATCCCGCCACGGGGCACTGGCTCAGCGTCTATGCCGCCAATCGTACCGACCTGGCCGTCCTGCGCTCCCTGCGCGACGGCCGCCGCCGGACCGTCGCGATCCACCTCCTGCAGCTGCACGAGGACGAGGGCTTCGGACGGCCGGATAACCGCTATCCGGCACTGCCCACACTATCACGACCCATGCAGCGGCGCGCCGCCTGACCGGGCTGCACGCTGGTCAGCCGTCGCCTTCGGCGCGCGGCTGGCTCCTTCCACCATTCACACCGAGGTTCGCCATGGTCCGCTCGCTCATCAGGGCAGGGGCGCTCACGCGCGCCCGCTGCCCTTCCCGCTGGTTCGGTCACTGGGAGGCGTGACGTGTTTCATCATCCTCCCGCCGCCCCACGCACCGCCGAAGCCGGTTGCTTGGCCGAGTTTCGCCGCTGGCAACACGAGGCCCAGCGGCTACGAGAGGGCGCCGACGCCGAGCCGCTTAACGCCGCCCAAAGCGCCCGCCTCCTGCGGGAGGCACATGCCGCCGATCGTCGGGCCAGCGTCCGCCTCGAAGCTGTTCAGGAGCACTGACGGCCCGGATCGCCTGATCCGCGCCGTTGGTCGCCCGCCCTCAGCCCCCCACCACCGCGAGGCCGAACACCGCCAGCTCAGCGTCGCGCAGGGTGGTCGGCTTCCATTCCTCGCCGCGCAGCGCCAGCGACACCACCCTAGCCGCAGCGGATCGCTCCACCGAGTAGCCGTAGGCGGTGATCGTCAGTTGCGCCGCCTGCTCCGTTAGGTCGTTCGCCCGCTGCGACAGGATCTCCAGCGCCGCGTCCGTACCCTGCTCCTGCTGTCGCAGCACCACTCCCTCCTGCGCCGCCTCAGCCGTTACCCAGGCGTCCCGCGCCACCTCGGCCGCTGTTTCCGCCCGCTCGGCATACGTCGCCAGCAGATCGCGCAGCACGGCCTCACGACGGGCCCCCTTCTCCGGCGGCACATTGGTCAGCACGAACTCCGCCACGCTCGCTTCTACCCGATTGCGCAGGTCCCGCGACGGCATCTCGAGCTGGAAGGCATCGGCGATGTTGCTGATCTCGCGCACGTCGGGCACGCCCTCGAACGCCTTCGCCACCTGCTCCGGGAGCACCCGCCGCAGTGGGAACTGCACCACGTTGTTCGATCCAACCACGGTAGCCTCCATGTCAGCCGTCCTACTGCCGTGAATCTAGTTGACCGGGCAGGGCTACTCCAAGATAGATCATTGATGCTGAACGATTATCTTTCACAAAGCATGCTACATCGCGCGGAATGCAGGACTGCCCGGCATGGATGAGAACCACCCGCCCTCCCAACCGCCCACTCACTGACACGCCCGACGACCAGCCCGATGACCGACGCCGCGGCGTCCAGCGCGTCGAGATGGGCCAGCCCTTCGAACATTTCTGCCCTGAGTGCGGCCGATGGGGTGCCTTCTGGTTCGGCGGGGATCTCTTCAAAGGCATTCCTGGCGTCTGGTACTGCTCCGAACACCGGGAGGCCGGCGAACGTCGTTGGAAGACGGGCGGGCTCGTCGCTTCCGGTGGCTGAGCCTGGCGGGGCTTCCGCAAGATCTGGGCGCGTCCCCGCAAGCGCGGGGACCGGGCTCTACTCGGCCGCAAGAGCGGCCTCCCCGAGCCCCCAAGCGGGGTCTCGGCCCTTGTAAGTTGCCTTGGCTGGTGTCGGTGGCCATCGTCATCAGTGGCGGCGGTGTTCTCCCTCGGCCCTCGGACCTCGTGTCTGCCCCGAAGATCGGGACCCGCCGCACCTACTGCCCAGAGGCCGAACGGTATGCAGGGCACCAGCCTGGCTGGAGAGCCTGGTTACAAGGAGGGCACACGCGGGCAGTCCCATCGGCCAATACTAAAGGGAGGTGCTCATGGATATGCTGGGAATCGATATCAGTAAGCGGCAGTTCGATGTCGCACTGCTGACCGAGGGACGGACACGACAAGCAGTGTTCCCCAACACGGAGGTCGGCTTTCAGGAACTCCTCGGCTGGCTTGAGCGTCACCGCCCATCATCGGGCGCCTCGCTGCACGCCTGCATGGAGGCGACGGGGAACTGGGGCCTGGACCTTGCCGAGGTCCTTCACGGCCGGGGCTACCGGGTCAGCATCGTCAACCCGATGCGGGTCAAGGCCTACGGGCAAAGCGAACTGCTGCGCAACAAGACCGACAAGCTTGACGCAGCCTTGATCGCCCGGTTCTGCCGGGCACATGACCCTTCGGCCTGGGTGCCACCGGCCACCCACCTGCGGGAGCTGCGTGAACTGGTGCGCCGCTGCGAGGGGCTGAAGGTCGCAAGGGTTCAGGAGATCAACCGCCAGAAGTCCGGCACGGCATCGCCCGCCGTTGCTGCCTCGATCGTGGCTCATCTGGAATGGCTGGATCGGGAGATCGAAGCTGTCATGGAGGCGGTGCAGGAGGTGGTGGCATCCGATCCCGTGCTGAGCCGTAACCATGAACTGCTGCTCAGCATACCGGGGATCGGACCAGTCACTGCCCCGGTGCTGCTGGCCGAGGTGCCGAATATCGATGGGTTCACTCCCAAGGGTCTTGCCGCCTTTGCCGGTGGAGCGCCCCCCATTTCGACCGGACACCCGGCGCAACCGTGAGGGCCTAGGTTTCCGCCTAGGCGTGCGCCTATGTCCAAGCCCGTCGAGCGCGTGGAAATCATCACCGGGCGGGAGCGCCGGAGGCGCTACTCTGCCGAGGAGAAGGTCCGGCTGGTCGAGGAGACCCGGCAGCCAGGGATGACGGTCTCTGCCGTGGCCCGGCTGCACGGCGTCTCCCCCAGCCTGCTGTTCGGTTGGAGGCGGCGCATGGTCGAGGGTGGCCTCGAGGCGGTCCGAGCCGATGACGACGTGGTAGCTGCGGGTCGTCTTCGCGAACTCGAGGTCCGCGTCCGCGAGTTGGAGCGGTTGCTGGGTCGCAAGACGATGGAGGTCGAGATCCTCCGCGAGGCGCTGGAGGCGTCACGGGGGAAAAAGCCCGCCTTGCGGCTGCCGTCGCCGCCACCGGGCGGTTCCCGGTGAAGGCGGTGGCCGATACCCTCGGTGTCGCCCGGTCCAACCTCGTGGAGCAGCTCAAGGCCGAAGGACGTTCCCGCGGCCCGTATCGCCGCGAGGGCGACGACGGGCTGCTGGCCGAGATCCGCGCCGTCACCGACGAGCGGCCCACCTACGGCTACCGCCGGGTCGCCGCCCTGCTGAACCGGGCCAGACGCGCCACCGGCGACCCGCTTGTGAACCGCAAGCGGGTGCTGCGCCTCATGCGCCGCGCCTCCCTCACCCTGCAGCCCCACACCGGCAGGCGTGCGGTCCGCGCCCACGAGGGCAGCGTCGTCGCCTTGGCATCGAACCAGCGCTGGGCGTCCGACGGCTTCGAGGTGTCCTGCTGGAACGGCGAGGTGGTCCGCGTCGCCTTCGCAATCGACACCCACGACCGCGAGGTCATGGCCTGGGTCGCCACGGCCGGGGCGGGCATCTCCGGCGAGATGATACGCGACATGATGCTCGCCTGCGTCGAGCGACGGTTCGGCGACCTCCGCGCCCCGCGTCCCGTCCAGTGGCTCGCCGACAACGGCTCGCCCTACACCGCGAAGGACACCGTCGACTTCGCGACCGCGCTGAACCTCGTCGCCTGTTTCACGCCCGTTCGAAGCCCCGAGAGCAACGGCGTCTGCGAGGCTTTCGTGAAAACCCTCAAGCGCGACTATGCCCGCGTGAACCCCCGACCCGATGCCATCACCGTCCTCCAGCAGCTCCCCGCCTGGTTCGAGGACTACAACGCCCTACACCCCCATTCCGGCTTGCGCATGCTCTCACCCCGTGAGTTCATCGCAGGCCAGTCGTCCACCCCAGCCGCGTGTCCGGTTTGATGGGGAGCACTCCAGCCGGCTTGTCCCCTCAGGAGTACAGCTCTGGCAGCACGGTACGCCGCCCAGGACGCATCAGCAGGATGGGATCGGAGCGCCTACGTCGTGCGCTGTACATGTGTGCGCTCAGCAGCAGACGCCGCAATCCTGCCCTGGCCGACTTCGTTCAGCGTATGAGGTCGGCGGGTAAGCCCCCCAAGGTCATCCTGTTGGCGATCGCTCGGAAGCTCTTGGTCTTCGCGCACGCCATCGTTCGATCGCAAAAGCCCTTTGCCTTGCAAGCTAGGGACTATGACGGTCACCTAGTTCCTGGAAGCGCTGAGTAGGGTGGAATGCAGACTTCCGCCGAGGAGACTGCTGCGTTTGCGGGAGGAGCTGAACGGCGGCCGCTATCGAGACAGCCGCCGTGGTGGTCATGTCTAAGGTCGAGTGATGGCAGTGTAGGCGCCGCTGGTACGCAGCGTGACGGTGACCTCACCACCAGAGCGGTTGCGCCAGAACCACCCGTGCGTGCCGGTGAAGCCCGCGACCAGCTCACCCCGGTCCTCCGTCACCGAACGGCCGGCCTTGTAGCTGCGTCCGGAACCCCCCGGGGGCTCGCCGTGCAGGTCGTAGTTGACTGGACCGGTCGAACTCCACTCGTAGGTCGCCCGGGCACCCTCCCGCATGGTGAGCTTCACTTCGATGCCCTGGTTGGGTCGCAGCGTCACGGTGGTCGTGTCGCTGCGACCCGCCTGCGGAGCGGGCTGCGCCGCCGCCGGGCTCACCAGAAAGCGGGCGGCGAAAGTGCCGAACGCCCCGATCAGGCCCGAGCGTTGGTCGGCATCCGAGGGTGCGGAGGCAGGGGCCGGCGGCGTTGCCGTGCGGCGGTCCGCCTCGGCCTCGGCCGCAAGTTGAGCCTTGATCTCGCCCATCTCGGTTAGGCCGAGCACCCGGCCGGCGCCGGTTGGGTCGATGCCGTACTCGGAGGGCAGCACGACGGTCACGAGCAGTCCCGTCGCCACGGCGGCGGCAATTCCCGTGGACCGAAGGAGCTGCTTCGAAGTGGGCAGCTCGGCGCGGGTCGGAAGGTCAGTGTTGTACATGCTGGGACCTCTCAGGACACGAAGAGGCCGGTGAGCTGATACCCGATCAGCACGAATCCGGCGGTCATCATGGCGACGTTTGCGGTGTAGGCGTGGCGCAGGAAGCTCGGGCTGCGGCGCCAGTAGCCCATGGCGATGAGGATGGCGCCCAGCGCCAGCAACTGACCGACCTCGACCCCCACGTTGAAGGCCAGCAGGTTCGGAACCAGCCCATCGGGGGAAATCTCGTATTCGAGGATCTTGGTGGACAGGCCGAAGCCGTGGCAGAAGCCGAAGATCAGCGTCGCGGCCTTGGTGTCGGGCTGGAAGCCGAACCAGCGCTGGAAGGCCCCGAGGTTGTCGAGCGCCTTGTAGACCACGGACAGGCCGATGATGGCGTCGATAATGAAGGCGTTGATACCGATGCCGAAGTAGACGCCCAGCAGCATCGTCGTGGAGTGCCCGAGCGCGAACAGGCTAACGTAGATGGCGACGTGCTTCATCCGGTAGAGGAAGAAGACCACGCCAAACAGGAACAGGATGTGGTCGTAGCCGGTGACCATGTGTTTGGCGCCGAGATAGACGAAGGGCAGCAACTGCACCCCCGTAACCTCCTGGATATAGCCCTTGTCGCCCTCGGCAACGGCGTGGGCGAGGGCGTCGGACGTCACGGCGAGTAGCAGGGTGCAGAGCACGGCGGCGAGGTGCCACGGGACGCGGGACAGCCGCCCCGTGGGTGGGCGTTGCAGTGGCATGGGGATGAACTCGGTCGATAGGGACAGGGAACGGCGTGCGGCGTCGCCCTCTCAGGCGAGGGCCACCACTCGCGGCGGCCGCCTCAGCCCCGCCGCTTCCCCCGGCGACGGTTGCGCCCCCGATGCCCGCCAGGTCGTCGCACGGACGACCCGCAGCCCCGGCATCGACCGGGTTCCGGGCATCACGGCCTCGTGGATGTGGTCCGGGGCCGAGGGATCATGGTCGTGCGCGTGGCCGGCGGTCGGCTCTGCGTCGGCTTCCTCCCCGCCGGCCGCCGCATCTTCCCCCATGGCGGCAGAGATCGTCACGCCGGCGAGGGCCTGTGCCCATCCCGGCGTGACGGCGGCCAGCACCAGCAGGGCGACGAGCAGCGCCCGGCCGGTGCGGAGAAGGCAAGCAGTGACGCGCAAACGACTCCCCTGACCGAGTGGTGCGGCCCCCCGGCCGCGATGGCTGCATAGCAACTTGCGCTTATCCCCACCAGGGGGATAGGTACTCGTATGGCCGATGCCCATGTCCACGCCTCCCACCCCGAGATCGTCAAGCGCCTCAAGCGGGCGGAAGGGCACCTTCGCTCCATCGTCGCGATGATCGAGGCCGGGCGGCCCTGCCTGGAACTGGCCCAGCAGCTCCACGCGGTGGAGGCGGCGGTCGCCAATGCCAAGCGCACCCTGATCCACGACCACCTCGATCACTGCCTGGATCATGTCGTCGGCGCCGTCCCCCGCTCCGAGCGCGGTCCGATCGATGAGTTCAAGGCGATCACCAAGTACCTCTGAGGCCGCTGCCATGACCCCCTTCTCGGACCTGATCGCCCAAGGCTCGGCACATGCCTGGCTGTTCATTCCGTCCGCCATCCTGCTCGGGGCGCTGCACGGCCTGGAGCCGGGGCACTCCAAGACCATGATGGCCGCCTTCATCGTGGCGGTGCGCGGCACGGTGGGGCAGGCGGTCCTGCTCGGGCTGGCCGCGACCGTGTCCCATACCGCCGTGGTGTGGGCGATCGGGCTGGGCGGGCTGTATCTGTGGCAGGGTTTGGACGCCGAGGCGTCGGAGCCCTGGTTCCAGCTCGCCTCGGCGGTCGCCATCATCGGCCTGGCGGTGTGGATGCTGGTTCGGACCTGGCGTGACCAGCGCGACATGAAGCGCGTCGCGGGCAGCCACGACCACGGAAGCCACGCGCATGGCGGCGGCCACGGGCACGACCATCCGCACCACCATGGCGAGGAGGTCCGGCGCATCCATACCGGGCATGGCATGCTGGCCTTGGAGGTCTATGAGGACGGCGTGCCACCGCGCTGGCGCTTGCGGGCCGAGAGCGGGCACGGCTGGGCTGCGAGGGACGTGACGGTGGAAACGCTGCGGCCGGACGGCAGCCGACAGAGCTTCGCCTTCGTGGAGCGCGACGGCTACCTGGAGAGCGTCGCCGAGATCCCCGAGCCGCACGAGTTCCAGGCTAGGTTGAGCCTGTCGCACGGGAGCCATTCCCACGACTACGACCTGCGCTTCGCCGAGCACGGCCATAACGGGCACGGGCACGCCGAGCACGCGCACGACGAGCTGGCGGGCCTGTCCGTGGGCGCGGACGGGTATCAGGACGCCCACGAGCGGGCGCACGCGCGCGATATCCAGCGCCAGTTTGCGAACCGGCGCGTCACTACCTGGCAGATCGTCTTGTTCGGCCTGACAGGCGGCCTGATCCCCTGCCCGGCGGCGATCACGGTGCTGCTCATCTGCCTTCAGTTGCAGGAACTGTCCCTGGCCCTGGTACTGGTGCTGTGCTTCAGCATTGGCTTAGCCATCACCATGGTCGCGATCGGCGCTGCGGCGGCGGTGGGGATGCGGCAGGTATCGCGGCGCTGGGCTGGCTTCGACGATCTCGTTCGCAAGGCACCTTTCGCCTCGGGGGCGCTGATCATCCTCGTCGGCCTCTACGTCGGCGTCAGCGCCGTGATGCACCTCGCGGCCTAGCCACCTTGCGCCCCGTGCCGGAACCATCCGGGCAACGAGCCCTCGTGTGTCCGGGGCGATGAACGACCTACCCGCCTACGGAGCCCTGCTCGCCGCCGCCTTTCTCGCCGCGACGCTCCTACCCGCGCAGTCGGAAGCCGTGTTGGCTGGCCTCATCCTCGCCGACCGGCAACCTGTCAGTCTGCTAGTCCTGACCGCCAGCCTCGGCAACGTGGCGGGCTCGACCGTGAATTGGTGGCTCGGCCGTGGGATTGAGCGGTTCCGGTCCTGCCGATGGTTCCCGGTTCCCGAGGCTGGGTTGCGGCGTGCCCAGGGCTGGTTCGCGCGGCTCGGTCGCTGGTCCCTCCTCCTGGCCTGGTTGCCGGTGGTGGGCGACCCGCTGACCCTCGTAGCTGGGGTGATGCGCGTGCCGCTGGGCGTGTTCCTGCTCTTGGTGACAATCGGCAAGGTGGCTCGCTACCTCGTGGTAGCTTGGATGGCGGGACCATCCGGCACCTGAGATCGACGAATGATCCTGCGAATGTCTGCAAAGGGTTGGGAGCACGTACAGCTCCTCATCTCTCTTGTCCTTCAACACGGTATCTTCGGGTAACGATCCACGCTACGGCTTCGCCTTCGCTCTCGCGCGGTCTGTCGGCGCCCACTGTGCCCAATGTCCAAACGGTGTGCTGGTGATGAGCGACTGGAACCACGACCACTGGCGGAGTGCTTGTGGCCCGCTCCGGCGCGCCGTGTGTGGATCAACCTTTCCCTCGCCCATCTCTCCGGGCGGTAGTAGGACCGGGCCCCGCCCAGGCACGCCGGCTTAGAGTCTGATTCATAATTATCCGGCGTGATTTCATGGCCTTGCGATGCGGCGTGCGAAGAGCTGGATCGAGGCGATGAAGAGCCATGCGGTAGCCGATGCGATGGTCTGCTCGAAGTCCTTGGCGAGGCGGCGGTTCCGATTGAGCCAAGCCAGTGTGCGTTCGACAACCCAACGGCGCGGGAGGACGACAAACCCTCTTGCGGCATCTGACCGTTTGACGATCTCGACGGTCCATTTGCCGATCCGCCGGAGGGCGTCCCTGAGCTTGTCGCCAGCATATCCACCATCGGCGAAGACATGGCGCAGCCACGGGAAGCGCTTGATGATCTCGGCCAGCACCAGCGGCGCACCGTCACGGTCCTGGATGTCGGCGGTGTGGACTACCGCATGGACGAGATTGCCGTCGGTGTCGGTCAGGATGTGGCGCTTGCGGCCCTTGGTCTTCTTGCCCGCATCATAGCCCCGAGGTCCGCCGCTTTCCGTGGTTTTGACGCTTTGGCTGTCGATTACCCCGGCGCTGGGCGAGGCTTCGCGACCCGTCCCCTCACGGGCGATCAGCAACAGAGCATGGTTCAATGACAACCACAGCCTATTGTCCCGCCACAGGTAGAACCAGCGCCGCACCGTCGAGACCGGCGGAAAGCAGGGCGGCAGCATCCGCCACGGCAGGCCGCCACGCAGCAGATACAGGATCGCCTCGACAATCCGCCTGAGTGGCCACTTGCGCGGGCGGCCCACATGCGATGCTGGCGGAAAGAACGGCTCCAGCAGTGCCCATTCGGCATCGGTCAAATCGCTTGGCAAAGCCAGTTCCGCACGGGCATACTGCGCCCGAGTGGTATCGGTCCACATCGTTGATCTCCGGAAGTTTTCGCAAAAACCCCTGAATCAATGACCTGGGCTGGCGTCAAGCTAACCCGCTGATACCACTCAACTTAATTTCGGATCAGGCTCTTAGGGCGGCTACCCCGCGCCGCTGACATGGCGAGTATTCCTTGGCATAGATTGCAGTGCATAAGTATTCGTAAGAACGAATACTTTCCGAGAGACTGGCGCCTTGCCCCCGCCACGCCATCGTCGCGGGGCAGCCACCCACGCCCGCGCACCAAGACGGAACCCGCTCCTACTACCTGAGAGCTGCGCGAGGGAAAGGCTGATCCACACACCAAGTGGCGCGCCTTCTCTACCGGGTTCACGCGACCTCAACCCCCCTCACGGGGGGCGTCGGACGCGTGGGCCTCCGGCGGGCAAAGGGCTCCGCCCTCTGCACTCTGGGCGCTCAGGAAAGTCTGATTAGTTTCCTATTACTTGAGATCGGCAGTCTTGGCGGCAAATAATACTATGGACACCGGCCACGAATACTTATAAGGTTCTCTTGTTCCCGAGAGAGGGAACGGCCGGAAGGGCGGGCTGGACCCCCACCCCCCCGGCCTCACCAGAGACAGGAGCTTCGATCATGTCCCAGGCTATCCAGAACATCGCCACCGCCGCCGCTTCCCACAAGGGCGACGCCGTTGAAACCGCCATGGGTCAGGCCATCAAGGCCGCCGCCCCCCGCAAGCCCGCCAAGGGCAAGGCGAAGCCCGACGCCAAGGCTGCCCCGGCTTCCACGCCTGCCCAGCAGACCGCCAAGCGCCCGGCCCCCGAGCAGCGCGGCCCCGTCACCATGGCCGACGCAATGGCCCTTTGCCCCCACCAGGGCCTTGCCAACAACCTTGCCCGCACCTTCGCCCTTGAGAGCGTGGACATGCTCCACGTCCGCACCACGACGGACCAGGGCATCCGCGATCAGGCCGCCGCCCTCACCGACACCCTCAACGAGCGCGCCCTAGCGATGCACCTCCAGCGCATTTGCGGCGCTTTCGTCGGCTCCGCTTACGGCGCCGGGAAGTTCTACAGCGACAAGGTGACGCAGGCCCGCGACCTCACCGCCAAGATTGCCAACGGGGACCGCGACGAGGACCGCGAGGGGGTTTCCGGCTTTGACAGCCGCGCCACCCGCGCCCGCCAGTTCGCCGGGGAAATGGGCATCCAGGCCGCAACCCTTCTCGCCGCCGCCGAGGGCGCGCTTGACGCTTACGAGCACCTCACGGGCGAGACGTGGAAGCCCTACGACACCCGCCGCCCCGACAACACCCGCACCGTTTCCCGCCGCGCCGCCGCCGAGGAAATGGACGCCTTCAACAAGTAGGCACACCGGGCGGGGGCTTCGGTCCCCGCCTTTCCTGCCACCGCCGGCCAGGGGGGCGCCGCCCTACGGGCTCTGCCCCCCTGGACCCCCCCGCACTCCGGTCACCTCGCACCACAGCCGCATGACGCCCGGCCGCGGGATCTGCGGACGGCGCTACGCGCCGGTGCATTTTTAGCGGTGGCCCCTTCGGGGCCACGGTGAAGCGCAGTCGGCACTGGCGCGCGGGCCATGCCCCCTCCGGCGGGGCAGGGCCGCCCCGGTCGCAACGCCGCTCCGCGACGCCGCGCCCGGCGCAACCCGGCCCCGCCAGGGCGCATGGCTACAGCCGGCGCACCGTCCTCCTCAAAGCGCATCCCGTTCGCGCCGACCCGGAACACCCTTCACAGATGCCCGATGCTCTGTCAGATTCTCGGTTCATTGTCGCAGAAGTCGGTGAGTGTGTTCAAAGCGAACACACTTCCCCGCTTCCTCACTCGCCCGTCTCGGGCAGCCGCCTGTTGGCTTGGCTCATCACCCTCGGATGGACTGAGCGCGAGCTGGCCAGACGCACTCGCCGTCACCAAACCACCGTCCGCCGTTGGATCAACGGTCGCAGCCCAATCGACCCGGATGTGGCCGCCTGGCTCGCGATGCTTGCAGCCTTTGTCGCGGCCCACCCTGGACCGCGCATTGTCAGCCCCGGTCGGGATGCTTCCGGTCGCTGAACGCAAGGATCAGCACCACGAAGCCGATTGCTGCACACCACCCAACCTGGGCAACCTCACGAGCCTGTGGACCAGACGCGAGCAGAGCGCCGAGGACACAGAACCCAGCCCCTGCAGCGAACCACAGTGACCCGGGTGGAGCGTTACGAAGCATCCTGGCGAGCATGGTAGACCTCCTGGCACGTTCCCATCGAACGTTCGCCAGACGATCATGGCATCAAGACCTGAAGGTGGTCTTCATTTCTGTCGATGAGAGCCGCCGCTCCTGTGGAGCGGCGGCCTGAGGCAGTTAGCCTGCTGAACGAGAGTAATCGAAACCAGGCCGACCGTTCGACATCATCGCCGGTGTGCAACGCGCATTCGGGTTGTTGGCGCTTCTCCAAGGCTTAAGCTTGCCGGCCTCCAGCCATCCCTGTTGACCGTTCATGTGCAGGACTTGCACGAAGCCAGCAGATTCACGACGGGGATTGGACACGATCACCGTCTCGGTCGCGACGCCGATCTGCCGCGCCGTTGGTGACGGCTCCGATCGGATCGGCGGCAGATTGTCGAAGTCCATCATCTGCTCGTTGGTCAGGTTGAGCATCATGCAGGAATAGCCCTGCAGGTGCCCCGTGACCGTTAAAGAAGGCCGAGATTGCTGTGCGGCCGCCACAGCGGTGAGTGTCAAGAGAAAGGTTCCGGCCATCACGCCGATCGCGGTTTTCATGTCTCGCATCCCCTAGATGCCGGTCAGAACCGGCTGATAGGCTGCATCGCCCATTCTCGCTGCCACGGCTGTCCGCCACTGTCCAACTGTGGTCGTTGGGGTAATCCCATTGCCGGTGAGCTGCGACGGCGTGTAGCTGCTGAGTACCCCACTCATGAGATCGCTGTCGGCAGCCTGCGCTAGCTTAACCGTGTAGCCGCTCCCGAAGTTGTAGCCACCCCGGACGTCGAGAACGGTTGGATTGCTGATGCCGGCGGCTTGGAGCCTCGCTGCATCTGTCCGCAGAGTTGCGGCCGCGGAAATGGCTTGGTTTGCCGGGTCCATCGACCCGTCCACTCCTCGCTGAATGGAACCAGCCAGGTTTGGATTGTAGCGGACGGCCTGGGTCAGACCACTCTCGAAAGTCGCGTCGAGCATTTGAAATGCGCCTCGGATCTGACTGCCTGACCGTGCCGCGACGTTCTGGCAGCCGCTCTCGACCATGCACGTCGCTGCCAATGCCGACGGGTTCACGCCCACCGACGTCGCGGCCTCGCTCGCGGCCGTCCCCCAGCTGCGCGAGGTCATGGTGTCGAGCGCGACGCTCGCCCCCGCTTCTGACGGCCCTCCGGGCTCGCCAGTGCCCCCCGTTCCCCCTCCTGCCGTCGTGTTAGGGACACCCGTGCTGGGCACGATCGTGAACGACCCCAGCCCGACGTCGAACACCCTCGGGATCACCTGCTCCGGCACACCGTTCATCGTGATCGGACCAGCCTGCGCCAGAGCCAGGGCAGGTAACGCCTCCAGGATCAGAGGCAAGCCCCACGCTGGTAGTCCCCGCAGCCTTTTATCGTCTCGGCCGTTCGCCATTGCGGTCGCCTCCTTCGCGACTGCCGGCACTCTCTCAGCGATCGACGCGAACGGAGCCGGACCCTGTCGGGACCGGCTCCATCCCTCAGCGCACTGGCTGGGAAGCAGCTGGAGCTCGGCCCTGCGGTGTCGCCGAGCCCTGCTGCGGCTGCGATGGATTGGCAAGGATTCGATCCAACGCGCAGTAGCCCTTGCCTGAGGCGTCCAGGACCACGTTTTCGAGGCAGCGCTGCACCGCGGTAGTCGCGCCCCAGGTTTGCCAAGCATGAACCGAGTAGCCCACCACGAGAAACGCTAGGACCATTCCGGCCCCCTTCAGGTGGTGCCAACGAAGCGCCCGCTTGTTGTGGACGTGCTCCCGCACCACCACCGTATCGCGTAGGGCGGCTGCGACCTCCGGTGCGACAAACTCCACGACCTTGGCCAAAACCTTCTCAGCATCCGCTTCGCCTGCGGTGCCGGCCGCCTTGAGCTGCTGGATCGTGGCTTCGGCCAGCATGTTGGCACGGTGTAGCCGCTCCACCTCCGCATCCATGACGGCGCGCATGTCCTGGATCGTGGTCTCGACAGCTTGCTGCTGGTCTGTCGCCAGCTTGGCGAAGGCCGTCAGGACGGCGCGCTGGGCCCGGTAAAGGACGCCCAGCGGCTCCACCGGGCTTACTCCGGCATCCCAAGCCGCCGCCTCCATGTCATCCAGCGCCTGCCGGAGGGCAGTGTTGATCTCCGCTGGATCGGCGGAGATCGGCGTCACCGCATTCACGGAAGCCACCTTTCTGCCTGTATCGTGCTCAGCCCATCTTCCAGACGCTCCACCCACTTTCGGACTTGATGCCGTTCCATCGGCCCTAGCGGCTTGCCACTACGTCCGGGCTTCCCCTCAATCGCTTCGTGAAACGAGAGGCCCGCGTTCCGCATCGCCGGCATCGGCACCAGCCGGGGGATGGTGAGACAGTTCATCCCCTCATCCGTCAGACGTTCGAACTCTGGCCTCTTCGTGACAAAGTCGAAGGCGCCGAGCGCTGAGCGGCCTGGGGGAGCAAGGAACTCGTTGAACACCAGGATGGACTGACGGGGCCGGAAGTGAGCGCTGTCCCAGATGCCGACGACATGATCGAAGTCGGCCGGGTCTGCGCCACACATGAAGAGGCCGACAGACTCGATCCCGACCTCATCACAGAACTCCACTAGCGACGTGTCCTCGTTGTAGTCTCGGAGGATCGCTTCACCGCCGCCAAGGTCGAGTACCAGCGAGGAGCGCTCGTCCACCGCACGGCCGATCAGGTCGGTCACCCACTGCTTCAGGTCTGCCGGCTGAGCACTGACAGGTGGAACGGCACCTTCGCTAGTCCCGGGTGGAAAGACCTGGGAGAGGGACGCGTGATCGACGTCGCCATCCCCCACGATGACCGGGCGACCCTCCCGCCTCGCTCGGAGGACGAGGTACTCGAGCAGTGTGGACCCTCCGAGCCTGCCCCGTCCTTGACGTACCACCAGCGACTGTATCGGGCTCACAGCAGCCGGAACTGCAGTGGCCAGTGGTTCGGTGCTTTCCTTCTTCGGATTGGCTGCCTTGTTCAAGATGCGCTCCTCGGCCCTATCGGCCTGCCTCGGTTCTCCAGTCCACGGCGGAAGTTGTCCCTCACCTCTTGAGGGGTCATCGGCCGCTTGTCTGGGCTCGAAGGTGTCGCCGGAAGTGGCGCGAACGGCATGGGCGCTTTCTCGGCATTGTTGCCGGACGCCGGAGCGGGGGCGTGCATGGTGACGCTCCCACGAGGTGACCGGTTCACCTTCCTCAAGATTGGGCTGTCTTTGACGCTCTCGCTCTCGCTCTCGGCTTTGGCTTTGTCCCGACATACCCGGCCCCATACTCGGACAACCGCCGACACCGTCGGAGTATTTCCGTGTCGGCCGGTGACGCTGTCCTCAACCATTTGAGCAATGACCGTGGCCCAGCCTGCACGCTGGCTGTCCAGTCCACCCCGTACGATCTGGTGGTGCTCCCAAAGCCAGCGATAGATCGGTCCAAGTGTCTGGTGAGCGTTAGCCTGGAAGGCTTTGGCCAGAGCCTTCCGGCTACGCAGAGACACACCGCGCTCCCTTTCCGCCTGCAACGTTTCCGTCGCCGTACCGTCCAGGTTCCGTCGCTCTTCCTCCGAGGTTCCGTGCGACTGCCGTCGCTGTTCCCTCGCGGTTCCATCGGGCTTCCGCCCGGCTTCCGCGCAACTGCCGTCTTAGTTCCGTCTCGCTTCCATGGAGGAGTAGGGTCCATACACCATTGCACCTGAGATGCAGGGTGCGCGGTCCTGCGCACGGCCCCTGCCGCCATTTGGATCGCCTCCGCGCCCTTCTTGTCGCCGTTCGCACGGGCCGGAGCGACGCTGCTGCCAGACACAGGAGGCAGCATGCTCGACCAACATGATCCGCAATCGGTGCGAACTGAGACATCCGATCAGGACGTCGCGGCGGTCCTCGCCCTGCAATCGACCCTGCTGCGGCTGCTGTTGGAGCGCCTGGACCAGGTGGTCCAGCTGCTCACGCCCAAGCCGAGCGAGGGGCCGACCCTCGATGAGCTGCTCGCCGGGCTCGTGAGCCTGATCAGCGATCAGGCGGTTCTGCTCAAGCGCATCGACGCGCGCACGGACCTGCTGGTGCAGCAACAACTCTACCCTGGAGACACCCGGCCCGGCCTGAATGGAGCCGGTGCGAACGGGACGAGCAGCCGGGGATGATGACCTTCCGAAAGCTGGCTGCCGCTGGCGTCGGCAAGCTCATCCGGGCCTACTTCACCGAGAACACCCCGGAGCCAATCCACGACCCCCCCACCACGCCGGGCCAGCATCTCGACCCCGGCGGCCGTCTGACCGCCTATTATACTGGCCGGGACAGCCGGGCGACCTGGCGGCCCGACATGCCCCAGGCAGTAGCCAAGGTGCTCGGCATCGACCCCTCCCGGATGCCCAGGGACGCCCAGCTTGATCGCCTCTTCGAGGCCAAGCGCGCGGACAACGGGGAGGCCTGGTCGAGCCAGAAGCGCAAGATCAGCGCCTACGACCTGACCATGGCGCCTCACAAATCCGTGACACTGGCAGCCGAGTTCGCGGGGACGCCGGCCGAAAGTGCGGCCATCTGGCACGCCATCGACAAGGCCAACGACGCCACGATGCGCTACGTCGCCCGCGAGCTCGGCTGGGCCCGCAAGGGCAAGGGAGGCGAGGAGGGGGCCGACCCGGGTGCGGTCGCCTGGGTCAGCTTCCGCCACCACACGGCCCGGCCGACCCTCCCGGTACAGGACGGGCCGGGCGGGGCGACTTATCTCGCCACGGTGCCGACCGACGGCGACCCGCACGCCCACATCCACAACGCCCTGTTCAATGTCGTGGTGACCAATGACGGCCGGGTGGGCTCGCTCGATACGCAGCAGCTCCATTCCCGCGTCCACGAGTTTGGAGCCTACTTCCAGGCCAGGCTCGCCGAGCAGCTGCGCCGGTTGGGCGCCCGGACCAGCTACGACAGAGATCAGCAAGCGGTCGTGCTGGTTGCCATCCCGGAGCGGGCCAACGACCTGTTCAGCAAGGGCCGCAAGCAGGTCCTCCGCAGCGCCCGCGCCTACGCCAAGCGGCAGGGCCTCGAGTGGGACCAGATCTCGGCCGAGGGCAAGCTCAAGATCCTGTCCGTCACCGGCCTCGCCTCCCGCCAAGAGAAGCACGGCAACAAGAACGACCGGGAGATCTGGCGCGAGCAGGCCGAGGATATCGGCTGGCACCACAAGACCGTCATGCACGAGGTGGAGCACCCCAAGCTGACCGATGCCGAGCGGTTCGACCGGGCCTACCAGTTCGCTGCGCGGCACCTGGCCAAGGAGTTCCAGACCGCGGCCGTGATCGACTATGACAAGCTGCGGATGTACGCCGCCCGGGGGCTGATCGGCACCGGCATCGCGGGCGGGCCGGACGACATCGACCGCGTGGTGGCGCTGATCGAGGCCCGCGGGATCGAGCTGCGGGGCGAGCGCGTGGCCCTGGTGGTCGGGCATTCGGGGGAGAAGGTCCGGGTCACCAACACCGCCCAGATCCGGATCGAGCAGGCGCTGGCGTGGCATGGCCGGCGCGCTGCGGGTGACCGGGCTGGTGCTCTCCCGGCTGCGGCGATCAAGGCGGCCGTGGACGCCTCCGGCCTCGACTTCACCAGTAAGCCCGAGCACGCCCGGGCGCAGCTGGCCGCGATCTATGCCATGGGGCAGGGGGGTGCCCTGACCGTGCTGACCGGCGTGGCCGGGGCCGGCAAGACCACGCTGATGAAGCCGCTCGTCGCGGCCTGGAAGGCGGACACCCGCTTCGACCCGGGCGGCCGGGAGGTGGTGGGCGTGGCGACTGCCTGGCGTCAGGCCGACGCGCTGAAGGAGGCCGGGGTCGAGAAGACCATGGCCATGCACCCGCTGCTGGCGTCTGTCCGCTCGGGCGAGTTCCGGCCGACCCGGAATACCGTGTTGGTGATCGACGAGGTCAGCCAGGTCGGCCCGCGTGCCATGCTGGAGTTGCTGGAGCTGCAGGCCCGCACCGGGTTCACCATCAAGGCCCTGGGCGACCGGGAGCAGGCGCAGGCGATCGAGGCCGGGGACTCCATCGAGCTGCTGCGCCGCGCTTTGCCGAAATCTGAGATGCCGGAGCTGCTCAGCACCGTCCGCCAGCGCAACCAGGAGGACCGGCGCATCGTCGGGCTGTTCCGGGAAAGCCAGGACAGGAATAAGAGCCGGGCGGCCGAGGCTCTAGAACTCAAGCGGGCACGCAATGCGGAGTCCGTCCAGATGCTCGGCGGCGACCACGACCAGGTGGTCGAGCAGATCGCCGACTTCTACATGCGCCGCCGCGACGCCCTGACCGCCGCCGGTTCCAGGCGCGGCATCACCGTCTCCGCCCTGACCAACGAGGACGCGGCCGATATCAGCCGGGCCGTCCGCGAGCGCATGCGTCAGAGGGGCGAGCTCGGGGCCGACGAGGTGGTCTACAAGGCCGTCGACCAGCGGGGCGAACAGTATGAACTGCCGATCGCGGCCGGCGACCGGGTCCGGCTCTTCGCCAAGACCTGGGCCAAGATCGACGGCAAGGGCGGCTGGATCGGCAGCAACGGCGACATCGTCGAGGTCGTCGGGCGCACCGCGGAAGCGCTGGTCCTCCGCAACAAGGAGGGCCGGGTTGGTGCGGTGGAGTGGCAGCGTCTGGCAGACGCCGAGACCGGGCGCCTGAAGCTCGGCTTCGGGCATGCCATGACCATCGACGCGGCCCAGGGCATCACGTCGGACGAGCACATCAACGCCCTCCCGCGCGGGTCGGCCGGCATAACCGCGTTCAAGGCCTATGTCGCCGAGAGCCGGGCGACCGGCACGACCTGGACCATGGTGTCGGAGGCCGCGACCCTCGAGGCGGTCAAGGGCCGCCGGGCACTCGGGGATGCGCGGCCGATCACCCGTCACGACCTCTGGGAGCGGGTGGCCGAGGACATGGCGGCCAAGCGCTACAAGGCGCTCGGCATCGACCTGCTGCAGGGCGCGCGCGAGGGCCGGGTCATGGCGGTCGACGCCTTCATCGCCCAGAGCCACCGCTTTCAGACCCTGCGGGCCGAGGGCCGCAATATCGGCCGG
Organism: Roseomonas sp. OT10; assembly: GCF_020991085.1. Lineage (NCBI taxonomy): Bacteria > Pseudomonadati > Pseudomonadota > Alphaproteobacteria > Acetobacterales > Roseomonadaceae > Roseomonas > Roseomonas cutis. The sequence continues at coordinate 75,907 of NZ_CP087720.1, forward strand.
GAGGTCCGGCAGCGGCTGCAGGCCGAAGCCGTGCGGGCCAGCCTGCCCCGGCACATCGCGGCACTCGACGAGGCGTTGCGGCGCAACCTCGCCACGGCTGGGCCGCGTGCGGCCGAGGACCACCTGCGGCACCTGCGCGTCGAGGCCGAGGTCGCCCGCCGCAAGCTGGAAGGGGTGCCTCCAGCCCCGCAGCCTCAGCCAGCGCCGCGCCCGCGCCGTTCGTCGCCCTTGGCGGGTATGTGAGAGCCACACAGAGCGGCCACTCGCTTTCCACTTTGGCCAGAAAAGCCGTTGTATATCAACAAGTTGTGCTTGAGTTCGTGTCTTGTTCGCCGTAGAATCCATTTCACACTTCAGAGGAGCCGATCATGCGCATCGAACTGCTGCCGGGACTGACCAACGTCATCCGCTTCCCGGTCGAGCGTCGGGCCCGGCCGACGCTGGATCTGCTGCGTGAGATCGCGCCCGACCCTCGCGAGGTGGGCAACGTGGCTGAGGCGTTCGGCCTCAATTACCCGGTCGTGGGTCTTCGCGACGCGGCGGACGCGGGCACGGCCGAGTCCATCCGTGAGCATGTGCCGAGCGAGCCCGGCGAGGTGCGCCAGGTGGCCCTGCAGCGTGTGCTGGAGCCGCTGCTCACCCAGGCGGTCGCGGCCTGCCGTGACGCCCATGACGCTGCCGTCGCAGCCGGCGAGGCCCTGCAGCAGCTGGCCCACGCCCAGACCGAGGGTGGTTTCAGGACCGAGGCACTTGGCCAGCGGGCGGATGAGCTGAGCGCGCGCGCGGCCGAACTGCTGGTGCAGGCGCATCTCTGCACCGAAGAGGCTGAGGGCGCGGCGAGGGCGGTGCGAATTGCCGAGCGCGGCGAGACCTGGGCGCCGGTCGACCGTGACGCCGAGTTCGCCGAGGCGTTCGGGCTGGCGCACTTGGCCTGAGAGGTTGAGCGGCGTCGGCGGCTGCTCAGAACGCGGAGGCGTCAGCAGCTGACCCCGTGGCGCCGACCTCACCCGAACCTCGCCTGCTCGGGATACCCACCTGCGGAAATGGTGTCGTCGCCTAAGTGTCGGTGTGCCCCAATAGAGCGCGACGAAGGAAAAGCCTGATGGTGAGGGGCTACAAATTCCTTGACGTTGTCCCGATATGGACATAGTCCACAAGCAGGCAGAAGGGGCCACCCATGACGAGTGTCCAAAGCGCTGCACGCCGGCCTATCGGATCTGGGCCCGTCCGCCTGGACCGGAACCGCTTTGCACCTGAGACTCGGCGTCGCCTGAGCGCTCCCGGCCTCCGAACCTTCCTTGCAATCGCGGATTTGTGGGCCCTCGATGAAACTCAACGGCTCCTGATACTAGGGTATCCGCCGCGCTCGACCTTCCATAAGTGGGCCAAGACTGTCCGCGAGCATGGCGAAATTACCCTCGACGCTGATGTGCTGACCCGAATTTCCGCAGTGCTGGGCATCCACCAGGCTCTTGGTATGCTGTATGGCAGTGAGCGTGAAGGAATAGATTGGCTTCGGACTCCACATGGAGCGACGGTCTTCGGCGGCAGGCCTCCGCTTGAGTTGATCACCAGCGGTACCCAGGACGGGCTGCTTACGGTTCGCCGGTTCCTCGATGCGGCCCGCGGCGGCATCTACATGGAACCGATCGAAGCCCTTGATCGGAATTTCCGTCCTTAGAGTCTGATTCATAATTATCCGGCGTGATTTCATGGCCTTGCGATGCGGCGTGCGAAGAGCTGGATCGAGGCGATGAAGAGCCATGCGGTAGCCGATGCGATGGTCTGCTCGAAGTCCTTGGCGAGGCGGCGGTTCCGATTGAGCCAAGCCAGTGTGCGTTCGACAACCCAACGGCGCGGGAGGACGACAAACCCTCTTGCGGCATCTGACCGTTTGACGATCTCGACGGTCCATTTGCCGATCCGCCGGAGGGCGTCCCTGAGCTTGTCGCCAGCATATCCACCATCGGCGAAGACATGGCGCAGCCACGGGAAGCGCTTGATGATCTCGGCCAGCACCAGCGGCGCACCGTCACGGTCCTGGATGTCGGCGGTGTGGACTACCGCATGGACGAGATTGCCGTCGGTGTCGGTCAGGATGTGGCGCTTGCGGCCCTTGGTCTTCTTGCCCGCATCATAGCCCCGAGGTCCGCCGCTTTCCGTGGTTTTGACGCTTTGGCTGTCGATTACCCCGGCGCTGGGCGAGGCTTCGCGACCCGTCCCCTCACGGGCGATCAGCAACAGAGCATGGTTCAATGACAACCACAGCCTATTGTCCCGCCACAGGTAGAACCAGCGCCGCACCGTCGAGACCGGCGGAAAGCAGGGCGGCAGCATCCGCCACGGCAGGCCGCCACGCAGCAGATACAGGATCGCCTCGACAATCCGCCTGAGTGGCCACTTGCGCGGGCGGCCCACATGCGATGCTGGCGGAAAGAACGGCTCCAGCAGTGCCCATTCGGCATCGGTCAAATCGCTTGGCAAAGCCAGTTCCGCACGGGCATACTGCGCCCGAGTGGTATCGGTCCACATCGTTGATCTCCGGAAGTTTTCGCAAAAACCCCTGAATCAATGACCTGGGCTGGCGTCAAGCTAACCCGCTGATACCACTCAACTTAATTTCGGATCAGGCTCTTACACCGACGAGGATCTGGTTATCTCTTGAGCGATATGTACTCGGGGGCTCCAGCACCGACCTTTCGCCTGATTCCCTCAAAGTTCCCGCCCATTGGGCTTTTCGATACCGTGGCAACGGCGGCAGACGCCGAAGCCGTCATGGAACTCGCCGGGTGGACCAACGACCGCCTCGTTGAAGAGAGGCTACGCCGGCTGCCCGAGGACGAATGGGTCTACGGCCGGCCAAATTCCAGTGTTGTCATGGCGACCTTTCTGCACGTTCCGCCCACCGGCTCGCGTTTCAATGGCCCGGATCTGGGCGCCTGGTATGCCGCGGCTGCCTTACGGACGGCCGCCATTGAGGTGGCGCACCATCTCCGACGGGAAGCGATTGCTACCGGCGCCTCTATGTTGGAACGGGCCTTCCGAACCTATACAGCCGAACTCGCTGGGAACTATCTGGACCTTCGGGGGCAACAGGCGGCGCGGCCGGACATCTATGCCGACGGCAGCTATGTGGCATCCCAATCTTTGGGAGAGAGCACTCGCGCCTCGGGAGGGGCTGGCATCATCTATGATAGCGTCAGGCATGCCGGAGGCACCAACATTGTGGCCCACCGTCCGCGCAACATCCTCCAGGTGACCCAGACCGATCACTGGCTGCTCACAGTGCAGGCAAGGTCGTCGCAGATTAGCTTGAAGTGTACCGCCCGCGGTTGTTGAGACACCTTGGTGAAGCCTATGCGGCGAGAGCCGCGGGTGAAAGCTGATCCTGCCGGACGGCGTCCGGTGTTCTGAAGCCGTGGCGCTCGATCAGCCAGGTTGAGTTGTAGGTCTGGCGGAACTCGAGCAGCGCGTGGCGAAGTTGCTCGATGGTGTCGAAGGTCCGGACCCAGAGGAGGTTTTCTTTCAGGGTGCGGATGAAGCGTTCGGCGCAGCCATTCCCCTCGGGTGCCCGCACGAAGGCAGGTGAGCTCTCGATGCCGAGGAACGTCAGCTCGCCCTGGAAGGCGTCCGACATATACTGGCTGCTCCTGCGCTCCACGGTTGATTGAGACACCCCGCAAGCGGACGGTATCCGCAGACGGGGTGCATGATGACGACAGAGACGACGGATGCCGCTGGCCCGGGTCGGGGTGGCCGGATGTCGCGGCAGCGCAAGCGGGATGCGGTACTTCGGTTGCTCCGGGGCGAGGACCTGGAGACGGTCTCGCGATCGCTAGGCGTGACGGCGGCGACCCTGAGCGGCTGGCGCGACGCCTTCCTGGCGGCCGGCGAGGCAAGCCTGGCCACGCGACCTGGTGATGGCGAGGCGCTGGAGAGCGAGCGTCTCAAGGTCAGACTGGGCGAGATGCTGCTCGAGCGCGAGTTGCTGGAGGCCAAGGTCGCAGCCCTGGAGGGAGGCCGCCCTTTGGCCCGGCGGAGGTCACGGCCATGAGCCTGACCACCTCGGCCAGCAGCGGCAGGCCCTATGGCCTGGCCCGGGTGTGCCGGGTCTGGCGGACCGCCCGGGCCACGATCTACCGCCATCGCTTGCCGCCCCGGACGGAACCGCCCAGGCGACGTGGCCCGGTCGGGTCCATGCCGGATCCCGAGTTGGTCGAGGCGATCCGGGCTGTCGTCGCGGCCTCCCCCTTCCATGGCGAGGGTCACCGCAAGATTTGGGCGAGGCTGCGCCTGCAGGGCGTCAGGACTTCCAAGGCCCGGGTGCTGCGGCTGATGCGCGAGCACGACCTGCTTGCACCTTCCCGGGTCGGCAGCCCTCGAGGCCCGCGCAACCACGACGGCACCATCATCCCTGACGCGGTGGACGCCATGTGGGGCACGGACATGACCACCACCTGGACGGCTGAGGGTCAGGCGGCGGTGTTCGTCGCCGTCGATCACCACAGCGCCGGGTGCGTCGGCCTGCATGCTGCCCGGCGTGGCACCCGCTTCGAGGCCCTCGAACCCCTCAGGCAGGGCGTGCGCCATCACTTCGGCGGCTTCGCCAAGGGCATCGCGGCGGGCCTCGCACTCCGTCATGACCACGGCAGCCAGTATATGTCGGACGCCTTCCAGGGCGAGCTGACGTTCCTCGGCATCGAGAGCTCACCTGCCTTCGTGCGGGCACCCGAGGGGAATGGCTGCGCCGAACGCTTCATCCGCACCCTGAAAGAAAACCTCCTCTGGGTCCGGACCTTCGACACCATCGAGCAACTTCGCCACGCGCTGCTCGAGTTCCGCCAGACCTACAACTCAACCTGGCTGATCGAGCGCCACGGCTTCAGAACACCGGACGCCGTCCGGCAGGATCAGCTTTCACCCGCGGCTCTCGCCGCATAGGCTTCACCAAGGTGTCTCAACAACCGCGGGCGGTACACTGCCGTGGTCATGACGGAGTGCGAGGCCCGCCGCGATGCCCTTGGCGAAGCCGCCGAAGTGATGGCGCACGCCCTGCCTGAGGGGTTCGAGGGCCTCGAAGCGGGTGCCACGCCGGGCAGCATGCAGGCCGACGCACCCGGCGCTGTGGTGATCGACGGCGACGAACACCGCCGCCTGACCCTCAGCCGTCCAGGTGGTGGTCATGTCCGTGCCCCACATGGCGTCCACCGCGTCAGGGATGATGGTGCCGTCGTGGTTGCGCGGGCCTCGAGGGCTGCCGACCCGGGAAGGTGCAAGCAGGTCGTGCTCGCGCATCAGCCGCAGCACCCGGGCCTTGGAAGTCCTGACGCCCTGCAGGCGCAGCCTCGCCCAAATCTTGCGGTGACCCTCGCCATGGAAGGGGGAGGCCGCGACGACAGCCCGGATCGCCTCGACCAACTCGGGATCCGGCATGGACCCGACCGGGCCACGTCGCCTGGGCGGTTCCGTCCGGGGCGGCAAGCGATGGCGGTAGATCGTGGCCCGGGCGGTCCGCCAGACCCGGCACACCCGGGCCAGGCCATAGGGCCTGCCGCTGCTGGCCGAGGTGGTCAGGCTCATGGCCGTGACCTCCGCCGGGCCAAAGGGCGGCCTCCCTCCAGGGCTGCGACCTTGGCCTCCAGCAACTCGCGCTCGAGCAGCATCTCGCCCAGTCTGACCTTGAGACGCTCGCTCTCCAGCGCCTCGCCATCACCAGGTCGCGTGGCCAGGCTTGCCTCGCCGGCCGCCAGGAAGGCGTCGCGCCAGCCGCTCAGGGTCGCCGCCGTCACGCCTAGCGATCGCGAGACCGTCTCCAGGTCCTCGCCCCGGAGCAACCGAAGTACCGCATCCCGCTTGCGCTGCCGCGACATCCGGCCACCCCGACCCGGGCCAGCGGCATCCGTCGTCTCTGTCGTCATCATGCACCCCGTCTGCGGATACCGTCCGCTTGCGGGGTGTCTCAATCAACCGTGGAGCGCAGGAGAAGAAGCTGAGCGGCCTCTGAAGTCGTAGGTCTTCTAGCCGCTCTTATTCATCACGGGCCTACGGTGCGGCTGGCGGGCGTGGCGTAAGCTGCTGATTGCGTTTACGGACTTGGGTGTCGAGACCAATCCGCAGCAGCATCAGGCCGCGCCACACCCGCCATGGATGACGATACGACCGAGCCCTTCGGCTTTCCAGCGATCGGCCGCAAGAAGGTGGTCGCCGCCTTCGACGGCGGGCGGCTGACCTCGGATGGCGGGGTAATGCTGCTGGCCGCGGCCGAGCGACAGCTTGGCATTTGCGATCGGCTGGCGGCGCTGATCTTCGACCCGCGCGACCCGGCGCGGGTGGTCCACCCATTGGCCGACATCCTGCGAGCGCGGATCCTGGCGATCGCCTGCGGCTATGAGGATGCCGACGACCTCGACCACCTGCGCCGGGATCCCGGCTTCAAGCTGGCCTGCGGTCGCCTGCCCGACAGCGGGCGGGACCTGTGCTCGCAGCCGACCATGTCGCGCTGGGAGAATGCGCCCTCCCTGCGCGAGGTGGTGCGCCTGATGCGGGCCATGGTGGACCTCTACTGCGCCAGCTACCCGAAGCCGCCCGCGGCGGTGACGTTGGACATCGACGACACGGTGGACGTGGTCCACGGGCGCCAACAGTTGTCGCTGTTCAACGCCCACTACGACGAACGCTGCTTTCTGCCCATCCATGTCTACGACACCGCGACCTCCCGCCCGGTTATGGTGCTGCTGCGGCCGGGCAAGACCCCCTCCGGCGCGGAGATCCGGGGCCATCTCCGCCGTCTAGTCCGGCAAATCCGGCGCCACTGGCCGAGCACCCACATCACCCTGCGCGGCGATGGGCACTACGGCCGCCCGGAGGTGATGGCCTTCTGCGAGGCGGAGGGCATCGACTACGTCTTTGGCCTGCCAACCAATGCCGTGCTGCGGGCCGCCGTCGAGGACGCGGCCGACGACGTGCGGGTCCGCCGTGCCGAGGAGAATGCCCCGGTGCTGCGCCGCTATGCCGAGACCCACTATGGCGCCAAATCCTGGGGCAAGCAGCGTCGGGTGGTTGCCCGCATCGAGGCCAGCACCCAGGGCCTCGATATTCGCTTCGTGGTCACCAGCTTCACCCGCGGCAGCGCCGAGTGGGTCTATGACGCCCTATACTGCGCGCGGGGACAGGCGGAAAATCTGGTGAAGCTGCACAAGGCCCAACTCGCCTCCGATCGCACGTCTTGCCGCTCACCGCTGGCCAATCAGGTCCGTCTGGTCCTGCACACCGCCGCCTACTGGCTGCTGCTGACCCTGCGCGACCGCATTCCCACGACGCATGAGTTGGCGGCTGCCGAGTTCGCCACCCTCAGGCTACGCCTGCTCAAAGTGGCGGGCCGGGTCATCGAAACCGCCAGCCGGGTCCGCCTCGCCTTCGCCGCCGCCTGCCCGCATGCCGTGCTGTTCCGCGGCCTCGCCCGCAGCTTCCATCCGGCCGGACCATAAGCAACGGGGCTAGTGCCCCACCAATCCTCTCGCCCAGCAACTTCCAACGCCGCCCGTCAGGCCCAACCACCCCGCCGCAAGCGGATGCAGCCGCGTGCCGAACGCTCAAGTCAGCCTGCCAGGACGCCCTACGCTCCAACCCGGTGAATAGGACGGGCTAGTCATGGACGACCTGGAGGGGGCTCACAGGTGAGCCCTTCCAACGCGGAATCCAGGATCTTGTGTGTGTGAGCTCACGGAAGCCTGTCTAGATAATAACTTGCGAGAAGGACGATTATCGCAAGTTGACGACCGGCAGGCCCAGCCCCTAGCCTCGCCCTATGAGCAACTCTAAAGGCAGCAAAGAGGGCAGCTCGCCTCGTTCCGGCGCGGCTCGCAGTCGCGCCAAACGCCTGGCTGACCAGTACCTCGTCGCGGCCGATGCGCAGTCAACGGTTCGTGCCTACACAGCGGACTGGACCCATTTTGCACAATGGTGTCAGGCGCGTGACGTCGGCTCCATGCCGGCCCGGCCCGAGCTGGTTGGCGAATACTTGGCCGAACTCGGTGAAGGCTATGCCAGGGCGACCCTGCGGCGGAAAATTGCCGGTATCGCGCGTGCCCACCGGCTGGCCGGACACTCCCTGGATACCCGCCACGCGGCGATCCGGGATGTGCTCCGCGGCATTGGCCGCACGCATGGCGATCCGCCGAAGCGTGCTCAGGCGCTTGCCCTCGAGGAGATCCAGAAGCTCGTTGCGGTCTGCGAGGACGACATCGCGGGCTTGCGGGATCGGGCGATGTTGCTGATCGGCTTCGCTGGTGCCCTGCGGCGTTCGGAGATTTGCGGGATTGAGGTCGGGCACCTGACCTGGAAGCCCCGGGCCGTGGAACTAATGATCCCCCGATCCAAGACCGATAAGGAAGGCGAAGGCAGCCGCCTTGGTATTCCCATTGGCCGGAGCGCCGCGACCTGCCCCGTGCGGGCATTGAGGGCGTGGCTCGAGGCTGGCGGGATCGAAGCTGGTCCGGTCTTCCGAGCTGTCACGCGCCACGGCACTCTACGCTCTGGCGCACTCACCGGTGAGGCCGTGCGGCTGATCCTGCTGAAGCGGGCTCGCCAGGCCGGTATCCGGGCAACTCTGCTGGAGCCTGTGTCGCCGCACGGGCTACGGGCCGGGTTCATTACCTCAGCCTATCGCAGTGGGGTTCCTGACGAGGAGATCATGGGCCATAGCCGCCATCGAAGCCTGACCACAATGCGGAGCTATGTGCGTCGGTCCAAGCTCAGTCACGCGAGCCCGGCGGGGAAAGTAGGATTGTAAGAAGAGGAACGGATGAAGAGCGCGCGATTGCCTAACTCGAGAGCCAAGGCCGAAGCTCCAGCAGCGGCTTCGCGTACCTCTGGGAGAGGCAGCGTGATTGCTCACCGGCCTCAGAGCGGACATTCGTCCGCCCCCTATGACCGATACGGGTGGATTGCAGAAGTCGGCTGGCTGCGCGGCAATGACCGGTGCACCTCCCAGAGCGGACATTCAGAGGCCAATATCTCTAAAGCACGGCGGGAGGAGTCTTGCCGGAACCGGACTGTCCGGTTTGGAGTAAACTAGACGGTGTTGCGGACAGGTGGACTGCGTGGGTCACGAGTTTCCGTCGCGGAACCCAGGATTTAAACGCCGCGACAACGCCTTTTTGCGCGACAGCCGCGCAGCGGCCGTTTCCGGCGTTGAGGAGTACGGTAAACCAGTTAGAAAGGACTACGTCGCGAATGGAGGAAGGCGCGCATTACGCGGTGCTGTCTCCAATCGATGTCGCATAAATCAGATGTACTTCCGATAATCAGAACTCTCGACCTGTCCGTCTTTCATGTACTTTAGTATCTCGCCGACTGTTCGAGCCGCACGAATCGGGATCGGCAAACGCTGATTCATTTGGGTCGAATTCCAGTTGATCTTCGTCAACGAGAATACCTCTTCCGCCAACTGCGCGACCGTGCTGTCGCAACTCGAATGCGGGCAGAGCAAGAGAGGTCGTGGGTCATACTGAGAGCCTGATCCGAAATTAAGTTGAGTGGTATCAGCGGGTTAGCTTGACGCCAGCCCAGGTCATTGATTCAGGGGTTTTTGCGAAAACTTCCGGAGATCAACGATGTGGACCGATACCACTCGGGCGCAGTATGCCCGTGCGGAACTGGCTTTGCCAAGCGATTTGACCGATGCCGAATGGGCACTGCTGGAGCCGTTCTTTCCGCCAGCATCGCATGTGGGCCGCCCGCGCAAGTGGCCACTCAGGCGGATTGTCGAGGCGATCCTGTATCTGCTGCGTGGCGGCCTGCCGTGGCGGATGCTGCCGCCCTGCTTTCCGCCGGTCTCGACGGTGCGGCGCTGGTTCTACCTGTGGCGGGACAATAGGCTGTGGTTGTCATTGAACCATGCTCTGTTGCTGATCGCCCGTGAGGGGACGGGTCGCGAAGCCTCGCCCAGCGCCGGGGTAATCGACAGCCAAAGCGTCAAAACCACGGAAAGCGGCGGACCTCGGGGCTATGATGCGGGCAAGAAGACCAAGGGCCGCAAGCGCCACATCCTGACCGACACCGACGGCAATCTCGTCCATGCGGTAGTCCACACCGCCGACATCCAGGACCGTGACGGTGCGCCGCTGGTGCTGGCCGAGATCATCAAGCGCTTCCCGTGGCTGCGCCATGTCTTCGCCGATGGTGGATATGCTGGCGACAAGCTCAGGGACGCCCTCCGGCGGATCGGCAAATGGACCGTCGAGATCGTCAAACGGTCAGATGCCGCAAGAGGGTTTGTCGTCCTCCCGCGCCGTTGGGTTGTCGAACGCACACTGGCTTGGCTCAATCGGAACCGCCGCCTCGCCAAGGACTTCGAGCAGACCATCGCATCGGCTACCGCATGGCTCTTCATCGCCTCGATCCAGCTCTTCGCACGCCGCATCGCAAGGCCATGAAATCACGCCGGATAATTATGAATCAGACTCTGACCAGGATAGGTCCCGTAATAGGGCACGCTGCCATTTGTATAGAGCAGTCCCTTGCCACCGAGGTCCACGAAGGTGCCGCGGAGAACAGGGTAGTTTCCATCACGCAGCAACTTGATGGAGTATGATTCCTGAACCCAGACGAGGTCCCGGAGCTCAGCTCCAGCCGCGTCGAGTGCTTCGAGGATACCCTCGGCTTCTTCATCCTTAAAGCGGGAAGTCTTCAGCACGATCACGCGGGCCGGGAGCGTCTTGTGATGGGTCTTGTAGGCGGACAGGACGTTGTTGATCAGCTCGCGCGCGTCGACGTTCGTCATATAGGGATGACGACCGCGACTCTCGGTATGCGCGCGCTTTCCCTTCAGCACAAAGCCGCGCCCGCGCTCGTCGAACATCTGCGCCGCGCTGGTGAAGAGCTGCTGCCCTCCGGCTTCACGGTAGAAGCTGACACCGACATAGCAGGCAGTATATTCGCCTTCCTTGGGCATTCGTCGCCAGGGTATTCGGCCGCTGCCCTTATAATAAAGCGTCGTCAGGAGGTTCCAGCTACGCCCTGCAACATCCTGGATTTGCCGCGCGCTGCTCTCCTTGACCTTGCGCGGGATCGAGGCTTTGTCGTCAACGACGTCTTCCCACACGATCTGGATCGGGAAGCTGAGGCCCATCGCCTTTGCTTTAAGCATCCCGCGGAAGTTGGGCGCGTCCGATCCGCTGCTGTCTTCCTTTTCCGTGGTGCTGCGCGCATCGACCTTCGCGCTCCAGACCCGCTCGATCAGGCGGACGGGGAGCGCGACGATCGCCACGTGCGGCCGGTTGCCGCTGTCATCAAGTCCGCGAAGCTCGGCGAGAATTTCGTCGACCGCAAGCTCGACTGCCCTTTGATGATCCGGTTCTTTCACGATCCTATCAAGCTTGGTCTGTGAGAGAGCGACAGATGCGCCTTCTTCGACTTCAAAGCGGCAGCGGTAAGGGCTCAGATTGCCGAGCCCGGGAAAGGCCGGATGCAGATTTGGGTACTTCTCGGACATGCCTTCAACGCCGTTCGCCACGAGCTCGATGAACTTGCGCGTGTCCTCGACAGTCTTGGCACTCCCCACGACACCAATCTTGATGACGTCGCCGACGAAGGGCTGGAGCGGACCGGCCTCGAACAGGCCGAGGCGCGGATCGGGGTGGTGGTGACGGTCACCGAACTCGAGTTCGGGTTCGTCGAAGATGTGCGTCTCGAACACCGTCATGCGAACAGGCTCTCCTGTCCGTCAGTCGTATCAGCCTTCTTCTTCGGCGAACCCCAGACGTCTTCGGGAACGCGTGTGCGCAGTTGGACCGCTGGCGGCTCGCCGAAGCGCAGTCGCGGCTCGACCTCCGTCTCCGGCTCATCGAAAAGCCCTCCGGCGGCGCGCTCGACCGCCCGGTCCGCCGCGGTGAGGAAGCGATGCCACATCACGACTTGGCCGCGCAGGGATGCGCTGTTATCCATGCGCTTCTTGCCCGCCAGCAGCGCCGCCGGGTATGAATGGGGGATGAATCCGTTGGTCGTAAAATAATAGGTCGGATTTACAATCAGGAACCACTGGCGTCCGAGCCGCTCGAACCGCGGCACGAACGCGTGGTGCCGAACGAAGTCAACACGTCCCTCCTCCTTTTTGCTCATCGCAACGTTGACGACGTCGGCGTCTGTCTTCTTCTTCGACGCGTCATAGGCAAAGTTCCGTGCCATGTTGACGTCCAGCGCACGGAAGTAGAGCAGCTTCCGGTCCTTGCTCCAGCTAAGAGTCTGATTCATAATTATCCGGCGTGATTTCATGGCCTTGCGATGCGGCGTGCGAAGAGCTGGATCGAGGCGATGAAGAGCCATGCGGTAGCCGATGCGATGGTCTGCTCGAAGTCCTTGGCGAGGCGGCGGTTCCGATTGAGCCAAGCCAGTGTGCGTTCGACAACCCAACGGCGCGGGAGGACGACAAACCCTCTTGCGGCATCTGACCGTTTGACGATCTCGACGGTCCATTTGCCGATCCGCCGGAGGGCGTCCCTGAGCTTGTCGCCAGCATATCCACCATCGGCGAAGACATGGCGCAGCCACGGGAAGCGCTTGATGATCTCGGCCAGCACCAGCGGCGCACCGTCACGGTCCTGGATGTCGGCGGTGTGGACTACCGCATGGACGAGATTGCCGTCGGTGTCGGTCAGGATGTGGCGCTTGCGGCCCTTGGTCTTCTTGCCCGCATCATAGCCCCGAGGTCCGCCGCTTTCCGTGGTTTTGACGCTTTGGCTGTCGATTACCCCGGCGCTGGGCGAGGCTTCGCGACCCGTCCCCTCACGGGCGATCAGCAACAGAGCATGGTTCAATGACAACCACAGCCTATTGTCCCGCCACAGGTAGAACCAGCGCCGCACCGTCGAGACCGGCGGAAAGCAGGGCGGCAGCATCCGCCACGGCAGGCCGCCACGCAGCAGATACAGGATCGCCTCGACAATCCGCCTGAGTGGCCACTTGCGCGGGCGGCCCACATGCGATGCTGGCGGAAAGAACGGCTCCAGCAGTGCCCATTCGGCATCGGTCAAATCGCTTGGCAAAGCCAGTTCCGCACGGGCATACTGCGCCCGAGTGGTATCGGTCCACATCGTTGATCTCCGGAAGTTTTCGCAAAAACCCCTGAATCAATGACCTGGGCTGGCGTCAAGCTAACCCGCTGATACCACTCAACTTAATTTCGGATCAGGCTCTAAGGTTTTGGCGGACTTGATGCTTAAGCGCGTTGCGCAGCAGATGAACAAAGTTATTCTGCTCGTCAACATCATCGTGAAAAGCAAGCTGTTCGGTGTCGATCGCCTCGACCTGATCGAGATCGACAATTTTCCGGCAGGATGAGCCGCGCGGGTCGTGGAAGGACCAGAACCCGCTGCCGTGGATCACCCAGTCGAAACGCGCTTGCTCGGCGGCGTCGAGTAGGACGGTGGTCGCCTTGCGGCCGTTGTATGGCGTCGAAGCAACGAACATCTCACTGGGCAGAGCGATGGGCAGGATGTTGACCAACGCTTCCTCGCCGCCGCCGAGCGGAGGGACGTAGTAGCCAAAGCCCGCCTTCGGCACGGTCAAGGCGGCGAGCCGATCAATCGCGTTTCGATCGAGTATGTCGGCTGACTTGTCAAACTGGAGACGGCGCTCGTCGCTCTCGACCGGGCCGACTGGTTTCCAATAGAAAGACTCGTCCGAGCGCCGGTAGAGCACGATGATCACCGGCAGATTCGAGCCTTTCCAATAATCGAGGTCGTCACTGCGCAGCAGGTAGGTGAAGCCCTCTTCCGTCTCGGAGGCGTAGCGGCTCGATTCTGTTGCTTTGACCTGAACAGCAATCATGCGGGCGAGTGGTCGGCCCCGGTCCATGACTTCGGCGATACCGTCGATGCCTGCCTCCAACCTGGACCGGCCGTCGAACTGAAATCCCATGACGAGGAATCGACCCCGAACGGCGTTCTCGCCGAGCTCGCCCAGGATTTGATTTGGCGTCAGCCGTTTCGACATGCCGCAACTTTAAAACAATGTGGCAACTTCCGAAAGCGAATCCTCCCTGCTTGCTTGAGGTGTTCACAGGCGGAACGATCAGTTCGGAAGAAGGCCGAGCCACCAGCCCTGCGGAGCGGGCCGCCTTCTTTCACGCCACGGACAGCATCTTCACGCCGCACCCCAACAGAAGCTGATAGAAGCTGTCGATCGCAATCCTTGGTCCGCGACGGGCGCAATAGGTGAAGAGCACCCGCTGCTTGGCGCGGGTGAAGGCGACGAAAAAGCCCGCCGTTGCTTCGATCTGATCTTCAATAAAGCTCCGACGCCAAGCATCGTCGTCCAGACCGACAAAGATTACCGTGTGATACTCGAGCCCCTTGCTCTTGTGGATCGTCATCAGCGGGACGGCGTGAACACCCTCATAGGCGTCGAGCGCTGCGGCCCAATCAGAGGCGTCCGCCGCCGAGGCCGTCAGGTGAAGGATCGCCGCATGGAGGACCTTGCCGAGCCAGTTGCCCTGGGCATATGCGGGGTGGGCGGCAATGAGACGGTCGGGGCCGATGAAGGTTATCACTTGCCGCACGATTTCGACGGCCTGTGCGCGGTCGGCGGGTGGCGCCGGTTGACGTCTGGCGAGGTCGATCGCGAACGCGTCGAGATCTCGCGCGAAACGAACCTGCGCAGCTTCGTCGTCAGCCCCGATCCCGCGGAGGGAACACAGGGCTTCCTGGCACTCTGACCAGTAGCGACCCGCCCGGGGCGTCATCGCGAGACGGAGCAAGCCGACGACCAGGCGCGAAGCCTCGTCGGGCAGGAGATCCTGCAGCGCGACGGCGCCGATCATGCTGGCTTCATTGCGAAGCGCTAAGACCCCGTTTCATAACGGCTGAGCCAGACGCCGGACGAGGATCATGGCGGCGGCGAGGGTGAAGAAGGCGACGGCGGAACCGACGGTGGCCTCGTGATCGCGAGCGAGGCGTCGGCATCGGCCGAACCAAGCGAAGGACCTCTCCACCACCCAGCGCCTGGGTTGCACGGCGAAGCCTTTCCGGCCGGGTGCGCTGCCGATGATGGTAACGGCGACGGGGGAGGCTCGGGCGACACGCGGACCGGCGTAGGCGCGGTCGGCGAAGCAGCGGGCCAGGAACGGCCAAGGGCGGCGCGACATGGCCAGGAGGGCCGCACCGCCGCGGCTGTCATGCAGGCAGGCGGGCGAGACGGCCGCCAGCAGGAGCCTACCGTCCGTGTCCACCAGGGCGTGGCGCTTGCGGCCCGTCACCTTCTTCCCGGCATCGTAGCCGCGGACACCTTTCACGCCGACACCGCCCGAGCGGACGGATTGGGCGTCCAACACCGCCGCTGTCGGTGAGGCCTCTCGGCCGACCCGCTCGCGGTCGGCCATGATGAGGGCGTGCGCCAGTCGCTCGAAGGTGCCCCGGCGCGAGAGGCGCAGGAACCAACGGTGCACGGTCCCGGGCGGCGGGAAGTCGCGGGGCAGATGCGCCCAGGCGCAGCCGGTACGAAGCACGTAGAGGATCGCATCGACCACCCGCCGCATCGGCCAGGACCGGGGTCGTCCGGTCTTTGCAGGGCTTGGCAAGAAGGGCTCGACCAGGGCCCACTCGGCATCGGTCAGGCACGTTGCATAAGGCTGGGAGCCGCGCGCAAGCTGCGCGCGGGCGGCAGGGGTCCACATGGGCCACCTCGAAGGACACACAGACACCCTCCGAACGCGCAGAACCCCCGCCGCTCACCCCGCCTCAGCCGTTATGAAACGGGTTCTAACCCGGCGGCCTGAAAGGCCGGTTCAAGTACGGCCGCGTATCGGTCGGCGCGCTGACGAATGAGCAGGACGAAATCGCGTGGGCCGAGTCCGAGCGAGGTCATCTCAGACGCGATAAAGGCCGCCAAGCGCGCGGCCTCGACCTGCGGGGTCGAGAACTCCCAGATCGCGCAGCTCGCGCCGTCGATGGCAGGTTTCGCCTTCGACACAGGCTCGACAGACGTTGGGTCGAGCGCCTTGGCAAGAATGTGCTGGATGCGAACGAGCTCCGGCGACGAGCGGTAATTGTTGTAGAGTGGCGTGCGTGTCGCGCCGAAATCCACGTCGAAGGCGGCGAACGGATCGTCCATCGCCATCGCCCAGCGCATGATCTGCTGCTTGTTGTCACCGACGGCGGTGACAACCGTGTTCGTGCCCATGAAGATCGTCTTGACGAGGTCGTACTGGACTTGCGTGGTGTCCTGAAATTCATCCATGAACAGGTGCGAATAAGTGAGCCGCAGCGCGTCGCGCGCCATCGGATTGAGCCGCAGGAGCAGCTCGGCGAGGCGGCTGATCATCGGGAACGACAGGCGGGTCTTTTCTCCCTCGTGTAGCGAGGATTGCCAGAAGCGGTCAGCCGCCCACTGCGCCGGCGTGGGCTTGCGCCAGCCGTCCACCGGAAGCGGTCGTCCGACCAAGTGATGCCGCTCGAACGCCTTGACCGTGATGGCCTGAATGTTGGCCATCGCGCCGATCTCCGGCGGCGGAGCGCCGACCTGTCGCTGCAGGAAGTCCGCGAATAGATCGTAATTCGTCCACATGATCTCGTAGTCGGGGCGGGGCCGCCACCGCTCGGGCAAGACCTGGCCGAAGCGGTCGACGAGACCTTTGGCGAAGGCATCGAAGGTCATGGAGTCGAATCGCGAGGCGTGACTGCGATGGCAGCGTTGGCGCACCCGCACCGCGAGATTGGTCGCCGCATCACGCTTGTAGCTGATCGCCAGGACTCGTTGGGGAGCCAGCGTCGCCCGAGTTTGAAGCAGAAAAGCCGCCCGTTGCGCGAGTAGCTCGGTTTTGCCGGCGCCAGGCCCGGCGATCACAGAGCGATGATCGCCGGACTTCACTACAAGGAGCGCGTTCGCCTCGAGCGCTTGAACTCCCGTCGGAGTCCATTCATCGGGGCGGATACGATGCGCGACGACGGCCATGTTCAGTCTCGCCGCAGACTTTTGGAGACGTGGCCCAGCACCTCCGCCAGCACCTTGGGCATATCGGCCTTCAGCGCGGCGCGCTTGATGTGGGTCAAGGCGGCGAGGTGCGTCGCGGGCTTGCTCTGGGTCAGAAAATGATAGCGATAGACCGGGAAGAGTGGAGGATGGCCCTTGTAGGGTCCCGTGTAGAGGGCAAGCCCGGGCCCCTTCGTCCCCAGCACGGCCTTGGCCGCGTCATCGACCTCCATCCGAGGGCCGCCGCCGGCCGGGGTGACTGCCTCATAGGCCTCGGGAAAGGCCTTGAGCATCGCAAGGTCGAGATCGAGCGGCTCCGAGAAAAAGACGCCGTACTTCTTGAGGCAGTTGATCCAGCCGCGGAGGATCTCGCGATCCTCGGCATCCTGCCAAGTGTGCATATTCGCGAAATCGGCGTCGGCGAGCACGCCCTTGTCCAGCTTGAGCAGCTCCGCCTTCGGAATGCCGATATCGATGAGATTCTCGATGGCAGTCTTGATCCTGCCGAACCCGGCGCCCGCCCGCCCGAGATCAAGGTCGAGGAGGGTGGCATAGGGAATGTCGAGTTGCGCGAGTAGTCGCCAGAAGTGCTGAACATGCCGTCCGCCGAGCGGAACGATCGCGACGAACGCCGGGTCGATGAGAAGGTTGAGCGCCTCGGCCAGACGGGGAAGCACGACGCGCTCGGAATCGCCTTCGACGAGCAGGGCGAAGCGCGCGAAATACAGTTCGGGAAAGGCGAGCATCGCACCGCGGACGAACTTGGCCTCTTCGCCGACGGCTTTCGGTAGCTTGATCTTCTTTACCGTGGACACACGCGTCGCGGAATCGCAGCGGCAGTAGCGGACCTCCCGGGGATCGACCCGGCTCAGCACGGCGGGCGAATGGCTGGTGACCAGCGCCTGGGCGCCGCCGTCGGCAGTCAATGAGCGGACCTGGCGCAGGATGCGCGCCAGAAAGTAGGGGGAGAGATGGTTTTCCGGCTCTTCCAGGGCGAAGATCGACAGGGCCGGTATCCGCAGCTGATCCTGCTGAAAGCCCTCGACCTTCCCGGTCACGACTTGGCGCTCCATGTCGAACACGGCTGCGGCGAGCGCGAAATAAAATAATGACTGCTGGCCGTCGCTCAGCGCGTCGAGCCCGCGCTCGTGGCCGTCTGGGCCTTGCTCGAAGATGACAGCGATCTTACTCACCACCTCCTCAAAGCGACGGCTGACCAGACTGAGTCGCGGCTTGGTATCGACGGCGTCGTCATGGAGCGAGGACCAGCGTGCCTGCAGCGCCGAGCCGATTGCCTCGATAGCAGCTTCGCCTTCGAACGCGTCGGTCAGCGCCTGCGCGGCCTCGTCGACGCTGCCGCGAGCGTCGTCCGACCATTCGATGGCGCGCAGCAGCCGGGCTGCGAGCGCGCCGGTGGTGGCCCGCACTTGCGCGCCCGCGTCGCGACTGGCCGGGGTGTAGTAGAGCTGGATTAGGCCTCGGTCGGCTGGCGGTACCGGATGCTTCTTCGCCTCGGCGGGCACGTCGTCCAATGTGTCGACCCAATAGAGGTCCTGGGAGACTTCGCCTTCGGCGGTGCCGTCGTCTTCCCAGCGCGCCTCGAGGCGCATCCTGCACACGGGCGGCTTGTCCTCGCGCGTGATGAGCATGTGACGGAAGGACGGTGCGACGGTCTCCGGCGTCGCGGTGCCATTGGCGAGTTCGGGGAGTGCGATCAGCACATCGATGACCAGATCCTTGGCCGTGCGATCGTCCGGATCGGCGTCCGCGGCGAGGTGAAAGTCGGAGCGCTGGACACTACGCTCGGCGCGGCTGACCCCGAACAACTTGGAGAGTGCCTTGAGGAGCGCGGTCTTGCCCGCCGCATTGGGACCGACGACGGCCGTGACCTCCGGACTCAGCGGAACCTTTAGGGGATCAGGACCGAAACAGCGGAAGCCAGAGAGGGTGACGCTTTCGAGACGCAAGGGACTTGCTTTCGATGACGGAATCAGGACGTCGCGAGGGGGTCAGTCCCCTCGCTCAGGATGGCGAGGTAGCGGCGATAGCCGAAAACGCGGCCCCGTCGCCGTCCCGTCACTTCCTCGACGATGCCGAGGCGCTCAAGGTCGGCCAGGGCCGCGTTCACGGTTGGGGATGAAAGGCCGGTGCGCTGGACGAGCTGATTGCTGGTCACATACGGGTGCTGCTGCAGAAGATCGTGGATGCGCAGCGCTGAACCCGCGCGCTCGCTTTCGGCCGCGATGCGCTCGCGATCCAGCTTGAAAAGCTCGGCGATGCGCGTCGCTGCATCGAAGGCCTGGTTGGCGGTCTCGGCGACACCGTCCAGGAAAAACTCTAGCCAAGTTTCCCACGAGCCGCGTTCGCGGACCTCCTGCAGCAGCCGATAATAGTCGGCGCGTCGGGTCTTCAGGTACAGGCTGAGATAGAGGAGCGGCTTCCGCAGGACGCCTTGCACGCAAAGGTACAGCGTCACGAGAAGGCGGCCGATGCGGCCGTTACCGTCGAGGAAAGGGTGGATGGTTTCGAACTGGACGTGCAGCAAGCCGGCTTTGATCAGCGCCGGGAGCCGCGAGCGGTCCTCATGCATGAAGGCCTCGAGCGCGCCAAGGGCCGCGTCGAGTTCGGTGACGGGGGGCGGGACGTAAAGCGCGTTGCTCGGTCGATTCCCGCCGATCCAATTCTGCGATCGCCGGAACTCACCGGGACTCTTGGTGCCGCCGCGCCCGCTGCGAAGCAGGCGGGCGTGCATCTCGCGAATGAGCCGGAGGGACAGCGGCAGCTCCGCGAGGCGCTCAAGGCCGAACATCATAGCGTCGACATAGTTAGAGACTTCGCGGATATCGTCGATCGGTTCGCCGGCCTGCGCTTCGGTTTCGAACCGGAGAAGGTCCGAGAGCGTCGATTGCGTGCCCTCGATCTGGGACGAGAGCACCGCTTCCTTTCGGACGTACATATACAGAAACAATTCCTGACGCGGCAGGAGCATGGTGATTCCGTCGAGTCGGCCCAGCGCCCGCTCGGCGACACTCAGGCGCTCGAGGAGGGAGAGCACATCGATCGGCGGATCGGGAGGGAGTGGCGGCGGCACGAAGGCGCGCACGACTTCACCGGCCACCGGCGTGTCCAGGAAGCGGCCGAGTCGGCGGCTCTCAGTGGCAGTTTCGACCATGGTTCCGAATTTGACCAACCCAGGCTATTAAAGTAATCGCTTTTTGGCTTAAATAGCAAGGATGCTAAGGTAAGCGGACTTAAATAAGGGTCGGAGGGTGTCAGGTTACACGCAGAGGGTCAGGGACAGCATTCTGCCATTGTCGGTTGCCGGCACGCTGCCAGCCGCGTTCGCGGAGTGGGCATTCACCAAGAGTACCGTCGACCGCGAAGCTCTAATCGAGACCTGCGAGTCATGTGGGCAGCAAGACCTTCGATACCATTTCGAGATCGCCAACCGCTACACCGAAGCGACGCTCTGGATCGGCATGGTGATGAGGTGTCCGCTTCGAGCCGGTGTACTTCTTGATATGCCGACAAGGGTGGAGCCATCCGGCCACATTCGCCAGTGCCCTGGATTGACGACGCACTCTGCGTCGAAGGTCCGCTTCAAGGGACATCAACTACATCGTCGAATGTCCGGGATGAGCGCGAAGCAGCCGCTTGTACCGCCAATGACTCAATGTCCGCTTTCACTCTCATGTTCGACTTGGCGCCAAGGAGCGCCAATGTCGTGAAAGGGTCGGAGACGGCGGTTGGTTAGACAATGAGCGAAGCTCTGCTTCTACTCTTGTAGAACCTCGATGCGGCCATCCGGATTGCGGCCAGATGGGTTAACGCTCCCAGAGGGGGTAGACATCGGAATCCCAAAGAATCAGGATTCTAGCAGTCCAGGTTTTCGGGTGCCCCGCTCTGATCCCACGGTCCTATCGCTCGCATCAGATGCGTCTCGCCGGCGTGATCGATGCGATCGCCACCGGCGCTACGGAGGCCAGGGACGTTCTGGCCGCCGTCACGCCAGGCGGCGGCAAGTCGCTGTTGCCGGTCCTTGCCGCGAGCCGGCTGGTAGAGGCCGGCATTGTCGAGCGCATCTGCTGGGTCGTTCCGCGCGACAGCCTGCGCCTGCAGGCCGAGGAGGCCTTCGCTGATCCGGCTTGGCGTGCGACGCTCGGTCACCGGCTTTCCGTCCGTGCTGCCGGCAACACGCCCGACCCGTCCCGTGGGCTGGCTGGCTACGTCACCACGTATCAGGGCGTCACGGCCGCGCCCGATCTGCACCTCGCCGAGTTCCGGAGGCACCGGACGCTGCTGGTCATCGACGAGATGCACCACCTCCCGGCGCTGGCCGAGACCGACCCCACTGCCGCAGCCCAGGCGGCCCGGGCGGAGGAGGACGAGGCCAGCGCCTGGTCGCGCGCCATCCTGCCACTCCTCGAATGCGCCACAGTCCGTCTCCTGCTCTCGGGCACGCTGGAGCGGGCGGACGGGCGGGGCATCCTCTGGCTGCCCTACCGCAAGGGCCCCAAGGCCCGCACCCGAGAGGTTGAGCTCGACGCACCCGGCTGGGCCGTCATCGGCTACTCGCGCGCCCAGGCCTTGGCCGAGAAGGCCGTACTTCCCGTCACCTTCGGGGCGCTGGACGGCGAAGCCAGCTGGCGCGATGAGGAGGGCATCGAGGTCGGCCCCCATCGCCTTGCCGGGGCCTATCCCGAGGAGACCACCCGCCCTGCCCTCTTCACCGCACTGCGCACCGGTTTTGCCGAAGCGCTGCTGCGGGAGGCCTTCCTGGCCGTCCGCGACCTGCGCGCGCGCCGCCGGGAGGCACGCGGCCTGCCGGCGGGGGCCGCCGCCCGGGGCTTGGGTAAGCTGCTCGTCGTCGCCCCCGACCAGGCTGCCGCCAAGCACTACCTCGAGGTGATCCGGCGCTGGATCCCGGCCGGCCAGGCGGACGAGGTGGCGCAGATTGCCACCTCCGACACCCCGCGCGCCCACGAGGTGCTCGCCGCCTTCCGACTGCGGCCGGAACCCTCGATCCTGGTCACGGTCGCCATGGCTTATGAGGGGCTGGACGCACCAGAAGTCGCCGTCGTTGCGGCCCTGACACATATCCGCTCCCGCCCCTGGCTGGAGCAGATGGTCGCCCGCGCGACGCGGGTGGACCCGAATGCCGGTCCCTACGAGGAACAGCGTGCCCTGGTGTTCCACCCCGACGATCCGCTCTTTGCGCAGTTCCGCCGCCGCATGGAGACGGAGCAGGGTACCCTGGCGCGTCGGCCGAAGCCCGGCCGCGGTCAGGGCGCGCTGCCGCTCTGGCTGCGTGACCAGCTACCGCCGCCGAAGGAGGGCATCACCCCCCTTACCTCCAACGCTCTCGCCATGCGCTTCGACACTCTCCGACCGGGACCGGAACTCGCGATGCGCCGCCCCGAGCAGGAGGAGGCACAGGGCGAGATGCTTGAGGCGCCCTCCGTGGCGGAGCGGCGGCTTCGGGCGCGGCTCGGTGAAATGGTGGCCGCCCAAGCGGTCGAGGACGAGGCAGGTCGGTCCGGGCTGCGCGGGGGCGCTGGTGGCCCTGGCCTGTATCACCGTTACAATGCCTGCCTGAAGCGCGTGAGCGGCAACAAGAGTCGGGCCCAAATGAGCCTTGCCGAGCTGCAGGCGGCGATTGGCTGGATGGAGCGTAATCGCCTCTCTGACCACCTGCACCTGCTCGAGGACGATGCCCGCTACGCCTGGTCCGTCCGGAAGCGCACGGAGTGGAAGCCGCCCGTCGGCAGGCCCGACCGCCGGCCGGCGAGAACAAAGGCCAGGTCAGCATAAGAGCCGGGCTAGGGTGCGCCTCGCTCCAGGACGCGCAGCCCCGTTCTCGTGGCGCCGGATTCAAATTTGAATCTTCCCAGGCGCGTCGGTCGAGATAGAAGATGTTCTTTGTTCGTTCTTGATGCTGGAGGGCAAGGCATGCCTCGGATCGCTCGGGAGGAGCACGCCCGGATTCGCGAGAGGGTCGAAGTCGGGGGAGAGAAGGTCGCGGGCGTGGCCGCCAGCTATGGCTGCACCCCCGCCAACATCTATGCCATCCTCGCCAAACTCCGGCAGGCAGGCGAGGCCGGTTCCGCCGAGCCGGTCGCGTCAGCTGCGGATCCAGCGCCCGCCCTACCACGACCGATCGCGGCCGCAGTGCCGGAGCCGGACATGATCTCCGCCGGTCCCCGGGTGCCCACTGAGGCGGACCCCAAGGGGGCTCCACTTGAAGAGCCTATGCCAGCCAAAGCGGTCCCCGTGCCCGTCACCCCGCCCCCGCTGCCAAAGCCGTCAGCCTCGCGGGAACGCAGCCCCTCCCCTGCCCCGCGCGGGTTCAAAGCCGGCCACGCCTTGATGATGCGGACCGGCGATGGTGAGGAAGCGGTAAACCCCTTCCGCTCGCTCGAGGACCTGCTCTCGGCCGCCAAGCCCATCCTTCGCAACGCTGCCCGCAGCCCGGAGCCGGTCTGGTTCTCGATCCAGCCGGTGGACCTGGACGCGCTGGAGGACGCCTTCTGAGCCAGGCTGCCGAGCGCGAGCGGGTCAAGGCCCGGATCCGGGCTCTCGCCGACCGTACCATCGCCAATGGTTGCACCGAAGCCGAGGCAATGGCTGCCGCCGAGATGGTCGGACGGCTCCTGGAGCGCTACGCCCTCAGCATGGAGGAGGTGGACCTCCGGGCCGAGCCCTGCATCCAGCGCGAGGTTCCCCTTCCCGGTCGGCGGCGCCGGCCGATCGATGGCTGTGTGCCGGCCATCGCGCGCTTCTGCGAATGCCG
This sequence comes from Roseomonas sp. OT10, assembly GCF_020991085.1. Classification (NCBI taxonomy): domain Bacteria; kingdom Pseudomonadati; phylum Pseudomonadota; class Alphaproteobacteria; order Acetobacterales; family Roseomonadaceae; genus Roseomonas; species Roseomonas cutis. The sequence continues at coordinate 99,662 of NZ_CP087720.1, forward strand.
CGTCTGGCTTGCTGCCGATGAGGACCGCCCGCGCTACGTCTTCTTTGGCTTCGAGCCGGACGTGGTGCTCGCCACCTACCTCTATGCCGTGATCGACCGCGCCATGATCGAGGAGGTGCGCGCCTTCCGTGTCCGCTCGCCCCACCTGCGGGGTCAGGACCTGCGGGCCGCCTCCACCAGCTTTGCGCGCGGCATGGCCGGGCGACTGGACGAGCGGCTGGAAGCCATGCACCAGGCACGAGACAAGGCCGTCTCCGCCCAGCGGGTGACCGGCACCGCACTGATGGTGGTCAAGACCAGCGTGGTCGAGGAAGCTTTCAAGGCCACCAAGATCCGCCTCGTCAACGGCCGTGGTAGCGGGATCCGGGAGGATGGAGCCTACCAGCAGGGCTATGCTGCCGGCGGCCGCGTCAACCTTGACCGGCCCCTCGCGAGCGCTCGAGGCGGGCTACTCCGGCCGTGAGATCGCGCGACGCTCAGCGCGCCCGGGTCTATACCTGGGAGGAGGAGGCGGTCACGCCCTATGGTCAGGCTCCCCTCCCCTTTGCCGCTGCCCAGGGTATGGTCGACGCTATCTGGGCGGAGATGGGACTGCGCTGGCCACCCAGGGTGGAGCCCCTGCCCCGTCAGGCTCGGCGCCTCCAGGGTACCGGCTCTCGGCTCGTGCTGCGCCTGCCGGACCCTGTACCCTCTTTCCTGCTCCTGCATGAACTCGCGCACGCGCTGAGCAGCACGGCTGACGACGAGACCGACGCCCATGGGCCGCGCTTCGTCGGCCTCTACCTTCAGCTCCTCACGCGATATTTGCGGCTGGGACAGGAGGAACTGCTCCGCACTGTCAAAGCCCATGGCATCGAGGTGGAACTCTCGGCCAAGCCGGTCTTCGTCGATGCACGCTGATCGATGTTGACGCCGAGAACCGTGTCAGACGGCGAGGGCGTCCTTTGCCTGCTTGGCCGGCGAAAAGGTGAGCTTGCGCGCAGCCGCAATCTCGATCGTCTCGCCGGTTGCGGGATTCCGGCCCTGCCGGGCGGGGACGTCCTTCACCTTGAACTTGCCGAATCCGGCGAGGTTCACCTCATCACCGCGCTTTGCCGCGGCGAGGATCGCCGCAATGACAGAGTCGACGGCCTTTTTTGCCGCGACCTTCTCCAAGCCAGCCTCGGCGGAGACATGGCTGATCAACTCTGCTGTATTCATCGTGCTAATCCCTCGATGGATGCAAGGCTGGCGCGTGATGGGATGGCGGCGGACGGTGGCCTTTTGTCGTCAGCCCTTGGCGGCCTTGCGCCTGGCCTTCTTCACTCCGGCGAAGGCAGCCTCCTTCAGAGACGGTGCCGCCTTGAACTTGACCGTCGCGCCGGCTTTAACCGCCACCTTCTCGCCGGTGCGCGGATTGAGTGCGCTCCGCTTCGGGGTCTCCCGGACCGCGAAGGAGCCGAAGTCCGGCAAGGAGAAGCGCCTAGTCTCGACGATCTCGGCTTTGATGGCGGCAATGAGGTCGGCCGCGACCTGACCTGAGGCAACGCCCGTCAGGCCCGACGATTGCTGGATCACATCGGTGAGGAATTTCTTCGACATGACACGTCTTTAGGGGCAGCTTCGGCATGCAACAAGAGTGCGGAACTCCGGCTTCGGGGTGTCTCGGCCGCCGGCTGCTTACGAGCAACCCTCATGAAAGCCATCGCCGCTCTGGAGCCTGTGTGACGAGCCAGCCTGGTGGTGCTGTCCATGTTCATCTCCGTGGTCGGGCCGCAATCCGCTCGATGATCTGGTCGATGCGGACACGCAGCTCGGCCGCGGTCATGGCTGGATGGGGGCCGGGCGGGAGGGCGCTTTGCGCCTCCTGCCCGGCGCCGATCGCGACGAGGCTGTTCCGGCGTGCGGCGGCGCCGGTCGCGCCGCCATGGCGCTCGATCTCGGTCAGCAGGGGGATAGCCTCGGGATCGACGTTGCCTCCCGGAAGCCCCTGTCCCATGTCGCCGTCGTCCGATCCTTCGGCGGCCTCCCCCAGCATCTGGCGGAAGTCGCCCTCCGGCGGCTCGGCACGGGTGCCGTCCGGCCGGGGATCGGGCGGAACGGCCTCCACGGCCGCGATCGCCGCTGCGACCCGGCCCGGAACGTCGGGGGCGTCCGAGGCCTTGAAGCCGTCGACCACCGCCCGGAGGACCGGCGGCAGTTCGGCCGACCTACCGCGGGTAAGTTCGCCGGTCTCGATCAGCTCGGAGAGCGCGGCGATGCCGTCCCGGCGGCTCCGCACCGCCTCGACAGGGGGAGCCGCCAGCATCAGGGGCACGTTGAGGCGGATCGGTCCGTTGCTGTCGACCTTGGCGTGGAACAGCTTGGCGTAGATGCGCCGGCCGCCGAACAGCACGATCGCCTCGCCCTCGAGCAGGCGCTGCAGGTCGTTCCACTCGACGCGGCCGACCTGGCGCATCTCGGCGTGCTGCGCCTCGCGATACACGCCGTCGCTGCCGCCCTGGAAGGACGTGGCCTGCGTGACATAGGTCTGCCCGGCGGTCTTCTCGATCCACTCACGGGTGCGCTGCGCGTCCTGCTGGCGCATGGCGATGGTCAGGTTGGCGTTGCCGAGCAGCGACGCGGTCTTCTCACCGAGGCGGGCCCAGATGCCGGACAGCTCCTGGAAGCCGAGCCAGAACATGATGTTCAGGCCGCGCCCCATGGCCAGCATGCGATCCATGCCGTTGGTCGCGTAATAGGCCAGCTCGTCGAAGGCGACGTGGAATGGCCCTTCGCCCATCCCTGGCTTGAGGGAGAAGATCTCGCTCGAATCGCCTGAGAGCTTGGCGCCGAGCAGCTGGGCCAGCATGCCGCGCAAACTGGCCACGACGATCTTGCCGAGCGCCGCCAGGGTGTCGTCGGAGTTCTCCAGCGCCGGCAGGTTCACCACCAGGATGCGCCGGTTGAGCACCACGTCGCGCATGTCGATGTCGCCGCTCAGCACCTTGAAGATGTGCCCGAGCGATACCGCGAGCTGGGTGAAGGTTGCGGTGAAGTAGAACAGTGCGAAGCCGTGCTGCTTCGAGGGTTCGTCGCCCTTCTGCTCGTTGTAGGGCACGGAGGTGTCGTAGCCCGGCAGCTCGCCGAGATAGGCGCTCGCCGGGTAGATGATATCCTCCGGCATGTCGGGAACGGGGATCTCGATCACCTCGCCCGTCTCGGCGTTGCGCGAGCAGAAGATCCGCTGCGTGGCCAGCATCCAGATGCCCCGCAGCTCCAGCGCAAAGCGGATCGTCTCGATGTTGATCGGCACGCCCTTGTGGTCGCGCATCCAGACCAGCACCGGGGCCATGGTGCCGATCAGCGCGATAGCGCGGGCGCGAAACACCCCGTTGCTGTCATTGGCCTGCTGCTCGCCAAGCTGGCTCGCCAGCAGTTCGCGGATCGCGTCGGCGTTCCCCGTGGCGAACGGGTTGAAGGTGTTGCTCTCCTTGATCCCGCTCGCGGTCAGGAAATTGAGCGCGAGCACATCGTCCTCGCGGCCAAAGGACCGCGCCAGGGCGTAGATCTCGCCATAGAGCTTGTTGTCGGCCTTGCCATCCACCAGCACGAAGCCGCTACCGTGGGTGAGTGAATTGCTGAGCAGGCTCAGGATGGCGGTGGTTTTGCCCGCGCCCGTGGTGCCCGGGATGGTGCCGTGCTGGCGGCCGTCCTCGTTGGTGATCCAGAGTTCCTGGCCGGTGCCCTGGTCCCAGCCAAGGAAGATGGAGCCCGCGGCCATGCGAGCACGGCGGGTGGCCGGGTCCGGGTAGTTGTAATCCAGGACCTCGGCGCTGCGGGGCAGTCGGATCGGCAGGGTGGACCGGCGAGTCAGCACCCAGGTGCCATAGAGCAGCGAGACCGGCAGGGTCAGATCAAGGCAGGCCGGGTAGAAGAAGGTCGCCCCAGCCATGCCGGCGAGTACCAGGGCCGAGGCAGAGCTCTTCAGCCCCTCCACGAAGCGAGTGGTGAAGGGCCGGACGTCGCGGAGACCCTGGGTGCCGGATCGTTCGAACCGCTCCTGCGGCCCGAGGATCTCACGCTGGATCATGGGTCAGTTCTCGAGGCCGAAGGCGTTGCGGCTCGGCCCGGCTGGGCCTGTGCCGGCGGCAGCGGGGGTGCCGGGCGCGTTTGGAGCGGCGGGTGCGGTGGCCGCCTGCGGCGCGGCGCCCTGCGGCGGGATGATCCGGGGCGGCAGCGCCAAGTCGCGCTGGATGGCCGGCAGCCCGCGCGCGGTGCTCGGCATCACCGCCTCAGCCGGGGGCGTGAACTCGGACAGAGCTGGCGGGCGCAGGTTGGACACGTCATCCCGCGCCGGCCGATGGCCGATCTGATAGCCACCGCCGAAGGCCACCACCAGCGCCATGCCCGCCAAGAGGCCGGTCCAGCGACTGAGGGGCTGGCCCTTCTCCCCGGGAGCCCTGGCTTCACCGCCGACATGAAGGTGGAGATGCAGCGTGCCAGCTCCGGGCAGCGGCGTGGTGGTGTCGGGATGGTCGGCGCTCGGCGCAGCGGCGCCACCGACGACCAGGCTGAGATGGGACGGGTTCATGGTGCCTCCTGCGTGTGTCCCCTCAGGGAGAGGGGGCTCCGTGCGAATGGACGTAGCGAGTTTCGCCAGATCAGATGTCGAGCGTGGCGGCCCGCTGCGCTTCGCTATGCTGCCGATGGGCCGCGCGAATGGCTGCGAGAGCCTGGTCCAGCATCGGCGTGACGAGCGGAGCGCGGGCGGCGCGCTCCGCCGCCCAATGGTCGCGCGCACCGAGGGCTTCGACGCGGGGGTTCGGGTGGGTGTTCTGACCCGGACCGTCACCGGGGAAGCCCAAGGAATGCAGCGCATACCAGAGCGGCCGGTCCACCAGCTTGAGGCCGCTGAAGGAGACGGGGAGCTATGGCCGGAACTGGGTGATGGCGGTGTGAGAGAGGCGGCGTATCGAGGTGGGTGACAAGCCTGCCTGAACCTCCCGAAGGAGCGATACGCCATGACGAAAGATACCACTGTCGTTCCACTTCGTCAGCCTGAGACGGTGGAGGACCCGCTGACGGCGGTCCTGAGGAGCGGGGCCCGCCGGTTGCTGGCCCAGGCGGTTGAGGCCGAGGCGGAGGCCTTCCTGGCCGAGATGAGGGGCTTGCGGCTGCCGGATGGGCGCGAGCGCCTGGTGCGGCACGGGCATGGCCCGGAGAGGCTGGTGCAGACCGGGATCGGCCCGGTGCCGGTGCAGCGGGTCAAGCTGCGCGACCGCGGTGCTGGCGAGGAGGCGGGCGGCGAGCGCATCCGCTTCGCCTCGGCTCTTCTGCCGCGCTGGGCGCGGCGGACGCGGAGCCTGGATGCCCTGCTGCCGATCCTCTACCTGCGCGGGGTCTCGATGGGCGACTTTCAGGAGGCGCTCGGGGCCCTGCTGGGCCGCGAGGCGCCGAACCTGTCGCCCTCGGTGATCGCGCGGCTGCGGGACGACTGGGAGGCGGACTACACGCGCTGGCAGCGGCGCGACCTGTCGGCCCGTCGCTACGTGTATGTCTGGGCCGACGGCGTCTACCTGCAGGCCCGGATGGAGCCGCAGGCCGAATGCATGCTGGTGCTGATCGGCGCCACGCCGGAGGGCAGGAAGGAGCTGCTTGGCTTCCAGGTGGGCCTGCGCGAGAGCGCGCAGAGCTGGCGGGAACTGCTGGTCGACCTCAAGGCCCGTGGCCTGATGATCGCGCCCGAACTGGCCACAGGCGATGGCGCGCTCGGCTTCTGGAAGGCGCTCGAGGAGGTCTGCCCGGCCACCCGTCATCAGCGGTGCTGGGTGCACAAGACCGCCAACGTCTTGGATAAGCTGCCGAGGTCGGTCCAGCCAGCCGCCAAGGCCGATCTACGCGAGATCTGGCAGGCGCCGGACCGCGCGACAGCGGAAGCGGCGATCACGACCTTCGCCGAGAAGTACGGGGCCAAATACGAGAAGGCGGCCACCTGCCTGCTGAAGGACCGCAACGCTCTGCTGACCTTCTACGACTTCCCCGCCGAACACTGGGACCACCTACGCACCTCGAACCCCATCGAGAGCGTGTTCGCCACCGTCCGGCACCGGACCGTCCGCACCAAGGGCGCACTGTCGCAGGACACCGCTCGGCTGATGGTGTTCAAGCTCGTCATGGCTGCGGCCAAAACCTGGCGCCGGCTGAAGGGAGAGAACCAGTTGCCCAAGCTGATCCAGGGCATCACATTCAAGAACGGCGTCGAGGTTACCAACACGCCAGCGCAGCACGCCGCCTGATCACGGCGTCACCCAGTTTCCAGCATAGCTCGAGACGGGCGGTAGAACGCCTGAGCGGCGTCGCGCCTCGTTCAGAACCGACATCAGCGCCGTCGTGGTGTAGGCGTGCCCGTCGGCGATCCTCAGCGCTGGCTTGCGCACCGCCGCGTCCCGCAACACCCGGTCCGCTTCCTCGACGAGGGCGGCCGGGATGTTGAGTTTCGCTGAGAACTGACCCTACGTTTCCATCGAGAACTGACCCGTGCAGAGATATGTCCCGCGGGCTCTGGTCGTGGGTCAAGCGGGTGTTTTGGTCCTCCTGTTCCTGGGCTCGGCCGAGCTGCTCCTGAACCGGAAGCTGTCGTTGCCGGTCTCCAGGATGTGGCAGTGGTGGGTGAGCCGGTCGAGCAGGGCCGTGGTCATCTTGGCGTCGCCGAACACGCCACCCCACTCGCTGAAACTCAGGTTGGTGGTGATCACGACGCTGGTGCGCTCGTAGAGTTTGCTGAGCAGGTGGAACAGCAGCGCACCGCCCGAGGAGCTGAACGGCAGGTAGCCGAGCTCGTCGAGGATGACGAGGTCGAGACGGAGCAGGCGGTCGGCGAGCTGCCCGGCCTTGTTCGCGGTCTTTTCCTGCTCCAGCGCATTCACCAGGTCGACGGTGGAGTAGAACCGGACCTTCTTGCGGCCATGCTCGATGGCCTGGACGCCCAGGGCCGTGGCGAGGTGCGTCTTGCCGGTGCCTGGCCCGCCGATGAGCACGACGTTGTCGGCCCGCTCGGTGAACTCGCCCCGGTGCAGCTGCCGGACCGTCGCCTCGTTGACCTCGCTCACGGCGAAATCAAAGCTCGCCAGATCCTTGTAGGCGGGGAACCGGGCTACCTTGATGTGGTAGGCGATCGAGCGCACCTCGCGTTCAGCCATCTCGGCCTTGAGCAACTGGGAGAGGATGGGGACCGCCGCCTCGAACGCCGGCGCGCCCTGCTCCACCAGCTCGGTGACTGCCTGGGCCATACCGAACATCTTGAGCCCGCGCAGCATGACCACGAGGGCGGCACTGGCGGGATCATGACGCATGGCGCACCTCGCGGGTCCGCAGCGCGTCGTAGCGGCCGGTGTCGGCCCTCGGCTCCTGGTTCAGGGCGAGGGCCTGGGGTGCATCGATCGCCGCGGCCGTGCTCATGCCGTCGGTCAGGCGGTGCAGGATGTTGAGGATGTGGGTCTTGGTGGCGACGCCATCCTCGAGGGCCAGTTCCACGGCGCAGAGCACGGCCCCCTCGTCGTGCTGCAGCACCAGGGCGAGGATGTCCACCATCTCCCGCTCGCCTCCTGGCCGCCGGAGGAGCTGGGCCTGGAGCCTGCGGAATGCCTCCGGCATCTCGGCGAAGGGCGCGCCGTTGCGCAGCGCTCCCGGCTTGCGCTGGATCACCGCCAGGTAGTGCCGCCAGTCGTAGACGGTGCGGCTGGGGACGTCGTGCGAGCGCTCGACGATCCGGGCGTGCTCGCACAGGATCTGTCCCTCGGCTGCCACGACGAGCCGGTCGGGATAGACCCGCAGGCTCACCGGCCGGTTGGCGAACGAGGCGGGGACGCTGTAGCGGTTGCTCTCGAAGTGCACGAGGCAGGTCGGCGACACCCGCTTGGCGTGCTCGACGAAGCCGTCGAACGCCCGTCCCATCGGCATCAGGCTCGCCCTCTCCCGGGCATGCACCTCGGCGACGCTGCCCGGCAGCACCCCGTGGGACAGTTCGCCCCAGCGCTCGATGCAGCGGGCCTCCAGCCAGGCGTTAAGGGAGGACAGATCCGCGAACGGCGGCATGCCCTGCCAGATCTGCCGCCGGGCGTCCTGGACGTTTTTCTCGACCTGACCTTTCTCCCAACCTGAGGCCGGAGAGCAGAATGTCGGCTCGAACAGGTAATGGCTGGCCATCGCCTGGAACCGCGCGTTGACCTGCCGGACCTTGCCCGTGCCGACGCGATCCACGGCCGTCCGCATGTTGTCGAAGATGCCGCGACGCGGCACCCCGCCCAGCACCCGGAATGCCTCGGCCAGAGCGTCGAACAGCATCTCGTGGGTTTGCAGTTTGTAGGCCCGGATAACGAAGGCTCGGCTGTGGGACAGCTTGGTATGGGCGGCCTGCAGCTTGAGCCGCTTGCCGCCCACCGTCGCCCAGTCCTCGCTCCAGTCGAACTGAAACGCCTCGCCGGGCTGAAAGGCGAGCGGTACGAACACCCCGCGCCCGGTGGTCCGCTGCGCCACCTCCCGTCTCGCCTGCCAGCGCCGGACGAAGGCTGCGACCCGGCCGTAGGATCCGCCATAACCCAGGGACACCAGGTCCGCGTGGATCTGACGCACCGTCCGGCGCCCCTTGCGGCCCTTGCCCGCCTCCACCCTCAGCCATTCCGAGAGCTTGTCGGCAAACGGGTCCAGGCGGCTCGGACGCTCGGGAACCTTGAACTTCACTTCAACCGTGTTCGACCGCAGGGGAGCTACGCTGGAATTTGGGTGACGCGGTGATCAGGCGGCGTTCTGTGCTGGCGTGTTGATGACCTCGACGCCGTTCTTGAATGTGACGCCCTGGATGAGCTTGGGCAACTGGTTCTCGCCCTTCAGCCGGCGCCAAGTCTTGGCGGCGGCCATGACGAGCTTGAAGACCATGAGCCGGGCGGTGTCCTGGGACAGGGCGCCCCTGGTCCGGACGGTGCGGTGTCGGACGGTGGCGAACACGCTCTCGATGGGGTTCGAGGTGCGGAGGTGGTCCCAGTGCTCGGCGGGGAAGTCGTAGAAGCTGAGGAGCGCGTCCCGGTCCTTCACCAGGCAGGTGACGGCCCTCTCGTACTTGGCCCCGTATTTCCCGGCGAAGCTGGTGATCGCCGTCTCGGCCGTGTCGCGGTCGGGCGCCTGCCAGATCTCGCGCAGGTCGGCCTTGGCGGCCGGCTGGACGGACCGGGGCAGCTTGTCCAACACGTTGGCGGTCTTGTGCACCCAGCACCGCTGATGCCGGGTCGCCGGCGAGACCTCCTCCAGCGCCTTCCAGAAGCCGAGCGCGCCATCGCCCGTGGCCAGTTCGGGCGCCATCGCCAGGCCACGGGCCTTGAGGTCGACCAGCAGTTCCCGCCAGCTCTGCGTGCTCTCGCGCAGGCCCACCTGAAAGCCGAGCAGCTCCTTCTTGCCTTCCGGGGTGGCGCCAATGAGCACCAGCATGCACTCGGCCTGCGGCTCCATGCGCGCCTGCAGGTAGACACCATCGGCCCAGATGTAGACGTAGTGCCGGGCCGACAGGTCGCGCCGCTGCCAGCGTGCGTAGTCCGCCTGCCACTCGTCGCGCAGCCGCGCGACCACCGACGGCGACAGGTTCGGGGCGTCGCGGCCCAGCAAGGCCCCGAGCGCCTCCTGAAAATCGCCCATCGAGACCCCGCGCAGGTAGAGGATCGGCAGCAGGGCATCCAGGCTCCGCGTCCGCCGTGCCCAGCGCGGCAGGAGAGCCGAGGTGAAGCGGATCCGTTCGCCACCTGCCTCCTCGCCGGCGCCGCGGTCGCGCAGCTTGACCCGCTGCACCGGCACCGGGCCAATCCCGGTCTGGACCAGACGCTCCGGGCCATGCCCGTGCCGAACCAGGCGCTCACGCCCGTCCGGTAGCCGCTCCCCCTTCATCTCGGCCAGAAAGGCCTCCGCCTCGGCCTCAATGGCCTGGGCCAGGAGCCGGCGGGCGCCGCTCCTCAGGACCGCCGTCAGCGGATCCTCGACCGTCTCCGGCTGACGAAGGGGGACAACAGTGGTATCGCTCATCTCGGCGTATCGCTCCTTCGGGAGGTTCAGGCAGGCTTCCACCCACCTCGATACGCCGCCTCTCTCATATCGCCATCACCCAGTTTCGGCCATAGCTCCCGCAGGGTAAGCGAGGTCTACGGACCCTTGCGGCCTTTGCTTGATCGTCAGCTGTTTTCGTCGGCCGCGCAGTGCCATGGCATGAGCTCGTCGATGCGGCTGTTGGGCCAGCCGTTGACCAGGCGCGTCAGCACTGTGGTGAGGTAGCGCTGCGGGTCGACGCTGTTGAGCTTGCAGGTCTCCACCAACGAGGCCACGGCCGCCCATCTGGCCCCGCCATCGTCGCCGGAGGCAAAGAGCGCATTCTTGCGGCTGAGGCAGATCGGTCGGATGGCGCGCTCCACCGTGTTCGTGTCCAGCTCGATCCGACCGTCCTTGAGGACCCGCATCAGGCCGTCGCGATGGTTCAGCGCGTAGCGGATGGCCTCTGCCGTCGGACTGCTGCCCGGCAGCCGCGCGAGGTGCGCCGAGAACCAGGCGAACAGGTCCTCGACAAGGGGGCGGCTTCGTTCCTGGCGGACGGCGCGGCGGATGTCGGGCGGCTTGCCGCGCAGTTCCGCCTCGACCGCGTAGAGGGCGGCAATCCTCTGCAGCGTCTCGGTGGCGATCGGCGCGGTCTTGCCCTTGGCTAGCTCGATGAACTGCCGGCGCAGGTGCGACCAGCAGAATGCCAGCGTGATGCCCTCGCTCGCCGCGGCGAGCGTCTTGTAAGCGCCGTAGCCGTCGCACTGGAGGATGCCGCGATAGCCGCCCAGCAGTGCCTTCGCGTGCTCGGCGCCGCGGCCCGGCGCGTAGTGGAACACCACCGCCGGCGGGTCCGTCCCGCCCCAGGGCCGGTCGTCGCGCGCGATCGCCCAGGCATAGCCCTTCTTGGTCTTGCCACGTCCAGGGTCGAGGACCGGCATCGTGGTCTCGTCGGCGAACAGCCGCGAGGAGGCCAGCAGGATCTCCCGCATGCGCCGGACCACCGGGATGATCTCCAGCGCCCCCGTGCCGGTCCAGTCGGCCAGCACCTCGCGGCCGATCTCGATCCCCTGCCGCGCCAGGATCTGCGCCTGGCGGTAAAGGGGCAGATGGTCGGCGTAGCGAGAGACCAGCACGTGGGCGACCGTTGCCTCGGTCGGCACCCCGCCCTCGATCAGGCGGGCCGGCGCGGGCGCCTGCAGCACCACGCCGGCGCAGGCCCGGCAGGCCAGCTTCGGCCGCTTCGTGACGAGGACGCGGAACCGCGCCGGGATCACGTCGAGCCGCTCGGCGGCATCGGTGCCGATCTCGACCAGCGGGCCCTGGCAGCAGGGGCACACCGTCGCCTCGGGCGCCAGCACCTGCTCGATGCGCGGCAGGTGCGCCGGCAGTCGGCCCCGGCCTGCCCGGCGGCGCTTCTTGTGCTGGTCGCGCAGCGCCGGAGAGGCCTTGCCGGCCTCGGCCGCGTTCCCGGCCAGCGTCGCCTCGATCTCCTCGAAGGCGAACAGCAGTTGCTCCTCGGGGAGCCTCTCGGATTTCTGCCCGAACTGCCGGCGCTTCAGCTTCAGCAGCAGGTGCTGGAGGCGCTCGTTCTGCGCCGTCAGCGCATCACGCTCGGCGACCAGCGTGTCGACCTCGACCAGCGTCTCGAGCAGAAGCGCGCGCAGGGCTGCGGGGTCCTCCGGCAGTGTCGGCCTGTCGTCTCCCGCGGCGCGCATCGTGCCGCGGATTCTATGCCGGCGCGCTCGGCGTGGGAATCTCCCGCAGCGTTTGCACGCGCCGCCAATCGATCCCGTCGAACAGCGCGGCGAACTCCACCGGCGTCAGACGCAGCACGCCGTCCACCACCGGCGGCCAGCGGAACGCGCCTCCCTCCAATTGCTTCCAGACCAGGACCAGGCCGCCGCCGTCCCAGAGGAGGATCTTGATCCGGTCGGCACGGCGCGAACGGAACACCAGCACCGCCCCGGAGAACGGATCTGCGCCCAGCACCTCGGCGGCCAGCGCCGCCAGGCTGTGCGCGCCCTTGCGGAAGTCGACCGGCTTCGTCGCCAGCAGGATCCGCGCGCCAGCCGGGGGCGCGATCATGCCGCCGATGTCCGGATCGCCCGCAGCACCATCGTCAGCAGGTCCACATCTGTGCCAGGCACCACGTGCAGCACCGCTCCCGCCAGTTCCACCTCGATCGGTGGCGAGGAACCTGCCGACGAGACTGTTGTCGGCTCGGGCACAGGCATCGACGGCGCCGGCACGATCGGCACAAAGCTCAGCGGCGCCACCGCAGCACGCCGCATCTCCCGCCGCCACGTGAACACCTGCTGCGAACTGACCTGCCAGCGTCGTGCCACCTCGGCCACCACCGTGCCGGGCCGCAGCGTCTCCGCTACGATCCGTGCCTTGTCGTCGTCCGACCACTTCCGCCGACGGCCAGGTCCGGTCAGAACCTCGACACGCCGATATCCGCCGTCCTTCGCGTCACCACTAATGTCGACCATAATGTCGGCCCGAAGCTCCCTGCTCCAAGCCGACCCAGCACATCCACCAACCGCGCCGGAAGACGGGCCTCGTGGCCACGCTTACACCGCAGGTATTTGCGGATCGTGTTCCGCGACAGGCCCGTCCGCCGCTCGATCTCGCGGATCGGGATGCGATCCCGGTAGTGCCACCGGCGGATTACGCTCAACAACTCCATGTCGATCACTCCGATAACCCCGAACAGCCGGTCGGGGAGGTGAACAGACACGGGTCATTTCTCGGCGGAAACTCTGACCCTTCCCGGGTCAGCTCTCAGTGCAAATCAACAGCCCGTCCGGCGTGGTGGAAACCACCATCAGCTCGTCGCTCGTGCGGGCCACCACGCGGTGCATCCCATGATACTGGCCCAGGTCGGTCAGCGTCGCCCCCGAGGCCACGATGCGCTGCAGGGCCGGCAGCTGCTGCACCGCCTCAGCGGACGCTTGCGTCCCGGAGCCGCGCGGCGCCGACGCCGGCGACGGAGCTACAGCGGGCGCTTGGACCTGGGCCGGGCTGGCGGGAGCGCCGACCTGGATCATCGAGGGGAGCTGCGGGTTGGCTTGCGCCCATTCCTGCCCCGGCAAGGGAGGCGGCAGGCTGCAATGCGGCTCAGCCAGGGCAAGCCCGGGCACGAGGACCAGGCACGAAGCCAGAAGATAGGATCGCATAACGCCTCCACTGCGTAAATGAGTGGAGGTTAGGAGGCCGCCGTGCGAACGGTGTACGGGTTATTGCCGCGGCACTCTGCGCCGCAAGATCCGGCTCGTAAGGCTGTTCCACCAGTGGCCAGTGGGGCCGGCCAAGGCGCAATCACGATCGGCTTCCGCCAGGAGCCAAGCCACATCACTGATGTAGGACCGGGCCAGGTCGACGCGGAGGTCGTAGGTGTCGCCGTCGTCCATCTTCAGCGCCTGCTTCAGGACACTGGCTTTGGCTTGAGCCGTATGAAGTGACAACGCCCGCATTCTCCAGAGCGACGTAATGGCCTCATGCGCCTTCTGCCAGGTCGGGAACAACGCTGCCGACAGGACGTCGAGCTGCTCCGGAGGCAGGGTTAAGTCTTCCAGCCGCGCGTATCCTTCCGCCACTTGCGCGAGCAGCGCCAGGCAAGCCTGACTGGCGGCGACAAGCGCGCCGTCCTCATCGACAAGTCCCGAGACGCTGCAGTTCCGGCCTATCAGCGCAGCATCACAGATGCGCTCAATGTCAGTTATGAACGAGAGCAGCAGCGCATCCCGCGCGGGCGTCGGATCGTCGTGCCGACGCGACAGCAATCGCTCGATGACGGCCAACTTGCCCTTCAAGCCATTCGCGCTCAATGCAGGAATGTCGGAGATCCGATAGGCGACGTCGACTCGACCGGCATCCGTCTCAGTCATCGCTCGCATCAGTTCGTCGTGCTCGCTCGACGTCATCAGGGAGCCACGTTCGACCTGCGCAAAGAGTGCAGCATCCATCTCGGTCAGGGAGGTGCAAAGAGCAAGGAGGTGTTCATCGGCCGTGCTGAGCAATTCCTCGTAGGCGCCGGCCGCCGCCTTTACATCTGCAAGCACCTCATCACGAAGAGCGCTCAGCATCATCGTACGGCCTCCTGCGCCCCGTCGGCCTTATGCCAGATCGTCGCTCTCCTAAGACTCCACAGACTCGTTTGACGAACCTTCTCGCCGGATACGAAGCCGGGCGCTCTTCTGCGCGACCTGCTCTCCTGCCAGCCTGACGCTGACGGTTCCGAGGAATTGGGACTCGAACCGGAGCATCTCCATGAACCGGCCAGGGTCCTTGAACAAACGTGGCCGGGAGGGCCATGCAGTATGAAAAACGTGATAGCCCAGCTGCCACGAAGTGAGGACGTAGAACGCATAGCGCGTCGCCCGATTGCCCGGCTTCTGAGCTTCCACCATGACCCCTCGGATGTAGCCGCCTGCAGCAATTCCCTCGAGGACCTTGGCATGCGTGATGGAGGGCAAGCCTGCAGGAACGAAAGATACGGGCCCTGATTGACTCGCGTCGGGCACAGTAACGCCTGGCAGGTCGTCGAACGCCACCAGAAATCGGCCACTCCGCTGCGGCTGCCAGGATCCCAAAAGGTAGCTCCAGAGCTGGATCGCGAAGACGCTTTGTATCCCGGATGGCGCACGGCAATGTGGCCGAAATCGTCCAGAACGCCTTCGTGTGCCAGGATGCGGTTAGCGATCACGAGATCGCCCAGCAGCGCGTGGAGATCCTGGGTCACGCCAGATCTCCCTGCGAGGGCGAGGGCAGGCAAGACGGCTGACGGGGTAGGATAGGTTCCACAGGCATTTCCTCCTGATGACTTTTTAAAGGTCGCATGCGGACGGGCGGCATGCGGACAAAGATGTTGGCTCCCTTTCGCTGCCCTGTGCATCCAGCATGAAGCCGCGGAAAAATGTGGCGATGCCGGCATGATCGTCCAGTGGGAACACATGTGCCACATGTTGATCCGGCCGCACGATCACCACGCAGCCACGGCCGCGTTCGACGCTGCGGAGATCGAAGATATCAGGCCCGTTCCTCCTGTCGGCACAGAACACCTTCTCGTAGTCCGTTAGCCTGTATCGTCCCTTTGCGGGACGCAGCAGTGCGGGCAGGGCGCCGATGGCAATATCGCGATGCGGCTGCTGCAGGACCGCGCGCAGGTCGATCACCGTGTCGATGTCCTGGCCTGCCGGCGTGTAGCGCCGGATCGGTGAGGCGATGTCGTGCTCCAGGAATCGGCACAGCGCCTGGAGGCCCGAGGCCGGGTCGGCGGGGTCCTCCGCAGCGGCAAAGGCAAAGAGGCGCCAGCGCCCATCCGCCCTGACCGTGTGCCCCAGGTGCATCGGCTTGGCGTCCGCGAGCCGAATCACCGGCGCGGAATGGAAGCGCATGCCAATGGTGAAGCCTTGCGCGAGGTGCTGGTGCGTCGCCTCTCCCGTGATCCGAGAGGGTGGATACCGCATCGCCGTTCCGGCGGCAAATCGGCCCTGCTCAACGAAGTACTTCTGGAACTCGGCGGGATCAACGCCCTCGCTATTCGGATCATCAGGATCCTTCGGGGGCGCGGAAAACATCTTCGCCAGTTTGCGGTCGAAGGCAATCAGTTCCTCAGCGACGGCGTGGCGTTCCGCGGAATAGGTCGTCAATAACGCTGGATCGGCCTGTTCACGTAGCACGGCCGCGAGCTTCCAGCCCAGGTTGAACGCGTCCTGCATGGAGACGTTCATGCCCTGTCCGGCCTTGGGACTGTGGGTATGGCAAGCGTCGCCAGCGATGAAGACAGTCGGCAGGCGCGTGCCCGCCTGCTCCACGGGTACGTCATCGAACCGCTCGCACATGCGCTGGCCAATCTCGTAAACCGACCACCACGCCACTTCCCTGACCTCCAGCGTGTAGGGCCGCAAGATGCGCTGTGCCGCTGCAATGAGGTGGTTGACATCGATGTTGCGGCTAGCGACGCGTTCGTCCTCGTTCAATTTGTCTAGCTCGATGTAGAGCCGCACGAGGTAGCCACCCTCGCGCGGGATGATCAGCATGTTGCCTTCCCGAGCGGAATGGATCACCGCTTTCAGCCGCATGTCGGGGAAATCGCTGACAGCGAGCACGTCCATCACGCCCCAGGCCTGGTTGGCGGAATCGCCGCGCAGCGTTACGCCCAGTGCCTGCCGCACCGCACTGCGCGCGCCGTCGCAGCCGATCACGTAGCGGCAGCGGATCGTCTCGATCTTCCCTTCATGCCCGGGATCGATGCACTCGATGCGCGCGGTGACGGGGTGGGATGCCGCCTCGCTGGGCGGCGCGATCTCCAGCCCGGCTAAGCGGCGCTGGTAATCCGGTCGCACCGGCGCCGCGCCACGCCGCATGATGTCGAGGTAGAAGTCGTGAACGCGCGCCTGGTGGAGGATGACGTGCGGGAACTCGGACAGGCCGTCCTCGGTGTCCTGGATACGGCCGCTGCGCCGGATCGTCGAGCGGGCGGTGTCGTCGGGCTTCCAGAACACCGTCTCGTTGACCCAGTAGGCCTCGCGCAGCACACGCTCCGCGAAGCCGAAGGCATTGAACATCTCGATGGTGCGGCAGGCGATGCCGTCCGCTTGGCCCAGCAGCAGCGGGCCAGGCTTCTGCTCCACGATGCGTGTGGTGATGCCGGGGAAGGCGGAGAGCTGAGAAGCGAGCGTCAGTCCCGCCGGGCCGCAGCCGACGATCAGAACGTCCGTCACCTCCGGAAGAGGGAGGGGCGCGGCAGGCGCCACCGCACCGTCCGCCGCAGGCATGTCCGGATCGCCCGTACGGAAGCCGTTGAGGTGGAACTGCATGCTCATCTCCAGTGGACGGCCTTCGATGGCGGCCGAAGATGTGCAGAGCCTGTGACGCGGCACGCGATGAGACGGGGGCGTCGGTGGGCTTGCACGTCATCCTCTCTTGCGCGCTTCTTCAGCGCTAACGGATGAATGCATAAAGTACGTATACGCTCAATCGGTTGCCGGCGGCTGCCTGACAAACTTCTTCAGGAGAGCGATGAACTGCGCCTGCTCCGCCCGCGACAGGGGCTGCATCATCTCCGCCTGCGCCGCCACTACGCGGGCATCGATGGTCCGGAGCAGCATCGCCCCGCTCTTGGTCAGCGTCACGCTCTTCACCCGCCGGTCGTGGCGCGAAGGCTGGCGCGCAATCAGGCCCTTCGCCTCCAGTCGGTCGAGCACGCCGCCGAGCGTGGCCTTGTCGAAAGCGATCAGCTCCGAGAGCCGCGTCGCGTCGATGCCAGGCTGGGCGGCGACGGCCGTCATCGCGGCGTACTGCACGGAGGTGATGTCGTATCCAGAGAGATGGGCGGTGAAGATGGCGCCCGAAACTTGGTGTGCCCGGCGGATCAGATGGCCGGGCATGTCGTACATTGCGTCTATCAACATCAGGCGTTCCGCGGCGGTTGGGGCAGCAGAGCCTCTAGAGCAGATCGCACCGAAGGGAAATCGCTACCGGGGCTGAGCCCTCCACCCTGCCGTCCTGCACGGCTCCCGCGCCTGTGGCCAAGGGCCGACCCATCGGGTGTGCGCCGTTATCCCGGAAAGCGCTGCCCGACCCAGCGCGCGATATAGTCGAACATGTTGCGGACGCTGTTCTGGAACGCATCGGGGTTTGCGTCGCATGTCCGGCAAGGCGTGAAGCCGTGTGTGGCGCCCTCGATGAAGACCAGGTCCTTGTCGGCACTACGAGCGGCCTCGAACTCTTCCTCGGAGTCGCGGATGAACAGGTAGCCCGTCATGCCCATGATGAGGAGCGGCTTGCTGATGCTGCCCACGGCGCAGACCGTGGAGTTGTTCGATGAGCAATGGTCGATGCCGTCGAGGGAGTTGATGGAGCGCACCGCCTGCGTGCTGAGGTAGGAGCGGATGGACAGCAGCTTGGTGCCGCGGTCGAAGCTGTTGGTGGTCGCGAAGGTGTCCAGCTCCGGCGGGCTGACCGATTGGACGATCTGGCGCAGGATGCTGCCATCGTTGCGGAGCAGTTGCTGTGGCCGCATCGTGCGGCGCAGTGGCGCGGCCGTGTCCAGGCTGTGCAACTGCGACGCGCCGCCGGGGCCAGGCCCGGGATTGCCTCCGTGCGGGATGACAACGATGTCGTTGTCGGGGTACGGTCCGCGCCCTTCGGCGATGCGCTGGCGGCGGGCCAGCACGTCGTCAGTCAGCCGGTTCATGCGGGCCGATTGTGCAGCGTAGTACCGGGCCTGGAACTCCGCCGTGTAGCGGGAGGAGCCGTTTGGATCATAGCCGTTCGCCGGCTTGTAAGGGTCCAGGCCCGGGTCGAACCGGCCGGGCGTCTCGTCCAGCACGGCGCCGTTCAGGCTGCGGAGCAGGATCACCGGCACGCCGGGATGCGCGTCCGCCAGGATCAGGGCGTCCGCGGACGGCAGGCCGGCCAGGTCGTCGCGGCAAGGAACCAGCTTGCGGGGATCCTGGCAGAATGCGGTGCCGGCCTCGGCCACGGCCTGGTAGAAGCTCAGTGTCGGGCCGCCGCCGCTGTGCCCCAATAGGACGATGCTGCGGATGCCCGGCTGCCGGCGCAGAAAGGCGACGCCTTCCTTGACGTCGAGCGCGATGCGGTCCCAGTCCACCAACAGCTCGTTATTGACGAAGCGCGTGTTCATGCAGAGCGCGGCAAAGCCACGCCGCGGCAGCTCCGTGCAGCCGATGTGCCGCAGGTAGTCCGATGTCCTGTGGACGATCAGGAACGCCACATGCGCGTTCCGGCCTTCCGGCCGGTAAAACAGACCCTGTGCTGCGCCCAGGGGAACATGGCTCGGAGCTACCTGCGCCTGTGCCGGGCCGGCAAGGCCCATCGCAGCCAGGACGGCCAGGGCCGTGATCCGGATTCTTCGTTTCATCGTAACCTCCTGAGAGCCTGATCCGAAATTAAGTTGAGTGGTATCAGCGGGTTAGCTTGACGCCAGCCCAGGTCATTGATTCAGGGGTTTTTGCGAAAACTTCCGGAGATCAACGATGTGGACCGATACCACTCGGGCGCAGTATGCCCGTGCGGAACTGGCTTTGCCAAGCGATTTGACCGATGCCGAATGGGCACTGCTGGAGCCGTTCTTTCCGCCAGCATCGCATGTGGGCCGCCCGCGCAAGTGGCCACTCAGGCGGATTGTCGAGGCGATCCTGTATCTGCTGCGTGGCGGCCTGCCGTGGCGGATGCTGCCGCCCTGCTTTCCGCCGGTCTCGACGGTGCGGCGCTGGTTCTACCTGTGGCGGGACAATAGGCTGTGGTTGTCATTGAACCATGCTCTGTTGCTGATCGCCCGTGAGGGGACGGGTCGCGAAGCCTCGCCCAGCGCCGGGGTAATCGACAGCCAAAGCGTCAAAACCACGGAAAGCGGCGGACCTCGGGGCTATGATGCGGGCAAGAAGACCAAGGGCCGCAAGCGCCACATCCTGACCGACACCGACGGCAATCTCGTCCATGCGGTAGTCCACACCGCCGACATCCAGGACCGTGACGGTGCGCCGCTGGTGCTGGCCGAGATCATCAAGCGCTTCCCGTGGCTGCGCCATGTCTTCGCCGATGGTGGATATGCTGGCGACAAGCTCAGGGACGCCCTCCGGCGGATCGGCAAATGGACCGTCGAGATCGTCAAACGGTCAGATGCCGCAAGAGGGTTTGTCGTCCTCCCGCGCCGTTGGGTTGTCGAACGCACACTGGCTTGGCTCAATCGGAACCGCCGCCTCGCCAAGGACTTCGAGCAGACCATCGCATCGGCTACCGCATGGCTCTTCATCGCCTCGATCCAGCTCTTCGCACGCCGCATCGCAAGGCCATGAAATCACGCCGGATAATTATGAATCAGACTCTGAGACATAGGCGCCGTTGTCCCCGGTGCTGTCCGTGTGAATCCTCGTGGCGTGCCACGCCGCCAGGGCTAGAGCCTTCCGGCGGCTTCCAGGTAGCTGAGGTCGGTGTAGTCGCCGGCTGAGGCAGGGTGCCCGACATCAGCCGTCCGACCTGGGATGCATTGCCGAATTGGATAATCTCCGCCTCGATGCCCGCGCGCCTGAACCGCCCGTTGCGGGCACCGCCCAGAAAGAGACGTAGAAAAAGGTCCGGGAAACGATTGCCACTGCGAGGCGACGTTGCGCGCGCCCCGTGACGGCCGGGCGCGCCTGTGCCCGGCCCGCGCATTCCTGGCGCCAGCGCCGCCAGGGAAGGGCCCGAGCCGGACAGCAGGGAACGCCAATGACGGCCGGCCCGCACGCCGGCAGCATCCGCACCGCACATGCCGTGTGGCTCCCTTTCGCGACGAGAACCGCGCCCTGGCTGCCACGGACAGGGTGGCTTATCCGTCGATGGTTACGCTGACGGTCTTCACCTGCGTATAGGCCAGGAGCTCTTCCAGGCTTTCCTCCCGCCCGATGCCGGACTGCTTGAAGCCGCCGAACGGGACGCCGAGGAAGTGGTCGGAGCTGTTGTTGATCCAGACGGTGCCGGCCTCGAGCCGCGCCGCGATGCGGTGGGCTCGCGCGACGTCCCGGGTCCAGACGGAGGCGGTGAGGCCGAACTCCACGCCGTTGGCGTCGTCCAGCATCGCCGCCTCGTCGTCCCATCGCAGGATGGACAGGACCGGGCCGAAGATTTCCTCCCGCGCGATCTTCATGCGCATGGTGACGCCGCTGAACACCGTCGGCAGCACAAAGTGGCCGCGCGCCAGCGCCGGGTCGTCGGATCGAGCACCGCCGGCGACGAGCGTCGCCCCTTCCTCCCGCGCGGAGGCGATGTAGCCCATCACCTTGTCGTACTGCGCCTGGCTGACCAGGCAGCCCATGCGGGTTGCCGGATCGGTGGGCAGGCCGGGGCGGATGGCGGCGATCTGGCGGCGGACTTCCTCCACCACCGCGTCGTGGATATCGGCATGCAGGAAAGCGCGAGATGTCGAGCCACAGGACTGGCCGCACCAGGGGAAGTTCATGCCCTTGATCATGCCGGCCGCCACCTTGGCGGGGTCGGCGTCCGGATAGGCGATCAGCGCGTTCTTGCCGCCCAGTTCGAGCAAGCAGGGCACCACGCGCTCGGCCGCCGCGCGCAGCACCGCCTTGCCGGCCGCCACCGAGCCGACCAGCCCGATCTTGTCGACGCCGGGATGCGAGACGAGGGCCGCCCCTGTATCGCGGTCCCCCGACAGCACATTGAAGACGCCGGGCGGGAAATGGTCGCCGGCCAGCTCCATCAGCCGGAGCGCGGACAGGGGCGCCTGCTCGGGTGTCTTGACCACCACGCAGTTGCCCGCGGCCAGGGGTGCCGCCGCGCGCCAGGTGGCGAACATCAGCGGGTGGTTGTAGGCGATGATCTTGGCCACCACACCCCAGGGCTGGCGCAGCGTGTAGTTCAGGACGCCATCGCCGGAGGGGATGGTCTCGCCTTTGGCTTCGGTGGCCAGACCGGCAAAAAGGTCGAAGCCCGCGGCGGCGATGGCCACGTCCTTGATGAGGTCGGTGACAGGGTTACCGCCATCGACGGCATCCACCAGTGCCAGTTCCTCGGCGTGCGCGCGAAGGATGGTCGCGAACTCGCGCAGATAGCTCGCCCGCTGCACCGGCTTCAGCGCGGCCCAGGCGGGAAAGGCGGCGCGCGCGGCGGACACGGCGGCATCCACGTCGTCGGCGCCCGCGATCTCCGCATGGCCGAGGGCCTCGCCAGTAGCAGGGCTGGTCAGGTCCAGCACCCGGCCGGAAGCGGCCACATGGAACCGCCCGCCGTAGAACAGACCCCGGTTCCGCGGCAAGGTCACGGTGGACGGTGCAGTCAGGTCATGCATGGACGCGGAGCTTTCCCCATTCTTCCGCCAGGCATACCGGAACCCGCCGGGCAGGAACTCGGTCCGGCGCCCGGTCTGCTTGGGCTTTATTGCTTAGCCACCTAAGCTATACTGCCCCAGCCGATGACGCGCCGCAAGGCTTTCCGTGGACAGGCGGGACGGATGAGGCCGCGCAGTGCTCCAGGCTTTCAGACGGGATGCGGGCGGCTTTCGCCGATATCCCAGAATACGCCCGCCATCAGACGCAGACCCTCGCGGTATAGGGAAGCAAGGCCGTGCTCATCCGGGCCGTGCTGGCCGCAGCCGCCATAGGACATAGGGAGCCACATGACAGGCACGCCGAGGACGTCCTTGAAGAACTCGGAAGGCCCCGAGGCACCAATGTTGGGGATGATGTTGGCAGCGTGGCCTGCCGTCCGCTCCATGGATGCCGCCACCAGCTTCACCCAGGGGTTGTCGGGATCGGTGCGGGACGGCGGGAACATGTCGCGCTCATCGACGGGCACCACCTGCACCTCCGGGAAGCCCTGGGCGGCGAGATGCGCCCGCAGGGCAGGCACGACATCGGCGGCGGGCACATCCACGGTATGGCGGAGCTGGATGCGCGCCCGCGCCGTGCCCGACACTGCGCCGACCGGGCTTTCTGGCTGGCCGGAGATGCTGGCAAGCACGATGGCGCTGCTCCACATGTAAATGCGTTCGGAGCGGGAGAGGCCTGGCTCGCCCCATCCCTCGTCAGGAACGGGCGTGCCAGGCAGGTCGTCGATGACGACGTTGCGGCTCGCCTCGCGGACTGGCTGGGGGATCTCCTTCGGCGTCCAGCCTGGCACCAGGATGCGCCCATGGCGCGAGATGATGCTGGCGATGGCATGGGACAGGATCACCGGTGGGTCGGCCAGCAGGCCGCCCCAATGGCCGGAATGGTGGCTGCCCTGGCGCAGGTCCACCACCAGGTCGATGGCGATGCCGCCGCGGGTGCCGAGGGTGATGTCCGGGACTCGAAGCGACTGGCGCGGCCCGTCCAGCGCAATGAAGACGTCTGCGGCGCAGGCTTCCCGATGTCGTTGCAGGAACTCCAGCAGGCCAGGCGAGCCGGCTTCCTCGCCGGTCTCGATGAAGGCCTTGACGTTGAAGCCAAGCCGGCCGCCGCGCTCCGCCAGAACAGCGCGGATGGCATCCAGCGCGATTAGGTGCTGCCCCTTGTTGTCCACGGTGCCGCGGCCGTAGATGCGCTCGCCCTCGATCGTGAGGGTCCAGGGGTCGAGGCCCTCACGCCAGCGCTCCGGCATGGCGCGCACGACGTCGCCGTGGCCATAGAGCAGCACGGTGGGCAGCGTCGGGTCCTCTATCCGCGTGCCCAGCAGAACGGGGCCGTGTTCCGGTTTGGGATTGTCCAGGACTTGGTTCCGGAAACCCAGCTCCGCGATCATTGGGCCCAGGACGCCATGGCAGTAGTGTTCGAGATCGGCCTTGTGCCGTAGCGGATGGCTTTCGGTCGGGACGGCGACGAGTGCCCGCAAGCGCTCAATGAAGGCACCGCCATCAAATTCCTCGCGGGCGCGCATGATCGCGCCTTCTCTGGTTGCAGTCATTCAGTCAGCTCCGTGACGAAACTTCGCTCAAGGCGTCCGGGCCGGATCGTTCGGGCGTCGTCGCCCACCTGCCGCCTGCTGGCGTAAGGAGAAACGCCTGATGCGAGCGAACATCCGGCCGCACACAGGCGCGCAGCACAGTGCGCTTGGCCATTAAGCAAAGCTTGTCGGGACATGTCGGTCAACCGCTCTCGTCGATGTCGAAATAGGTGGAGGGCGGATGAATGGGCTCCGTGTCCGAGCATCAGGGCCAGCGTCCAGCACCTGCATGCGGCCGTCGTGCTAGAGGCGCAGCCCGTGTGATCGCCTTCGCGGCGCCTTTATCTGCCCGCACCTGAGCTCGGCTTTGGCCATCTGAGGCGGGCGTAGGCGGCGAGGCGGGTGACTGGCTAGGCTGGCGTGTCCCCGCCAAGAGACGCCGCCATGCTTCACTTGCCCTCCCGCTTCGCCGCGGTGATCCTGAGCTTTGCGCCGCTGTTTTTCCAGCGCAGTTGGCGACACGCCGAGGTGCTGCTGATCGGGGGCATCCTGGCGCCGGGCAAACGTACGGTGACCAGCCTGCTGCAGATCAGCGGGCTCGTGCGGGAGCGGCGCTTTGTGAACTTTCATCGGGTGCTGAACCGGGCAGTCTGGAGCCCCAGGGCTGCATCGCGTGTTCTGCTGGGGCACCTGATCGCGGCCTTCGCACCTGGCGGGCCAGTCGTCCTGGGCATTGACGACACTATTGAGCGCCGCCGCGGCAAGCGGATTGCAGCGCTCGGCATCTACCGTGACCCGGTGCGCTCCAGCCACGGCCACTTCGCGAAGGCTTCTGGCCTGCGTTGGATCAGCCTGATGCTCTTGGCGCCTGTTCCCTGGGCCGGTCGGGTTTGGGCACTGCCTTTCCTGTCCGCGCTGGCGCCCTCGGAGCGGTACTGTCGCGAGCGGGGCCAGCGGCACAAGAAGCTCACCGACTGGGCCCGCCAACTCATTCTGCAGACACGCCGATGGCTTCCAGGGCGCGACATCGTGCTGGTCGGCGACAGCGGCTTTGCGGCCCTGGAACTGCTGGCTGCCCTGACCCGGCACAGGATCACCGGGATCACGCGCCTGCGGCTCGACGCGGCACTCTATGACCCGGCGCCACCCCGGCTGCCCGGCACCAACGGTCGACCCCGCACCAAAGGGGCGCGGAAGCCCAACCTATCCGAGGTGCTGGTTGGCACCGACACGCACTGGCAGCGTGTGGTGATCCCAGGCTGGTATGGGGAGGGGGAGCGTGGCGTGGAGATCTGCTCGGCCACGGCCGTGTGGCGCCATAGTGGGATGCCCATCGTGCCGATCCGCTGGGTGCTGGTCCGTGATCCGCACCATCGGTTCGAGCCGCAGGCCCTGCTGTGCACCGAGCCTGACCAGACGCCCGAGCAGATCCTGCGTTGGTTCATCCAGCGCTGGCAACTGGAGGTGACCTTTCAGGAGACCAGGGTTCATCTCGGTGTCGAGACACAGCGGCAGTGGTCGGACCCCGCCATCGCCCGCACCACGCCATGCCTGCTTGGGGTATTCTCGCTCGTCACCCTCCTGGCCGCCCAGCTCAGGCCCTCAGAACGCAATGCCGCAGCGAGCAGCGCGTGGTACCGCAAGGAACGCCCGACCTTCAGCGACACCCTCGCCGCCGTGCGGCGGCACATCTGGTGCGAGCAAGGTTTCCTCACATCCCGGCACGGAGGTCACGGCGCAAAACCTCGGCGAGCACTCCAGCACGCCTGGACTTACGCACTCTGTCACGCCGCCTAATGGCCAAAGTCGAGCTGAGAGTCTGATTCATAATTATCCGGCGTGATTTCATGGCCTTGCGATGCGGCGTGCGAAGAGCTGGATCGAGGCGATGAAGAGCCATGCGGTAGCCGATGCGATGGTCTGCTCGAAGTCCTTGGCGAGGCGGCGGTTCCGATTGAGCCAAGCCAGTGTGCGTTCGACAACCCAACGGCGCGGGAGGACGACAAACCCTCTTGCGGCATCTGACCGTTTGACGATCTCGACGGTCCATTTGCCGATCCGCCGGAGGGCGTCCCTGAGCTTGTCGCCAGCATATCCACCATCGGCGAAGACATGGCGCAGCCACGGGAAGCGCTTGATGATCTCGGCCAGCACCAGCGGCGCACCGTCACGGTCCTGGATGTCGGCGGTGTGGACTACCGCATGGACGAGATTGCCGTCGGTGTCGGTCAGGATGTGGCGCTTGCGGCCCTTGGTCTTCTTGCCCGCATCATAGCCCCGAGGTCCGCCGCTTTCCGTGGTTTTGACGCTTTGGCTGTCGATTACCCCGGCGCTGGGCGAGGCTTCGCGACCCGTCCCCTCACGGGCGATCAGCAACAGAGCATGGTTCAATGACAACCACAGCCTATTGTCCCGCCACAGGTAGAACCAGCGCCGCACCGTCGAGACCGGCGGAAAGCAGGGCGGCAGCATCCGCCACGGCAGGCCGCCACGCAGCAGATACAGGATCGCCTCGACAATCCGCCTGAGTGGCCACTTGCGCGGGCGGCCCACATGCGATGCTGGCGGAAAGAACGGCTCCAGCAGTGCCCATTCGGCATCGGTCAAATCGCTTGGCAAAGCCAGTTCCGCACGGGCATACTGCGCCCGAGTGGTATCGGTCCACATCGTTGATCTCCGGAAGTTTTCGCAAAAACCCCTGAATCAATGACCTGGGCTGGCGTCAAGCTAACCCGCTGATACCACTCAACTTAATTTCGGATCAGGCTCTGAGAGCCTGCTCTGCAAGTCCCTGCTGACCAGACCGGGCACGCTTTTCCCGCTCGCCGGCGGGCACAAAGGGAGAACTTCGGGCCATTTGGAAGGTCTCGATACGACTTAGCTGCTCAAGATTTTCCCACATTGGGCCCAGAGGGGGCTTTTAGAACAGGCTCAGAGGCGCGCCGAGGTTCCGCCGGGTGCTTCTCCGTCTTGGCCGCCCGCCTCTTCGGAGCGAGCACTGGCTGGGCTTTCTCGTCGCCGGAATTCCGGATCCTGCTGCCCGAAGTTCTGGCGGGCGCGGCGCAACAGCGCGATGAAGAACAACTGCTCCTCCCGGCTCATGTTCCTCAGCACCCGCTCGTTCACCATGCGGGCAACTGGCAGGAGCTGCTCGCGGAGGCGGCGACCCGCGGGGGTCAGCAGGATGTGTACTTTCCGCTTGTCGGTTTCGCTGCGGACACGACGGATCCAGCCATCCGCCTCCATACCACGAAGCGCCACAACCGCCGTTGGCTCCATCATACCCAGACGCTGCGCCAGCTCCCGCTGGGTCAGCCCGTCTTCTTGCCAGAGTAAGCGGAGGAAGTACCAGTGGCCATGCAGGACGCCACGCTCCTGCACGAGTGTGGCCAGCTCCCGCTGGACCGCCCGGTTGAGGTCACGAATGAGGAAACCGGCACTTTCATCGAACGGCAGCGCATCATGAAGGCCATGTTCATTCGGTTCATCCTGCATGGAGGGATTGTAAGGACATCCGCGCTCCTCACCAAGTATCGGCCCGTTCCGACACCCGACGCCAGAATCAGCGCTTTACTTCGATCTCTAAGCACATAAGGATTGGCGCAACAGGGGTGGTCGGGAGCGGGCCCGACCGCATGCCAACAGCTTTGAGGAGGCGGGACGCATGGACAAGTCATTGGTCCAGGGGGAGCTGGAGGCGCCGGTACCGAGCGAGGGCGGCAGCATCTGGGGCAGTGACGTCGTGGCCGGGATGCTCCGCGCCCTCGGCTATCCCTATGTTTCGCTCAACCCCGGGGCGAGCTTCCGGGGCCTGCATGACAGCCTCGTCAACCGCAACGGCAACCGCGATCCACAGATGCTGCTCTGCCTGCACGAAGGCCATGCCGTCGCAATTGCGCATGGCTGGGCCAAGGTTACGGGAAAGCCGCTGGCTGTGGTGCTGCATAGCAATGTCGGCCTCCTGCATGGTTCGATGGGGCTGTTCAATGCTTGGTGCGACCGGGTGCCGATGATGGTGCTGGGCGCAACCGGCCCGGTCGATGCGGCCCGGCGGCGCCCCTGGATCGACTGGCTCCACACCTCTCAGGACCAGGGCGCGCTGGTCCGCTCCTTCCTCAAATGGGACGCGCAGCCCGCTTCGGTCGAGGCCGCCATCGAGGCGATGCTGCGGGCGGACATCCTGACCCGCACCGCGCCGCACGGCCCTGTCTACATCAACCTCGATGCATCGCTGCAGGAGCAGCGGCTGGAAGCTATGCCGGACCTGCCGGATCCGGCACAGTTTGCCGCCCCCGCCGCGCCGATGCCGGCGGCGGCCGATGTCGCGCGTGCCGCTGCGATGCTGGATGGCGCCAAATCTCCCGTCATCCTGGCGGGTCGGACATCGCGCGACCCAGTGGACTGGGGCCGGCGCGTGGCGCTGGCGGAGCGGCTCCACGCGCGCGTCCTGACGGACATCAAGGTCGGCGCCGCCTTTCCGACCGACCATCCCCTGCATGCCGGCGCGCCCGGCTTCTTCCTGGATGCGGCGGGCGCGGCGGTGCTGCGGGAAGCCGACGTCGTCCTCAGCCTCGACTGGCTGGACCTCGCCGGGACCTTGAAGCAGGCGGGCCGGCCGACCGCGCAGATCATCCAGGTTTCGATGGACCACCAGCTCCACAACGGCTTCGGCATGGAGCACCAAGCCCTGCCAAAGCTGGCGCTGCATCTGGCCTGCGCGCCGGATATCGGCGCAGCCGCCATCGCCGATGCCCTGGTGGCCGGGACTGGCAGCGCGCCGGCGGAGGCGCCCACTCGCCCGGCGCTGGCCCGCCCGGCGGACGATGCCGACCTCGATGTCGGCACTCTGGCCGGAGCACTGGGTGCTGGGCTGGAGGGGATCAGCACCTGCTTCGTCCGCCTGCCGCTCGGCTGGAAGGGGGATGCCTGGCATTTCGGCCATCCGCTCGACTTCCTGGGCTATGATGGCGGCGCCGGCATCGGCTCCGGCCCGGGGATGCTGATCGGAGCTGCTCTGGCGCTGCGCGGCGGCAACCGTCTGCCGGTAGCCGTGCTGGGGGATGGAGACACGATGATGTCGGCTTCCGCCCTCTGGACCGCGGCGCATTATCGGGTCCCGCTGCTCGCCGTAGTGGCCAATAACCGGTCCTTCTACAACGACGAGGTCCATCAGGAGCGCGTCGCGAAAGAGCGGCAGCGGCCGGTCGAGAACAAGTGGATCGGCCAGCAAATCAGCAATCCGGACATCGACATCGCTGCCATCGCACAGGCCCAGGGCGTGGTCGGTCTCGGCCCCGTTCGCACGTCGGGTGAGCTTGTGGAGGCGGTGCGGGAAGGCGTGCGCCGTGTGCAGGAGGGCGAATGCGTGCTGATCGATGCCCGCGTACTGCCTGGCTACAACCCCGCGATGTCGGCGGGCCTGACGCGCGATTCCTGATGGCGGTCCCCCTGCGGACCGAATCGATCAAGTCCGGAAAACCGGGCGAGGGAGAGACGAACTTGCAACGCAGAACTTTTCTTCAGGCAGGCTCTGGATTACTGGCCTCCGTCCTGCCGGCGGGGGCACAGCAGCCCGCGGCGTTCCCCACGAAACCCGTGCGGTTCGTCGTGCCATTCACCCCTGGTGGCAGCAACGATGTCGTGGCCCGGTTGGTGGCGGAACAGCTTTCCGCCCGCTGGGGTCAGCCCATCGTGGTGGAGAACCGGCCGGGGGCCAGTGGCAACATCGGCGCGGAGGCCGTCGCGCGCTCCGCTCCTGACGGCTACACTTGGCTGCTGGGCGCGAACCAGATCTTCACCACGAACCCCCACATCGTGCGCGGCCCCTTCGACGTGCTGACGGACTTCGCCTATACGGTGCGACTGGCCAACGTGCCCGTTGTACTGGTGACGCATCCCAGCGTGCCGGCTCGCAGCTTGGCCGATCTCGTCGCCCTGGCGAAGCAGAAGCCCGGCACGCTGAGCTACCCGTCCTCCGGTGCCGGCTCGTTCCAGCATCTGGGCATGGCGCGGCTGGTCGGGGAGGATGCCGTGCACGTTCCCTACCGGGGCGCCAACGCCCTGATGCCTGACCTGCTGGCGGGACGCGTACAGGTGTTCGCGGGGGCGGTGAACTCCCTGCTGCCGCATATCCATTCCGGCGCGCTCCGGGCGATCGCCCTGCTGGGCAGCACCCGCACGCGGCTTCTGCCGGAGGTGCCGACGGTGGTCGAGTTGGGGATGCCGGAAGCCCAGACCTCGGTCTGGCTCAGCATCGCCCTGCCGGCCGGTACGCCGCGCCCGGTGATCGACAAGGTCTATGCCGGCGCGGCCGACGTCATCCGCTCGCCCGAGGCGGCGGCCAAGCTGGCGGAGCAGGGGATCGAGCCGGCCATCCAGTCCCCGGACGAACTGTCCGAAACGGTGCGCTCCGAGTTTGCCAGGGATCGCGAGCTGATCGCCCGCCTCAACATCCGCGCCGACTAGCGGGCGCCCGCAAGACGTCCCGGCATGGTGGCGGGCCCCCATCCGGTGCGCGGTTGCAAAGGCCGCATCGCCGCTGATGCGAGTTTTTCATTGCATCGCTCCTGAACGGGGGCTTGGAGGAACAGATTAAGATGCGACATGTCGTCCTGGCGAAGGCCACCTGCCGCCTCGCGTTGCGAGTGGCCCTGCTGGCCGGGCTGGCGGCAGCCGCCATGACATCCGGCGCGGCCCGGGCGCAGGTCCTGACCTTCGGCAACAACGCCTCCGTGACCAGCATCGATCCGCATTTCTATACCGCGACGCCAAACCTGGAAGTCAGCAAGCAGATCTTTGATGGCCTGACCCGCACGGATGCGGACGGCAAGGTGCAGCCGGGCCTCGCGGTGTCCTGGCAGCAGGCGGGTCCGCAGGCCTGGGATTTCAGGTTGCGCACCGGCGTGACCTTCCATGACGGCACGCCATTCACGGCCGACGACGTGGCCTTCACCCTGTCGCGCGTGCCGATGGTGCAGAACAGTCCCGGCAGCTTCGTCATCTTCACCCGGTCGATCGAGCGGGTGGAGGTGGTCGATCCGCTGACGGTGCGGCTCCACACGCGGGGCTCCGATCCGCTGGTGCCGGTCAACCTGGCCTGGGTGATGATGCTCAGCCGCATCGTGCATGCCGATGCGGCAACAGAACGCTTTAACGACGGCAGCCTGGCCATCGGCACCGGCCCCTTTCGCTTCGCGGCCTATGTGCCTGGGGAGCGGATCGAGCTGAGCCGGAACGAGGCATACTGGGGCGAGAAGCCGGCCTGGAGCCGCGTCACCAACCGCACCATCCGCAATGCCGGCGCCCGCACGGCGGCGCTGCTCTCCGGCGACGTGGACATTATCAACGGCGTGCCCACGGCCGACATGGCGCGACTTCGCGCGGATTCGCGCCTGCGTGTCGAGGAAGCCACCGGCCTTCGCATCGTTTATCTCGGGCTCGATCTCATCCGGCCGGAGGCCAGCTTCGTGAAGGGCCCGAACGGGGAGGCGCTGGAGCGCAACCCGCTGCAGGATCAGAGGGTGCGCAGGGCTCTGTCCCTAGCCGTGGACCGGCAGACCATCGCCGACCGCGTGATGGAAGGGGCCGTGGCGCCGACCGCACAGGTGGTGCGGGAACAGCTGGGGGGCCATGTTCCCGGCCTCACCCCGGCCACCGACCCCGCCGAGGCACGCCGGCTGCTGAGCGCAGCCGGCTACGCCAGCGGGTTCCGCATCACCCTGCACGGTCCCAACGACCGTTACCTGAACGATGCACGTGTCATCCAGGCCATCGGGCAGATGTGGCAGCGTGTTGGCATCCAGACCACGGTGGAGCCGATGCCATGGACCGCCTATGCGGCCCGCGCAAACCGGGGCGAATTCTCGGCCTTTCTCCTCGGCGGCACGGCCGCGACGGGGGAAGCGTCCTATCCCTTGCGCTCCATCCTCGGGCTCCGGGGGGCGGATATGCCGCGCTATGCCAACCGCGACTTCGTTGCTCTGCTGGACCGGGCGACCGCGACCCTTAACGACGGTGAGCGGAATGGATTGTTGCAGGGAGCCGTCAGGATGGCGATGAACGACGTCGCCTTCATTCCGCTCTACATCCAGAAGGCGGCCTTCGCCATGCGGCGCGGGATCGGCTATGCCGCCCGCGCGGACGAGGCCATGCATGCCTCCGAGGTCCGGCCAGTGCCCTGAGGCGCGACCGGACCTTCACCCGTCGCTCAAGCCCCGATGCAGAATCCGAATCCCTGTTCCCAAGGCTCATGTCTGCCAGTTGAGTGGTGAAGCATGGGAAAGCCCGGCCGGAAGAGCGGCCGGGCACCTGCGCGGGATGGAAGGCTAGGGGAGGATCAGGCGATGGCAGCTTGCGCCATGGCCTTCTCGTCCTCTTCCTCTTCCATGCCGTTCAGGTAGGCAACCTCCTCATCCGAAGCGCCGAGAGTGCGCCAGTTCGCTGTCTTGGGCACGATACCCTGGTAGGAGCGCAGCTTCGCCTGCGGCAGGTGCGGCTCCTCGAGCCCGATCGGCGCGGCGCCGGCGGCGTGCCGGGCCACCGCGTCCAGCATGATGCGGCGGAACTGGATCACCGCGATGTCGCTCGCACCGAGCCGCTCGGAGGTGCGGTCCGCGATGGCGCCCATGGACTCCCACATGGCGATGTCCTGATTCGGAATGCCGGGAATGCCGGTGAAGGAATCCCCCGTCTTCATCAGATCCCGGTCTTGGAGGTAGTTGTTCCAGGCATGTCGCTTCATCGGGCGGAACTCCTCGTCCACGTCAACGCCCACCTCCGCCACGCAGAACTTGCGCCAGGCGGCCGTGGAGATGGCCTCCTTGCTCTCGTGCCAGGCTATGAAGTGAAAGTAGCTGCTGGTGTCGTCGCGCGGCACGATGAGGCTGGCGACGTTATAGGTGGAATTGGGCGGGATCAGCGCGATGAAAGGCGCGACGAAGGTGGTGATCCGCACGTAGTCCTGCGTCGCCGCGTTCATGATAGGGCGACGGATGGCGGCGTAGCGCATGCCGTAGTTAGTGACCTGCACCTGGATGCGCGGGTTCTTGTCCGTGGAGGGACGGATCCAGTGCGTGTCCAGCGCCTTCGCCTCGCCTCGGGCGGGCTTCATGTCAGAGGAATGCAGGGAGGAGGAGTGGGCGCTGTCAATCTGACCTTCCATGATCTGGGCCCAGTTGCAGGGCAGCTGGATCTTCACGATTGCAGCATGGGCCTCTGGCGTGGGCGCCCAGGGAGGCGGCTCGAACTCAGGCATGGCGTCGGCAGGACCCATATATACCCAGACGAAGCCGCCCGCCTCCCGCACCGGGTAGGCCTTGTGCTTCAGGCGCTCCGCGAAGCCGCTCTCCTTGGGCTCGGAGGGCATGTCAACGACATTGCCTTCCACGTCGAATTTCCAGCCGTGATACAGGCAACGCAGCCCACAATTCTCATTGCGACCGAACGCGAGCGATGCCTTGCGGTGCGGGCACATCTCGCCGAGCACGCCGAGCCGCCCGTCGCTGTCGCGGAAGGCGACCAGCTTTTCGCCGAACAGGGTCAACCGGACGGGCTTGCCATCGGGCTCGGCCACTTGCTCAGAGAGCAGCGCGGGCACCCAATGGCGGCGCATCAGCTGGCCCATGGGGGCATCGCCCTCCACGCGGCACAGGATCTCGTTTTCCTCGGCGGTCAGCATGGCAGCGTGTCCTTCCGGTGGCTGAACGCGGGGCGGGTCCGCCCTCAGCAAAGTGGTTAGATCTCTAATATCTAGTTCGGACGCACGCCTCGTCAAGCGGATTACCGGTTTCGCTGCTGTGACTCGGCCCGCGTATTAATAATGCGTCGCAATTGAAACTCGCCTCGACATGGCCAGAAAGATTCTCGGGCAGACTTGCGCTAACTATGTTAGATACCTAAGCATAATCCGGGCGGCAGCCGTAACGCCGCCAGAGGAAACATCTCCCCATGCTCGACGCGCCGGAAGCCGACACGGAGCTGATGACCCTGAGCGTTTCGCGGGCCGAGCCCGCCGCCGACGGCATTCAGCTCTTCGAACTGCGACACCCCGACGGGACGGAGTTGCCGCCCTTCACACCTGGCTCGCACATCTCCGTCCGCGTGCCTTCTGGCGCCATGCGGAACTATTCCCTGTGCAATGATCCGCATGAGCGCGATCGTTACGTCATCGCCGTGAAGCGGGAAGAAAAAGGCCGGGGCGGCTCCGTCGGACTGATCGACAACACGCAGGCCGGCGGCAGTCTCCAGGTCTCAGCGCCGCGCAACCTCTTCGAACTCGACCTACGCGCGCCGGAATACATCTTCGTCGCCGGCGGCATTGGTATCACGCCCATCCTTGCGATGATCCGATACCTGCAGGCGGAAGGCGGCAAACCTTTCCGGCTGTTCTACCTGACCCGCGCCGCCACCAGCACAGCGTTTCATAGCGAGATCCTCGACCCCGCCTTCGCCGAGGCGGATGCCGTGGTGATCCACCACGACGAAGGCGATCCCGAAAAGGCCTACGACCTCTGGCCGGTTTTCGAGGAACCGACCAGGGCGCATGTGTACTGCTGTGGTCCACGCCCATTGATGGACGCGGTGCGCGACATGACTGGACACTGGCCGGAACAGTCCGTGCACTTCGAGGACTTCGGCTCCGACCTGGTGCGCCCGCGCGCGGATGATACGCCGTTCACCGTGCAACTTGGACCGGACGGAGACCCGCTGGAGGTACCGGTCGGCAGCACCATCCTGGAAGTCCTGCGCGCCCACGGTCGCAAACTGCCCTCCTCGTGCGAAAGCGGCACCTGCGGCACCTGCCGGACTCGCTACCTCTCGGGCGAGGTGGATCACCGCGACATGGTGCTCAGCCCGTCGGAGCGGAAGTCCGCGCTGATGATCTGCGTCTCACGTGCCAGGTCTGGCAATCTGGTGCTGGACCTCTGACGGTGGCGGAGACGCCGATCCGCCTGGGCGTAGCGGGGCTCGGGCGGGCCTTCATGCTCATGCTGCCCACCCTGGCCCGCGATCCGCGCATCCGCATGGTGGCGGCGGCCGACCCCCGGCCGGAGGCGCGCGCCCGCTTCGAGGCGGATTTCGATGCCCGCAGTTACGAGACGGTGGAGGCGCTTTGCGCCGATCCTGAGCTGGACGCGGTCTATGTCGCCACGCCTCATCAATACCACGTCGCGCATGTGCGTGCCGCGACGGCGATGGGAAAGCATGTGCTGGTCGAGAAGCCCATGGCGCTGGCTGTGGAGGATTGCCTCGCCATGGTGGCCGCCGCGCGGCAGGCGAGCGTCCATCTTATCGTCGGGCATAGCCATTCCTTCGATGCCCCATACCTTCGCGCGCGTGAGATGATTCGCTCCGGCCGTTTCGGCGCGGTGCGGATGATCACGGCGCTGAACTTCACTGATTACCTGTACCGCCCGCGCCGGCCGGAGGAGCTGGACACCGAACAGGGCGGCGGCGCGGTCTTCTCACAGGCGCCGCATCAAGTCGAGGTGGTCCGCCTGCTGGCCGGCCGCCCGGCCCGTGCCATCCGCGCCAGTACCTCCGTCTGGGATCCCGCGCGCGGCACGGAAGGCGCCTACAACGCCCTGCTGGACTTCGGCAAAGGGCTCTCTGCCACGCTGACCTATAATGGTCACGGCCATTTCGATACGGACGAGTTCCAGGAGTGGACGGGCGAGATGGGTACGCAGCGCGATGCTGTCGCCTATGGTGGCGCGCGTGCGGCGCTGCGCGGCATTGCCTCTCCGGCCGACGAAGCGGCACTGAAGGAGAAGCGCGCTTACGGCGTGGGCAGTGGTGCAGCCGAGGCGCGAGCGGCTCCGTCGCCGCCTGCCTACAACCATTTCGGATTGGTCATCGCTTCCTGCGAGAAGGCCGATCTGCGGCCCACCGCGCGCGGCGTGCTGGTCTATGGCGACGACGAACGCTGGTTCGAGCCGCTGCCGCCGCCCGACATCCCGCGGTCGGAGGTGATCGACGAACTCCATGCCGCCGTCGTGCATGGCTTGCCTCCGCTGCACAACGGGGAGTGGGGCCTCGCCACCGCCGAGATCTGCCTCGCCCTGCTCCGATCCTCCCGGAGCGGTCAGGACGTGATGCTGAAGCACCAAGGGCCAACACAGACGGCCTCGAGATAGGGGAAGGGACTGATGACCATCAAATCCTGGGGGCGCCGTGACGCGCTCCGTCTCGCCGTCACCGCCGCCTCTGGCGCAGGCCTGCCCGTGGCCGCCGGCGCGCAGGGCTCGCGCAACGTGGTGCGCTTAATCGTGCCTTATGCGCCTGGCGGCACGACGGATGTCACCGCGCGGCTGCTGTCCAATCGCATCTCAGAGGGATTGGGCCAAACCTGGGTGATCGAGAATCGCTCCGGCGCCAACGGCGCGATCGGCGCGCAGGAAATCGCGCGCTCGGCCCCGGATGGGCTGAACCTGCTCTACTCAAATGAGGTGCATCTTGTCCTCAAGTTTGTACAGAGCGGTGTGCCATTCGATGCGCTGGCGGATTTTACTCCGATCCTGCGCACGGTTCGCATTCCATACGTGCTGGTGGGCGGGGCAAATAACATCCGCCAGGCCGATGCCAGGGCGTTGCTGGCAGCGGTGAAGCAAGACCCGAATCGCTTCACCTTCGCCGGGTCCACGCTCGGCTCGGTCGGCCAACTCGGCGCCGCGGCACTTGGGCAGAAGCTGGGCACAGAATTCACCATTGTCGCCTACCGTGGCTCCGGTCCCGCGGTGAACGACCTGATTTCGGGCGCTGTGAGCCTGATGTTCGCGCCGCTGGGTGCCGTGCAGCCGCTGATCGAGAGTGGCCAACTGAAGGCTTTCGCCGTCACCGCTAGCGGGCGGGTGCCGCTGCTGCCGGAGGCGCCCACCATGGTGGAGCTAGGCTATCCCGATATGGTCTTCGAGGGCTGGACTGGCATCTGGGGCCCGCGCGGCCTGTCGGCCGACAAGGTGGCCGCCGTCCACAAAGCGGCAACCGCCGCCCTGCGGGAACCGGAGATCGTCCAGCGGCTTGCTGCTATCGGCTGCACGCCCATTCTGGAGAGCAGTGCCGATTTCGTCCGCCTGACGCAAACTGAGCAGGCGCGCAACGGCGAGATCGCCCGCAACGCCGGCATCCGCCCCGAATAGAGAGGTTGACCCATGCCGCTGATCCGCGTTGAGCCCGTGCGGGATGAACGCTCCGGCCGATACTTCCTGGAGATCTACAGCCCGCATGACGCGCCGGCACCCTATGTGACGACGGAGCCTCGCTACCAGTCCGCAGCGGCGGCGGAGAATGACCTGGTAGCGATCCTTGCCGCTGCCGCCAGCACCGCGCGCAACAAGTAGGAGCTGAACGCTTTGTCATCTCTGCCTCTTTCTCTTGCCATCGGCGACTATGATCGCATCCGTCCACTCGTGGATGGCGCAGTCCGCATCGATGGCGTCGATCCCGTCTTCTCGATCCTGGACCCGGAAGAGATCTTCTTCCGGGCGTTCAAGTACGCGGATTTCGATATCTGCGAGCTGTCGCTGTCCTCCTTTACGGTGAAGACGGCCAACGGGGATTGCCCCTATGTCGGCATTCCGGTCTTTCCCTCACGCGCGTTCCGCCACACTTCAGTCTACATCCGGACGGATCGCGGCATCACGCATCCCGAGGACCTGAAGGGGCGCCGGGTTGGCGTGCCGGAATACCAGCTCACCGCCAACGTGTGGGTGCGCGCCATCCTGGAGGAATACGGGGTTGGGCCGGCCGATGTCACCTGGGTGCGCGGCGGCTACGAGCATCCCGGGCGGGAGGAGAAGATCGCGCTGAAGCTGCCGCAGGACGTTCGGCTGGAGAGCCTGCCGGCGGGGGCCACCATTTCCTCCGCACTGGCCGATGGCAGCATCGACGCAGTGATCGGCCCCCGCGCGCCCTCCTGCTACGAGAAGGGCCACCCGCAGGTCGGACGTCTGTGGTCGGACCCGGTGGCTGCGGCATCCGAATGGTACGGCAAGCACCGCATCTTCCCGATCATGCACCTTCTGGGCGTGCGCAAGGACGTGGTGGAGCAGCACCGCTACCTGCCGGGCGCGCTGTTCAAGGCCTTCGAGGAAGCCAAGGCCGTGGCTCTGGCGCGCCTGTCCAACACCGCTGCCACCAAGGTGACGCTGCCCTTCGTGGAGGAGCGGCTGCAGCACGCGCGCACGTTGATGGGAGAGGACTTCTGGTCCTACGGTCTGGAGGGAAATCGTCACGTGCTGGACGCCTTCCTGGAGGCCCACCATGCGCAAGGCCTTTCCAGCCGCCGCCTGCAGCCCGATGAGCTGTTTCATCCCGCGTCGCTGGAAGTTTTCCGACTTTGAGGAGGCCTCTTCCCAAGGCACCCTGCTCAGCCGGGCGGCTTGTTGAAAGGCCTGAATTGGCCATTCCAGAGTCGTGATAATGAGGGAGCGCCGTGCAATCATCGCCGTTCGAAATGGCAGAGCTGCCGCACTCCCGGTCGCTCCGCGGACAGGACGAGGGTATGTGGTGCAAGCAAAGCCGGCATAGTCGCCGACTCGAAGCTGGATGCCTGCTGCATCATAGCTTCTGCTCGGCACTGGAAGGTGAGCTTCTTTGGATCCACCTGCGCGGCGGCCGCCCTGGCTATTCGATGAGCAGCCATGGCCAAGCGAAGGTGCTTCGCGATGGGACTGCGATCAGACCACATCGAGGCGCTGTCCTACCTGTCACTCTGCGGCGAGGCGCCTGATGTTCCTGTCGGTTGACGACCTGTTCCTGTACCTGCGGCAAGAGGGCGCGTCGGGTGCCGAGCCGCTGTTGTTGCTGCACTCGCTGGGCACCGACCACCGCATCTGGGACGGCCCGGCCGAGGCGCTGCGGCAGAACTTCCGCCTGATCCTGCCGGACCTGCGCGGCCATGGCCTGACCACGGTGACGCCCGGGCCGTACGATATCGGGAGGCTGGCACGAGACATGCTGGCGCTGCTGGACGCGCTGGGGATCGAGCGGGCACATGTGGCCGGCGTCTCGATCGGCGGCATGGTGGCGCAAGCGATGGCAGCGCTGGCGCCGGAGCGCGTGCGCTCCCTGGTGCTGGTGGACACGGCAATGATCATTCCCCCGGCCGATCTGTGGCGCGGCCGGGCCGCCACGGTGCGTGCCGAGGGTATGGCGCCGCTGGTGGAGCCAGTGGTCGCCCGCTGGGTCACGCCCGCGGCGCTGGATGGTCCGGTGGGGCAGGGCCTGCGGGCGATGCTCCGCCGCACGGATCCCGAGGGCTATGCCGGTGCTGCCGAGGCGATCGCCGACGCCGATCTTCGCGCAGGCGCCCGCAACCTGCGCCAGCCGACGCTGGTGCTGGTGGGCGACGCCGATGCCGCGACGCCGCTGGCCAGCGCCGAAGCGCTGCGTGACGCCATTCCTGGCGCCGTGCTGGAGGTGATCTCAGATGCCTCCCACATCCCAACGGTGGAACGACCCGAGGCGGTGGCCGCGGTCATGCTCCGCTTCTTGGCGCCGGCGGCGGAGGACTCGCTGACGGCCGGCATGGCGGTGCGTCGCGCGGTGCTGGGGGCGACGCATGTGGACCGCGCCAGCGCCACCGTCACCGCCCTCGACGCGCCGTTCCAGGAGTACATCACCCGCAGTGTCTGGGGCGGCATCTGGACCCGGCCAGGCCTGCCGCGTCACACCCGGTCGCTGCTGACCCTGGCGATGATGGCGGCGCTGGGGCGGGAGGGCGAGTTCGTTCTGCACGTCCGCGCCACCCGCAACACCGGCGTGACGCCTGAGGAGATCGCGGAAGTCCTGCTGCAGGTCGGCGCCTATGCAGGCGTGCCCACCGCGAATCATGCACTGAAGCTGGCCAAGCAAACCCTGAGGCAGATGGAGGAAGAGCCGTGAGCGCCATCATCACGGGATACCGCAGACCCCTGACGGAGACGCAGCCGCCCTACGACGCTCCCGATTACGGCAGCACGCACCTGCGGCATCCAAAGCAGCCGCTGCTGCGCCTTCCGCATACCATGACCGAGACCAGCGCTCCCCGCTTCTCGCCCGAACGCTACCCGGCAACCGCCGACCTGACGGCTTTGCGGGACGGGCATGGCCACGCGATGGGCGAGCGCATCATCGTCGCCGGCCGCGTGCTGGATGAGGACGGCCGCCCGGTGCGCAACACCATGGTCGAGGTCTGGCAGGCCAACGCCGCCGGCCGCTACAACCATGAGGGCGACCAGCACGACGCGCCACTGGACCCGAACTTCAAGGGAAATGGCCGCGTCTTTACCGATGCAGATGGCTGGTACCGCTTCGTCACCATCAAGCCCGGCGCCTATCCCTGGCGCAACCACAAGAATGCCTGGCGGCCGAACCACATCCACTACTCCGTCTTCGGCGCCGGCTTCGCCCAGCGGCTGATCACGCAGATGTATTTCCCAGGCGACCCGCTGCTGGCGCTGGACCCGATTTTCCACGCCATTCCCGACGAGGCTGCGCGCAACCGCCTCATCTCGACCTTCGACCTGGAGCTGACCCAGCCGGAATGGGCGCTGGGCTACCGTTTCGACATCGTGCTGCGCGGCCACGAGGCCACCCCGATGGAGGATGATCACCATGACTGACGCGCCGACGCCCGAGGCCGGCCTCGTCGCCTCCGCCAGCCAGACCGCCGGCCCCTATTGGCACCTGGTGGACTTCCCGGAATGGGCCGACACCACGCGCCACTTCGCCGGCGCGGTGCCGCTTGGGGAGCGGATCACGCTGACCGGCCGCGTCACCGACGGCAGCGGCGCACCGGTGGGAGATGCCATGGTCGAGATCTGGCACGCCGACCCTAAGGGCGAATACCCGGATCCCGATGGCCCGCCGGGCGAGTTCCAGGGTTATGGCCGCTGTGCCACGGATGGCGACGGCGGCTTCCGCTTCGTGACCCTGAAGCCCGGCCCGGTGCCGATCGGCGGGCATGAGCGCGCGAATGCGCTGCAAGCGCCGCACGTGGCACTAGCGGTCTTCGCGCGCGGGCTGCTGAGCCACCTCTGCACCCGACTCTATTTCGAGGGCGAGCCGCTGAACGACACCGACCCCGTGCTAACCGCCGTCGAACCGGCGCGGCGCGGCACGCTAGTCGCCCGGCAGACCGCGCCGGGGCACTGGAACCTCGACCTGCGTCTGCAGGGCGAGGGCGAGACCGCTTGGATGGCGGTATAACCGCGAGCAACAGACGGCGTCCCCTGCCGGCGCCGCCTGAGAGCAGGAGCGATCCGTCATGACCCCCGTCGTTATCGCCGTCGCAATCACCGGCTCGGTGCCGCGCAAGCGTGACAACCCTGCGGTGCCCGTGACTCCGGCCGAGCAGGTGGAATCAACCCATGCCGCCTTCGAGGCCGGGGCAAGCCTGGTGCACATCCATGTCCGCAGCCCCGATGAGAGCCCGTCTTCCGACCCCGCGCTCTTTGCTCAGGTGCAGGAAGGCGTGCGTAAGCACTGCCCGGGGATGGTAATCCAGTTCTCGACCGGCGGGCGCGGGCGCGACCCGGCAGCGCGTGGAAATGCGCTGGAACTGCGGCCGGACATGGCATCGCTCTCCACCGGCTCGGTCAATTTCCCCACGATCGTTTACGAGAACCCGGCCTCGCTGGTCACGGACCTGGCGACCAAGATGCAGACTCACCGCGTGCGACCGGAGATCGAGGTGTTCGACCTCTCCCATATCCATGCGGCGCGGCGGCTTGTCGACGAAGGACGGATGGACGCACGCCCGCATGTGCAGTTCGTGATGGGCGTGCGCAACGCCATGCCGGCTGAGGAGCACCTGCTGGACCTCCTGCTGGCCGAGACCCGCCGCGTGCTGCCGCAGGCCACCTGGACCGCTGCCGGCATCGGCGCCAGTCAGGCGCGGGTCATGGAATGGGTGCTGCAACGCGGCGGCGACGGGCTGCGCACGGGGTTGGAAGACAATATCCGTATCACCCGCGAGCGGCTGGCCAGCAGCAATGCCGAGCTGGTGCAACTGGCCGTGGAGGCCGCGGCCCGCCACGACCGCCGCCCCGCCACCCCGGCGGAAGCCCGGCAGATGCTGGGGCTGGGCGCGGCCGCATGACCTTCTCGGCACTGGATTCCGCGCTGGTCGGGCCGCTCTTCGCCACGGAGGATATGCGGGCCTGCTTCTCCGACGAGGCGCGGCTGCGCGCCATGCTGGCGGCCGAAGCGGCGCTGGCGCGGGCGGAGGCAGGGCTCGGCATCGTGCCCGTCGGCTTGTCGGACGCGATCGAGGCCGTGTCTCCCGGAGATCTCGACCTGGCGGCGCTGGGGCGGCAAACGATGCTCTCCGCCGTGCCAACCATCCCTTTCGTGAAGGCGGTGCAGGCCCGCCTGCCTCCGGAGATGGAACGCGACTTCCACCGGGGCGCGACCACGCAGGACATCCTCGATACCGCCTTGGTGCTGCAGCTCCGGGACGCGTTGCGGCTGGTGGCGGCGGAGCTGGATCGCGTCCTGGCCGGGTTGTGCGCGCTGGCCGGGGCGCACCGGGAGACGCCTTGTGTCGGCCGCAGCTATGGCCAGCACGGGGCTCCGCTCAGCTTCGGCTACAAGGTGGCGGTGTGGCTCGCCGGCATCGCGGAGGCGGCGGAACGGCTGCCGGAAATCCGGCAAAGGCTGCTGGTGGCGTCCCTGGCTGGGCCCGTCGGCACGCTGGCCGGGCTGGGGATGCAGGGACCGGCGGTGCTGGAGGCCTTCGCGCGGGAGCTTGGCCTCGGGGCCACGTCCATTGCCTGGCATGCCCGGCGCGGGCACATCGCCGAGGCCGGCGGCTGGCTGGCGCAGTTGCTGGGCGCGCTGGGCAAGATGGCGACCGACATCGCCCACCTGGCCAGCACGGAGGTGGGGGAGGTGGCGGAACCCTACATGCCCGGGCGCGGCGGCTCCTCGGCCATGCCGCATAAGCGCAACCCGGTGTCCTGCACCGTCATCCTGGCGGCCCATGCGGCGGCGCCGGGGCATGCGGCGACGCTGCTGCATGCGATGGCCGTGGCGCATGAACGCCCGGCCGGGCTGTGGCACGCCGAATGGCATGCACTGCCTGCCCTGTTCGGACTGGCCTCCGGTGCGCTGCGGGAGGCGCGGGTGCTCGCGGAAGGGCTGGAGGTGGATGTGGCCCGCATGCGCGCCAATTTCGACCTGACGCGGGGCCTGCTCTTCGCTGACGCCGCCGCCGCCCGCCTGGGTAAGGCGCTGGGCCGGAGCGCGGCGCACGCGCTGGTGGAGCATGCCGCGGGGGAGGTGCGGAGACGCGGCGAGCCGCTGCGGGCCGTCCTGGAGGAGCTGCCGCAGGTCCGGGAGGCCGGTATCGACCTGTCCGCCGCCTTCGATCCCGGCCCGGCGGTGGCTGCCGCCGCTGCCTGGGTGGCGCCCGCCATCCGGAACGCGGAAGCCGCCCGCGGTGCCCTGCGCGTGGGCTGAGCGCCGGTCAATCCCGCGCCTGTGCCGCCATGCAGATGCCGGCCGTCACGGCGGCACGGATTCCGCGCGGCAGGGTTCGATGGCCTCGCGAAGCCCCGTGTCAATGCCGCCGGTTGTCGCTCTACGCGCCCATCATGCCGATCCCTGGCAAGGGCCGGAGCGGTACCCGGGCCGCCAGGCGCGGATGAACTGCATCAGGTTGGCCTGCATGTCCGTCATGACCTTGCCGCGCCGATAGGTGAGGAAGAGAGGCATGGTGATCTGCACGCCGGGAGTACGCACGACGCGGAGCTCACCCCGGGCGATCTCGGTCTGGACGGCCGATGCCTCAATGAAGGCGAAGCCTGCTCCGGCGATGACGGCGCGCTTGATGGCTTCGGGATGACCCAGCTCAAGCGGGACGCGGCGGTTGAGAATGCCCTGGGCGTAAAGCGCCTGATCCTCCAGGTCACG
The DNA here is from genome assembly GCF_020991085.1 of Roseomonas sp. OT10. Classification (NCBI taxonomy): domain Bacteria; kingdom Pseudomonadati; phylum Pseudomonadota; class Alphaproteobacteria; order Acetobacterales; family Roseomonadaceae; genus Roseomonas; species Roseomonas cutis. The sequence continues at coordinate 142,973 of NZ_CP087720.1, forward strand.
GCGCACCAGCTTGCGCGGCGGCCCGACGAAAGGGAGTTGCGCGACCTCCGAACGCGTTGCGCTGACGCCAACGCGCTTGTCGCCATTGGCAGCGATGAGGAGCAGGCGCTCCTCCCAGAGCGGCTCCAGCACCAGCCCGTTCAGGTCCTGCTTGGGGTCGAGCAGGAGCACGGCGAAGTCACATGCCCCGGTTCGGGCCGCTTCGGTTGCGAGCTTCGTGTTGGCGATCTGCGTCTCGACCTGGGTGCTCGGGTAGCGCCGCAGATATTCCACCAGCAACTCGGTCAGCGCGTAGGTTCCGACGGTCATGGAGGCACCGATGATCGCCATGCCCGAGGCGCCATCGCTGAGGCTGCTCAGCTCGCGCGACATTTCGGAGGTGCGGGTCAGAACCTCTTCCGCCCACCTGTGAAAGCGCAGCCCGGCGTCCGTCAGCACGAGATGCCGGCCGCTGCGCTGCACGAGACGGACCGCCAGCTTCTCCTCCAGGTCACGCAGATGCGCCGTCACGGCCGGCTGCGCCACGCCGAGATACTCCGCCGCGCGCGTTACGCTTCCCAGCTCCACGACGCAGGAGAAGATTTCAAGCTTCTGGATGGTCAGCTGCGGAATGGAGGGGCGCATCGCTCGGCGCACATGAGCAGGCACGGCAGTCTCCCATAACCTTGGTCTTATGAAACGCTAATTTCATTGCTATTAGACTTATTGATGTGGAGCAATATGCTTCAGCCCAATCAGTGATCCCGCAGCGGGTCGGCGAGAGCAGATCATCCAGGCGCTTCCGAGAGCTTGAGCATGGATCAATGAACTCCGGGCTTGCCTGCGTGCGCAAAGGTTGAGGAATCGCATGAATCCTGCAATTCAGGAGGGGCAATCCGCGGCGGGAGACACCTCTGGTCCCGCGTGGATGACGGCGCTGCCCCGGAACCGGGGTCTGTTCTACGGCGGGCGGTTCCATACGGCCGCCTCTGGTCGGGTGCTGGCGCTGAGCAGCCCGGCCACCGGCGAATCCCTGGGTCATGCGGAGATCGCGGGCGCCGACGACGTGGATGCCGCCGTGACGGCGGCACGAGCCGCCTTTCCCGCCTGGGCGGCGCTGAAGCCGGTGCAGCGGGCAACCTACCTGCGGGACTTTGCGGCCATCCTCCGCGCCCATGCCGAGGAACTGGCGCTGGTGGATGCCGTCGATGGCGGCAACCCCGTCACCGACCTCATCAAGGACGTGGCCATCGCCGCCGCGGGCTTCGACCTCTTCGCCGGCCTGGCCACGGAAGCCAAAGGCGAGACCATTCCTTCCGGCGATGGCGTCCTGAACTACACCCTGCGCCAGCCTTGGGGCGTGGTGGCCAAGATCATCGCCTACAACCACCCGCTGATGTTCGCCACCTGGCGCGCGGCGGCGCCGCTGGCCGCGGGCAACTGCGTGGTGGTCAAGACACCCGAGCAGGCGCCGCTCTCGGCGCTGCGGCTGATGGAGCTCGCCGGAGACCATTTCCCGCCCGGCGTGTTCAACGTGCTGTCCGGGGACCGCGAGACGGGCGCGGCCCTGGTCGCGCATCCCGGCGTCGACAAGATCGGGCTGGTCGGCTCGGTGGGCGCCGGCAAGGCGGTGCTGCGCGCGGCGGCCGAGCGCGTGGTGCCGTGCCTGCTGGAGCTGGGCGGCAAGAACGCGCTGATCGCCTATCCGGATGCCGATCCGGCCAAGGTGGCGGCCGGCATGATCAAGGGCATGAACTTCCCCTGGTGCGGTCAGTCCTGCGGCTCGACCTCGCGCGCCTTCCTGCATGCCGACATCCACGATGCGGTGCTGGAGGAAGTCCGCCGCCAGATCGCCACCATCCGCCCCGGCCTGCCCACCGATCCGGCCACCCGCATGGGCAGCCTGGTCAGCCAGGCGCAGTACGACAAGGTGATGGGCTATATCGCCGCGGGCCGGGAGGAAGGGGCGAGGCTGGTCGTCGGCGGGGCGCGGCCCGACGACCCGGCCCTGGCGCGCGGCCACTACGTGCTGCCCACGGTGTTCAGCGACGTGACGATGCAGATGAGGATCGCGCGGGAGGAAATCTTCGGCCCGGTCCTGTCCATCCTGCGATGGGACGACGAAGCGGCGATGCTGCGCGACGCCAATGGCGTGGAGTTCGGCCTGACCGCCTCGGTCTGGACGCGGGACGTCGCGCGAGCCCACCGCCTCGCGGCGCGACTGGAAGCCGGCACCGTCTGGATCAACAACAGCTCCGACCACTTCCTCGGCGTGCCGTTCGGCGGCTTCAAGCAGTCCGGCATCGGCCGCGAGGAAAGCCTCGATGAGCTGCTCGCCTATACCCAGCTCAAAACCGTCAGTGTGACCATCGACATGTGAGGTCGGCCAGGGCCCGGCATGAGCCGGCTGAGGACGAGAAGAAGAACCGGAGGGACCTTTCAATGACCGTCATGACATCCAGCCGCCCGGAAACGGGCGCCGCATCCGACCTTCGGGGCCACGTCGTCATCATCACCGGCGCGGGACAGGGGATCGGCCGCGCCTTCGCCAAGGCCTTCGCCGCCGCAGGCGCCGTGCCCGTCATCGCGGAGATGCACGCCGCGCGTGGAGAGGCCGTGGCGCGCGAGATCACTGAGTCCGGGGGGGAGGCGATCGCCTGCGCCGTGGACGTGGCGGATGCCGGATCGGTGGAGCGCCTCCTCGCCGAGGCGATGGAGCGCAAGGGGCGCGTGGACACGCTGATCAACAACGCCGCCATCTTCTCGACCCTCGCCATGCGCCCCTTCGAGCAAATCCCGCTGGAGGAATGGGAGGCGGTGATGCGCGTCAACGTCACCGGGACCTTCCTTTGCGCCCGCGCCGTCGCGGCGCCGATGCGCCTGGCGAAGCGCGGGCGGATCATCAACATCTCCTCCTCCACAGTCTCGATGGGTCGGCCCAACTACCTGCACTACGTCACCTCGAAAGCCGCGGTGGTCGGCATGACGCGCTCCATGGCGCGGGAGCTGGGGCCGGACGGCGTGACGGTGAACGCGATCCTGCCCAGCGCCACCTTCACCGAGGTCGAGCGCGCCACCGTGACGCCTGAGCAGCGCGTGGCCATCGCCGCCACGCAGTGCATCCCCCGCTCCCAGACGCCGCAGGACCTGGTCGGGGCGGCGCTGTTCCTGGCCTCCGACGCGTCCGCCTTCGTGACGGGCCAGGCTATCGCCGTGGACGGCGGCGCTACGCACCGCTGACGGCCGGACGGCCCTCGGGCCCGGAGCGCCCCTTGGGCCCGGGGCGGGATGTTGGGACACAAAGACCGCGCGTCACGGAGCGCACCGCGTAGGGAGAAGAAGCGATGAACGTATTCACATCCGGCCGCCTTGCCGGACTGGCCACGCTGGTAGTGATGGCGCTGGCCGCCGGTGCCGCCCACGCACAGTCGTCGCTGCAAGTGTCCGTCGTGCTGCCGCTGACGGGCAACGGCGCCTTCCTGGGCCAGGGCCAGCAACGCACGCTGCAGGTGCTTCAGGAGCAGGTGAACAAGGAAGGCGGCATCGGCGGCCGCCCGCTGGAATTCGTCTTCCGCGACGACCAGACCAGCCCGCAGGTGGCGGTGCAGCTCACCAGCGCGGTGGCCGCGCAGCGGCCTCCGGTCATGCTGGGCTCCTCCATCGTCGCCATGTGCAACGCCATGGCGCCGCTCGTGCGGAACGGCCCCGTCACCTACTGCCTGTCCCCGGCCGTCCAGCCGCCGGCCGGCAGCTACATGTACTCCTCGAGCGTCTCCACCCACGACCTGCTGGCCGCGGATATCCGCTATTTCCGCGCGCGCGGCTGGACCCGGGTGGCGCTGATCTCCTCAACCGACGCGACGGGGCAGGATTTCCAGAACGGCATCAGCGCCGCGCTGAAGATGCCCGAGAACGCCGGGATAGAGGTTGTCGAGAATGCCCGCTTCAACCAGACCGACGTCAGCGTCAGCGCGCAGATGGAGCGCATCCGCGCCGCGAACCCGCAGGTCCTGGTCGCCTGGACCACGGGCGGCCCGATCGCCACCATCTTCAAGGGCATCGTCCAGGCGGGGCTGAACATCCCGGTGGTGACCACGAACGGCAACCAGATCTTCGAGCAGATGGATCAATACGCGGAGTTCCTGCCGCGGGAACTCTATTTCGCGACCTCGCTCTTCCTGCCGCATGAGGGCCGTCCCAGCTACGCGCCGGAGGTGGAGCAGGCGCAGCAGCGCTTCTATACCGCGATGAATGCGGCGAAGGTGGCGATCGACATCCGAGCCGGCCTTTCCTGGGACGCAGGGAACCTGATGGTGGACGCGCTCCGCAAGCTCGGCCCCTCCGCCACCGCGGCGCAGGTCAAGGAATACATGGAGGGTCTGACCGACTGGGCCGGCATCAGCGGCGTCTATAATTTCCGCCAGTCGCCTTCCCGCGGCCTCGGCCCGGCCAATGCCATCATCACACGCTGGGATCCCGCCGCGCGCCTTTGGGCGGTGGTGAGCAGCGCGGGAGGCGGGCCCCTGCCGCAATGATGTCCATACGTGGCGCGCACCCATGAACACCTTTCTCCAGATCCTGATCGGCGGCCTGCTGCAGGGTGGCGTCTTCGCCATGGTCGCGCTGGGCTTCTCCCTCGTCTACCGCGTCACCGGCATCGTCAACCTGTCCCAGGGCGCCTTCTGCGTCCTGGGCGCGATGGCCATGTACTTCCTGCAATCCGTGCTGGGGCTGCCGATGCCGCTGGCCCTGGCCGGCGCGGCCCTGGCGACTGTCGTGATCGCGGTGCTGCTGGGCTCCTTCACCCTCTTGCCGGCAATCTCCACCCTGCCGCCCAGTTCCACGCTGATGCTGACGGCGGGCCTTCTGACCTTTTTCGAGGGGCTGGTGCTCATCCTCTGGGGCAGTCAGCCCTATGCGATGCCCCCCTTCTCGGGCGAGGCGCCGGTCGTCATCGGTGGCCTGCGCATCCCGTCCCAGGGCCTCTGGGTCATCGGCGCCTGCGCGGTGATGATTGCGGCGCTCTGGTACCTGCTGCAGCGCACGCGCACCGGCCGTGCCTTGCGCGCCTGCGCCGAGAACACGACCGCCGCACGGCTGATGGGCATCGACGTGCCCCGGATGATGCTGCTCAGCCTCGCCCTCGCAGCGTTCATCGGCGCCGTGACCGGGGTAACGATCGCGCCCATCGCCTCCATGCAGTTTGACACGGCGAACTTCTACACCACCTTCGGCTTCATCGCGGTGGCCATCGGGGGCATCGGCTCCTTCGTAGGCGCGGTGGCTGGCGGGTTGGTGCTGGGCGTGGCGACCCAGTTCGCAGCCGGCTACCTGTCTGAGATCTTCTCCACCACCCTCGCCCTGGTGCTGCTGCTCGCGGTGCTGGTGCTACGCCCTTCCGGGCTGTTCAGCGCGGGGCGGGCGCAGCGGACAGATGTACGGGTGGACCGGCACGCCCACCGCTCGATAGTGCGCTTCGACAGCCGCGCTTCCATCGCCCTCGGGCTCGCGCTGCTCGCCCTCCTCGCGGCAGCCCCGGTGCTGCCTCTGCCGGCGGGCATGACCGGCTCCCTCTGCATCGCGCTGATCGTGTTCATCGCGGTGCTCGGGCTGGACGTGCTCATGGGCTTCGCCGGCCAGGTCAGCCTTGGCCAATCCGGCTTCATGGCCATCGGCGGCTATGCGGCCGCCATCCTTTCCGCCACCTACGGCCTGTCGCCCTTCCTCAGCATCCTCGCCGCTCTGCTGCTGTCCGGCACCTGCGCCGCGGTGCTCGCGCTGGTGACGATGCAGCTGCGCGGCCATTATCTCGCGCTGGCCACCCTCGCTTTTGCGCTGCTGATCGATTCACTGGCCGTCGGTTTGGTCGATCTGACGGGCGGCCCATCCGGCTTCGTGGGCATCCCGGTGCTGGAGATCGGGCCGGTCGCCTTCGACACGACGGAACGGATGTACTATCTGATCCTCGCTGTCGTCGTGCTGCTGGTGCTGCTCTTCGCGGGGGGGCTGCGCTCCGGCTTCGGCCGCGCCTTGATGTCGGTGCGCGCGGACCAGGCCGCAGCCTCGGCCCTTGGCATGCGGGTCGGCTACATCAAAGTCGTGGCCATGGTGCTGAGCGCGCTGCTCGGGTCGTTGTCCGGCAGCCTGTACGCCTTCCAGTTCCAATTTCTGTCGCCCGACATGGTATCCACCATGCGGTCCTTCCAGCTCATTGCCATGCTGGTGCTGGGCGGCGAGGCGACACTGATCGGCGGGTTCTTAGGGGTGGTGCTGCTGACCCTGTTGCCAACCCTGTTCCAGCCCCTGGCAACCTACCGTATGCTGGCGGAGGGGGCGCTGCTGGTGCTCGTCTTCCGCTTTCTGCCAGAGGGTCTCTACGGGCGCGCGGTCATGGTGCTCGACCGGGCGTGGCCGGTTGCACCATCCCCAGGACGGCTGGCTGCGCGGGAGACGCGTGCATGACCAGCATCGCCCTTCAGGCCCTCGGCCTGTCCAAGCGCTTCGGCGGCGTGCTGGCCCTGCGGGACGCGTCTTTCGCGGTGACGGAGGGCAGCCTCTGTGCGCTCATCGGCCCCAACGGCGCTGGCAAGTCCACCATCTTCAACCTGGTTACCAACTTCTACCCGGCGAGTTCGGGCGAGGTCTTGCTGTTCGGCGAGCGCCTGGCGGGCCGCTCCGCCGCGGGCATCGCCGCAGCCGGGCTGGTCCGTACCTTTCAGACGGCCCGCGTCTTTCCCGGCATGACGACGCTGCAGAACCTGCTGGCCGGGGCGCGCATGCGCGAGCATTCCTCCGCCGCGGCGCAGATGTTGTGGCTGCCGGGCGCGCGGCGGGAGGAGCGGGCCCTCACCCGCCAGGCGGAGGCGCTCCTCGATCTCGTCGGCCTTTCGGCCTTCCGCGATGCGGCCGCCACCGATCTGCCCATGGGCGCGCAAAAGATGCTGGAGGTGATTCGCGCCCTGATGGCGCGCCCCCGCGTGCTGTTGCTGGATGAACCTGCCGCCGGGTTGAACGACACCGAAACGTCGGAGCTGTCCGCCCTGCTTTGCGCCGTGCGCGCCCATGGCATCACGGTGATGGTAGTGGAGCACAACATGAACCTCGTGATGAACATCGCCGATCAGATCGTGGTGCTGGATGCCGGCAGCGTGGTCGCCGACGGCACGCCGGCCGAGATCCGCATCAATCCACGGGTAATCGAGGCCTATATCGGGAAGGACGAGATGTCCGGTGCTTGAGCTGCGGGAGATTTCTGTCGGCTATGGCCGCGATGTCGTGCTGCCTGGCTGCAGCCTGCAGGTCCGGCCGGGTGAGGTGGTGGCGTTGATCGGCGCCAACGGTGCCGGGAAGTCCACCCTCGTGAAGGCGCTGTCCGGCCTGCTGCCATGTCGTGGCGGCAGTATCCTGCTGGACGGCGAGTCCATCGAGGCTCTGTCCCCGCGCGACCGGGTCCGCCGCGGCATCGCCCACGTGCCGGAGGGGCGGCAAGTCTTCGGAGGGCTGTCGGTGGAGGATAACCTGATCCTGGGCGCCTATGCACAGGCAGATCTCCGGGACGCCGCCTCGATCAAGGAACGGATCGCGGAAAGCTGCCTCTTCTTCCCTGCCCTGCTGGAGCGGCTTCGAGAGCCAGCCGGCAATCTTTCAGGCGGGCAGCAACAGATGCTGGCGATCGCACGCGGGCTGATGGGCCGTCCGCGATACCTTCTGCTTGATGAGCCTTCGCTGGGCCTCGCCCCCTTGCTGGTCAGCGAGATTTTCCGCCTGGTGAGCCGCCTGCGGGAGGCCGGGCTGAGCATCCTGCTGTCCGAGCAGAACGCGCGGCAAAGCTTGGCGGTGTCTGACCGGGCCTATGTGTTGGAAGCTGGGCACGTGACGATGCAGGGCGTTTCCAGGGATATCCTTGAAACGGATGAGATCGCCGAGAAGTACCTGGGGGGTGGCACGGCCATCGGGGCCGCCCCCGGCCGGCAGATGGCGCTGGACATCCGCCTGAAGGACATCCTGGCGTCCGGCTGAAATGCGGGCGCTCCGAGGCGGGACGGGCTGCAGATGGCGAGGCTCGTAATGGCGCAGCCCAGGCTTCAGCACAGCACCGCTCGGGCGGGCCTGGAGCAGGAGCGCCTGCGCAATCAAGCCGCGCCGCGTTGTGCCTCGCTTCCTCAGCTCAGCGGGTCCGGGGCGTGTCCCGTCAGTTGTTCAAAGCGGCGTGCATAGAGTGGCCAGACCTGGGGATTGACCAGGTGCGGCGGCACCTTCCCGGCCAGCACGTCGATCCATTGCTGCGCCGCCATCACGGACATCTGCCGCAACGCTTCCGCGGTGATGCCCGCGGTGTGCGGGCTGGCGATGACGTTGTCGAAGCACAGCAGGGGATGGTCGGCCGGCGGCGGTTCCCGCAGGAACACGTCGATGCCGGCGCCGGCGATCCGCTTCTCCGCCAGCAACGCCTGGTCCCCGGAGCCAAACTGGGGGATTTCACCTCGGGCACTTCACGGCAATCAACAATCCTGCCTCTCAAGCTCGTTGCGGACCCGCAGTCGGCGCGTCTGATGGGGACTTCCGGCCATCCTATGCCAGACCAAGAACTACCTGCAGTCTCCGCGGCCCGCAGGCAGGGTTTTCCTTGGTGTGAGATCTGACAGGTCCCCGCCGCAGAGCTGCTTCAGCGCGCGCAGCCGATCCGGCGGCAACCTTGCAGCGCTCGTTGCGAGTTCGATGGCCACATCCAGTAATGCCGGCCTTGCTGCCAAACGCGACGCGAGCCCCAATGAGAGAGCCTCCTGGGCCGTGATGTTGCGTCCTGTCGTGAGGAGGTCGAAGCATAGGCGCGGAGGCAGGTGGCGCCGCAGGACGGGCGCGATGAGTGATGGCAGGATGCCGTGCTGCGCCTCCGGGAAGGACATGCGGCTGTCCTCGGTCATCGCCAGGTAGTCGCAGCAGAGGGCGAAGGCTGCTCCGGCTCCGATGATGGCCCCCTGAACAGCCGCGACGACCGGCTTTCCAACCCGGCCGGGCGTCGCCAGGAGCGCTTCGCTCAACCGAAGGCGCATCCTCTCCGCCGCGCGATCGGCCGATAGCGCCCGCATTTCCGCGAGATCATTCCCGGCGCAGAAGACGGATCCTTCGGCCGCGACGACAATCGTCTGCACATCGTCGGCGGCCTCCGCTGCGTCGATGGCTGCAATGAGCGCTTCGGTCATAGCGCGATCGAGAGCGTTGCGCTTCTCGGGCCGGTTCAGGACTAGGAGACGGGCCAGACCGCGATTCTCCTGGCGGATCATCCGTCCGCCACCGCACTCGCTGGCGGGTCTTCAAACCCTTGCACCAGACCCATGGCACGGAGGACCGGCAGCCGGTCCTCCATTCCAAGCTCCCGGAGAATGTCTGCACTGTGCTCGCCGAGCATCGGCGGGGGCCTCAATTCCATTTCGCGCTGGCCGTCATACCAGATCGGGCGCCGAGGTGCCCTCACCGCGCCGTGTATCGGATGATCCAGCTCGTACACGGTTCCGAGATGCTGCACCTGAGGATCGGACTCGACATCCTGTATCTCGTGAACCGGCGCGAAGGGGACATCGGCCTCTTCCAGCCGTACCGTCCATTCGCGACGCGAGCGCTCGGCAAACACCTTCGCCAGCGCATGCGCCAGCTCACCGTACTGCGCGACCCTTCCCTCCCGGGTAGAGAAGCGGGGATCGTCATTCCATTCCGGGCGGTCGACGGCACGGAGCAGAGCCTGCCAGAACTTTTCTGGCGAGGAGAGATGCAAACCGATCTGCTTGTTGTCCGAGCAGGTGAGAACATAGGCCTGCGAGAGAGCGGCGCGCGTGTAGGTGCCGATCGACACGCCGGTCGCCGCGTACTGGGAAACGGCGTCGGTCATCAGCGCTATGGTCGCGTCCAGCATATTGACCTCAACGAGCCGGCCGATGCCGCGTGACGCTCGCTCAAGCAGGGCGCCCATGATCCCGTAGCAGGCGAACAGGCCCGTCGCGGCGTCCGCGAGGGCTGGTCCGGGCACCCGAGGTTCCGAGAACTCCCGCATCAGGGCAGCCATCCCGCCGATGGCCTGGCCGACCGTGTCATAGGCCGGCCGGCGCGAATACGGGCCATCGCGACCAAAGCCTGTCACCTCGCACAGGATCAGGCGTGGATTGTGCGCATGAAGGATCTCCCAGCCGATCCCGAGGCGCTCCGCGACACCCGGCCGGAAATTCGTCACCATGACGTCTGCCCGGGCCGCGAGGGCGAGAAGAACTTCCCGCCCGGCCGGCTTCGAGAAATCCAGGGCAAGGCTGCGTTTTCCACGATTGTGAGCCTGGAATTGCGGCCCGTAGAGGCCGCCCTGGAAACGCCGGAACGGATCGCCGCCGTCCGGCCGCTCCACCTTCACCACATCCGCCCCCAGCTCGGCCAGCAGCATGGCCGCATAGGGGGCCGTGATGAAGGAGCCGAGATCAAGCACGCGAAGCCCGCTGACGACCTTCATGTGATCTCACCCGACCTTCAGGCCCATGAGGCCCGCGAGCAGGTTCCGCTGCATCTGCGAGGTGCCGGCGCCAATGGTGGTGCTGCGCGCATCCCGGAAGTGTCGCTGCATGTCGAATTCCATGCTGTAGCCATAGGCTCCCATGACCTGCATCCCCGCATTCGCCGCACGCACATAGGCTTCCGACCCAAAAAGCTTCGCCATCGTAATCTCTGCCAGGGCATCTCCACCTTGCTCCAGCGCCCACGCGGCCCTGTGGGTCAGCAGCCGGGCGGCCTCAACATCCACGCGCATATCCGCCAGGAGATGCGCGAGCGCCTGATTGCTGCCGATCGGGCGGCCGAACTGCGCGCGCTCCCCGGCATAGGTGACGGCCATGTCGAGGACGGCCTGAGCGCTGCCGCAATACCCCGCCGCGGAGCACAGGCGCTCCAGGCGGAGGCCCGAGAGGAGGTAGCTCCATCCCGCGTTGGGTTCTCCCACCAGCGCGTCCGGAGGCACGCGCACGTCGTCGAAGGTGATCTCGTAGGTTCCGACGCACCTCCGGCCGAGCATGTCGAGCTTGCGCAGTTCCACGCCGCTCGCCGAGTTCGGAACAAGGAACAAAGAGATCGCATTCCGGGTTGGCGCCTGCGGATCGGACCGGGCATAGACGTTGAGCAAGGTGTTCGGGGCCCCGGCACCGGTCGACCAGAGCTTGCGGCCGTTCAGCCGCCACGCCTCTCCGTCCCACTTGGCCGCGGTGCGCATGGCCGCCGCATCGGACCCGGCATCCGGCTCGGAGACGCAAATCGCCATCCGCTGGACGCCAGAGATGATGGCGGGGACGATGTCTCTGCGCTGGGCCTCTGTGCCGTGACGCAGGATGTTCAGGCCGCAGAACACGCCGGCGGCATAGGCGGTGAAGAAGTCGAAGCCCTTCGCAGACATGGCCTCCGCGAGGACGACGAGGTCCAGCGGGGTGCCCCCGAGACCTCCATGCTCCTCTGGAAAGGGAAGGGCGAAGAGTCCGGCCTCGGCCCAGGCGTCATAGAGTTCCAGAGGATACCGGCCCTCCCGGTCGAGCGCACGGATATAGGACCGCGTCGCATGGCGCTCCATCAGTGCCCCTACGGTCTCTGCGAGTTGCCGCTGCGTTTCGCTCAGAGCGAAATCCATGCCGCGGCCTCCTCTGCATGCTCCTGCGGCACGGTCATGGCGCCTCCGCCTCCAGGGCATGCTGAGTCACCTCGCCTTCCGTTTGCTCCCACAGAGTGCGGGCGATGGGAGCCCGGAGTTCCTCGGCGATGTGTCCGACCAGTCCGACGGCGCGGCCAATGACCGCCACGCCGCGGCACAGGCGCCAGTCGAATCCCATCTCGGTCATGACGGCCCCGATGGCGCCGGTCGCGTTGATCGGCAGGGTGCGGCCGGTCCGCTGCTCCGCCGCTTCGGCGATCCTTCGCAGCAGCGCGACATGCGGGCCCGAGAAGCCATGCTCGGCCGCGATGTCGAAGAGCCGGGCCGTCCTGGGGTCCACGGGCTTGTGCACGGGATGCCCGAGCCCGGGGATGGGCCGCCGGGCCGCGATGTAGCTCTCGACGATCTCTGGCGCATCACGGCCATTCGCCTCCTGCAGCATGCGGGCGGCAGCTTCCGCGCCGCCGCCGAACATTGATCCCATCCCACATAGCCCGGCCGCGACAGCGGCCTGGAGTGCCTCCGGTGCGCCAAGATAGACGAGCCGCGCGGCCATGGCCTGCGGGGTCATGCCGTGCTCCACCAGGGTGACCAGGAGGGCGTTGAAGACCCGCGCCTCGGCCTTCGTCGGGATACGCCCGGTGATCTCAAGGAAGGCCATCGCGCCAAGATCGAGATGGCCGATGATCTCGCCGGGCAGGTCCCGGCCCTGGACAACCACGCGATCGGGCGTGCTGAATCCCATGTCGGAACGGATCGGCGTTCTCGCCCCTGCGCCTTGCGGGTCGGTCATACGGCTCACTCCACGCGCGCGCCACTGGCGCCGATAACCTGCGACCATAGCTCGGTCTCTCGACGGATCAGGGCCTGGAACTCCTCCGGGGTGCTCGGGGCGATCTCGCCACCGAGCGCCGCGATCGCCTGGCGCACTTCCGGCGTGGCGAGGGCCGCCGCGATCGCGTCTCGCAGGCCGGCCACGATCGCGCGGTCCACTCCGGCCGGGGCCACGACGCCATACCAGGAGGCCATGTCGAAGCCGGGTACGTCCCGCGCGATGGGAGGCCAGTCCGGGTAGGAGGCGATGCCTGCGGCCGGGGAGACCGCAATCGGCCGCAGGCGGCCCGCCTCGATCTGCGGAACGGCCGCGGTGATGCCGGACAAGGTCATCTGCACCTCGCCATTGGCCACGGCGGTCACCGCCGGGGCGACGCCGGAATAGGGCACCTGGAGAATTTGCGTGCCAGTGAGCTGCTTGAGCCATTCCATGGCGACAGCATGGGGGCTCGCCGGTCCGAGGGACGCGTAGCTGAACCGATTAGGCTGGGCACGAACAAGGCTCAGCAACTCGGCAAGTGTCGTCGCCTGGACGCTGGGATGCACCACCAGGACGTGAGGAATCCTTACGACGGTGCTGATCGGCAGGAGATCGCGCTGCGCATTGTACGGAAGGCGCATGTTCATGCTGGGATGGATGCAGACGGCATTCGTGATCAGGCCGATGGTGTAGCCATCGGATGCGGCCCTGACGACCGCCTCGGTGCCGATGCTCTCGCTCGCGCCGGGCCGGTTCTCTATCACCACCGGCTGCGCTAGAGTCGCTCTCAGCCGTTCGGCGAGCAGGCGTGCCGCGATATCGGTCCCGCCGCCAGGTGGATAGGGCACGATCAAGCGAAGGGTACGTTCGGGAAACTCCCGAGCTGCGGCTTCGGCGAGCGGTGCTGCGACTGCGGCGGCAAGCACGAGCCTCCGACCGATGCCAATATCACACGACTTGATCATGTTGCCTCCCTGAATGTTCAGTGCCGCCATACAAAGGCTGCGCGCTCCATGCCGCTTCGCGATACGCATGTCAGTGCCCGCGGCAGCGAGCCGACCTACTCGCTATCGATGTGAGTCGTCCGGTGGCGCGGCCGGCTGTGCACGAGACAGGGACCGGCGCCAGCGCCGACGGCTGTGTGACAGACCGAGGCCCGCGAGCAGGCCCGCCAGGCGGATTGGCGCTCCGATCCCTTCGACGACCGGTACCCCTATCTCCTTCGAGAGTTCGACCGGATCCATCATCACGGGGCATTGCGTTATGCCGAGTGCGAGAATCACGTCGCACTGATCGTCGCGGACGAGGCTGCGGGCTTGTGCGACGAAGTTCTCCGCCATCGCAGCTCGGTTGTTGCTGATGTCCGGGAGGTCGAACCCCGAGCAACGCCACCCCGCCATCTTGTGCTCCATCCCATAGCGCCGGACGATGGCCTGAAGCATGGGGAGCAGATCCTCGTGGTAGACGATCCCTCCGAAGCGGTCGCCAAGGACGCTTGCGACATGGAGCATCGCCTCGGTCGGCCCGATCACGGGGATGTCCACAGCCGATCGGCCGCCATCCACCCCGAGATCGAGTGTTCCGAGGGGAACGACCGCGTCATATCCGAGGCTCTCGGCCCTGCGAAACGCCTCGATGAAGGCCGGGGCTACGAGCTGGATCTCCGCAGGCGTGAGGCCGTGGAGGTAAGGTGTCGCCGGCACCTGGACGATCCCGACCTCCACATCGGCAGAACTGAAGGCGAGCGCGGCGTTCTCCCGACGACGCTTCTCTTTCTCCGGGTATTCGCCGACGACGAAGGCCACGCGAACCATCTCCTTCCCTCCTTCAGGGTGACCGCACAGGGGCTTCGGACAGCGTTCCGAGGAGATGGCCCATGCCAGGCTGCGCGGCGCGTCCACACTGGCGCAGGAAGGCCCAGTAGCTTGCGGTCGGATTGGTCACGACCGGGCGGCTGAACTCGGCTTCCAGCGCAGGCACGGCCTGCAGGCTGAGCCAGGAACCGCCTGCGAGGAGGAGGCCCTCGGCCGAGGGGTGATCCCGGAATGCGCGCCTCCCAAGAGCAATCGCCATATCCGCTCCGGGATCGGGCTGGATCGCGAGAACCTCCTGGGCCGTGTGCGGTTCGGCCACAACGCCGACTGGATCGAGGCCCGCCTCGCGAAGATAATCCGCGACCCGCGCCATGAGCTCGGCATTCCATTTGGCGGCGACGGCGACTTTCCTGACCCCGAGTTCCCGGAGCGCGTCGATCGACTCCTCGAAATCCGCGGAGCAGGAGATCGAGGTGCGCCGCTCAGCCTCCTCGATCATCGCGAGCATGCGCTGGCGGCCCACATGGGCGGATACCGGAATGCCGCCTTGAGTGATGCGCTGGACGCCTCGCCCACCAAGGAACTCGATGGCAGGCCAGAACTTCTCGAGGGCCTGTTCCGTGCCGGAGGAGCTGAAGGCCTGGAGGCCGATGGGGGCGCAGACGAGCATGCAGTCCTGCGGTGCAACGCGGTAGAACTGGTAGTGGATATAGTCTCCTACGTTCACTGGAAGGACGTATCCCAACTGGTGTTTGGGCCGGAGATCCATGGGGCTGCCTCCGATTTATTCTGGCTGTACATTTGCGCGGCGAATGACGTCGCGGTACTCAGAGTCTGATTCATAATTATCCGGCGTGATTTCATGGCCTTGCGATGCGGCGTGCGAAGAGCTGGATCGAGGCGATGAAGAGCCATGCGGTAGCCGATGCGATGGTCTGCTCGAAGTCCTTGGCGAGGCGGCGGTTCCGATTGAGCCAAGCCAGTGTGCGTTCGACAACCCAACGGCGCGGGAGGACGACAAACCCTCTTGCGGCATCTGACCGTTTGACGATCTCGACGGTCCATTTGCCGATCCGCCGGAGGGCGTCCCTGAGCTTGTCGCCAGCATATCCACCATCGGCGAAGACATGGCGCAGCCACGGGAAGCGCTTGATGATCTCGGCCAGCACCAGCGGCGCACCGTCACGGTCCTGGATGTCGGCGGTGTGGACTACCGCATGGACGAGATTGCCGTCGGTGTCGGTCAGGATGTGGCGCTTGCGGCCCTTGGTCTTCTTGCCCGCATCATAGCCCCGAGGTCCGCCGCTTTCCGTGGTTTTGACGCTTTGGCTGTCGATTACCCCGGCGCTGGGCGAGGCTTCGCGACCCGTCCCCTCACGGGCGATCAGCAACAGAGCATGGTTCAATGACAACCACAGCCTATTGTCCCGCCACAGGTAGAACCAGCGCCGCACCGTCGAGACCGGCGGAAAGCAGGGCGGCAGCATCCGCCACGGCAGGCCGCCACGCAGCAGATACAGGATCGCCTCGACAATCCGCCTGAGTGGCCACTTGCGCGGGCGGCCCACATGCGATGCTGGCGGAAAGAACGGCTCCAGCAGTGCCCATTCGGCATCGGTCAAATCGCTTGGCAAAGCCAGTTCCGCACGGGCATACTGCGCCCGAGTGGTATCGGTCCACATCGTTGATCTCCGGAAGTTTTCGCAAAAACCCCTGAATCAATGACCTGGGCTGGCGTCAAGCTAACCCGCTGATACCACTCAACTTAATTTCGGATCAGGCTCTCAGCAGTCTCTGACTGGATGACCTCCCGGAACTGCTCCGGCGTGCTGCCGACGGCGGTGAAGCCGAGCGCCGCAAGCTGCTCACGCAGCCGCGGCTCTGCCAGTGAGGCCGCCACATCCTGCTGGATCCTCTTTGCGAGTTCCGGCGGCATGTTCGCCGGGCCCCACAGACCGTCCCATGCCATTATGGAGAAGCCGGGGACGCCGCCTTCCGAAATCGTCGGGATATCCGGCATAAGCTCGGAACGCTGCGGTGAGGTTACCCCGAGCGCCCTGAGCTGCCCGCCGCGGATGAGAGGAAGGGATGCGGCGGAGGTCCCGACGCCGAAGTCAACCCGGCCGCCGATGATGTCCAGCATGCCTTCCTGGATGCCCTTATAGGCAATGTTGACGACGTCAAGCTCCGCCCGCTGGCGGAAAAGTTCCCCGCCGAGGTGATTGGGGCTGCCGACGACCGCTGACGCCCAGCTCAGCTGTCCCGGTTGGCGGCGCGCGAGATCAAGCAGCTCCCGCGTGGTCTTGATCGGCGACTTCGCGCTGTTGACGAGGATCAGAGGCGAGGTCGCCAGCTGCGTGATGGGTGTGAGATCCTTGTCGGGATCGTAGCCGAGGTCCCGATACAGATAGCGGTTGACGTTGACGTTCGGCGTGTAGATCAAGAGCGCGTGCCCGTCCGGACTGGAACGAGCGACGAATTGCGTGCCGATGTTGCCGCCGGCGCCAGGCCTATTCTCGACGATCACCGGCTTGCCCCAAATGTCTGTGAGCCAAGGAGCAAGCAGCCGGGCAATGCTGTCAGCGGCGCCGCCAGCCCCGGTCGGGACGGTAATGACGACCGGTCGGCTGGGAAATTCCGCGGACCGCGCCGGCCCGGCCATGCTGGGCAGCAGGGCCATCAGCGCAAGAGCGAACATGCCGATGCGTGTCATTGTTGTGTTCTCCATCTCCAGGACCATTCGCTACCGATCGCTTCGGACGGGCGCGGGGCCCAGGCGAATGCCGAGGCAGATCACGCCGCGCCGGCCCCGTGGCTCTCCAGACCAGGACGGTACTTGCCCTGGAGGAAGTCGCCGATGCCCTCCTTGCGCCACGCATCGCCCTGGGCCACGACCAATTCCTGCTCCTTGGCAAAGGAGTAGCTGCACGCCGCATCCCAGCTCATCTCGAGCGACATGCGGTAGCCATCCTTCGTCGCCTTCATGGCGTGCGGATCCTTGGAGGCGAGCTCCCGCGCAACCTGCATGGTGGTCTCCAGAAGCTCCGCGCGCGGCACTGCGAGATTGATCAGGCCGATCTGGGCTGCCGTCTTGCCGTCGAAGGGACGGCCCGTCATGCCGTACCAGAGCGCATCGCGAGGACGCAGGAGATTGGCTAGCGACTTGCTCACCGTACCGCCCGGGAAAAGCTTGAAGTTGATCTCCGAGAGGCCGAAGGTCGCGTCCTCCGCCGCGATGGCGAGGTCGCAGCCTTCGACGATCGAGAAGGCCCCGCCGAAGCAGTAGCCGTTGATCATCGCGATCGTGGCCTTGGGATAGTAGCGCAGCGTGCGACCGCGCCACTCGGCCGCCTGTCTCCAGACCCGTTCATACTCCGCGGGCTTGTCCTTCAGGGCGATGAAGAACTCCTTCAGGTCCATGCCGGCGCAGAAATTGTCGCCGGCACCCGTGATGATGACGACGCGAACCTCATCATCGTAGCGGAGCTTGGCGAGAACCTCGGTCATCTCCTGGTGCAGCTGCGGGCTCATGCAATTGCGCTTGTTAGGGCGGTTGAGGGTGACCGTTGCGATCCCGTCCGCCTTCGCGATCTTCAGTGTTTCGAGTTCCATTTTTCTACCCTCTTGTTGCAGGCAGCCGGTGACGCTGGCGATCAGGAGACCTGACGCGCCTGATTCGACCAGAAGGGAGCCCGCAGCGCCTTCTTGTCGATCTTTCCGTGGTGCAGCCGGGGAAGCTCGCGGACGAACTCCAGGGATCGCGGCTTCTTGTAGCTGGCGATGCGGGTCCGGACGTGCTCGACGAGATCCTGCGCAGTGAGTGCGCAGCCGGCGCGCAGCACGACGAAGGCCTTCACGGCCTCGCCCCAATGGGCGTCCGGCACCGCGATCACGGCCGCCTCGGCAACATCGGGATGGGTGCGGATCGCCTCCTCGACTTCCCAGGAATAGATATTCTCCCCGCCGGAGACGATCATGTCCTTCTTGCGGTCGACGATGAACAGGTAGCCCTGGTCGTCGAGGTAGCCGACATCTCCCATGTGCAGCCAGCCGTTGCGAATGGCATCGCGAGTGGCGGCCTCGTTGTTCCAGTACCCCGCCATCATCGAGGGGCCGCGAAAGAGCACCTCCCCGATCTCGCCAGCGCCGCATTCGGATCCGTCATCCCGGGCGATCCGGATGTCGTTGCCCAGGAAAGGATGGCCGGCCGAGGACAGCCGTTCGACCGCGCCATGTGAGCCCTCCACCACGTGCTCGTGGGGCTTCAGGAGGGTTCCGCCGAGGCATTCCGTCGAGCCGTAGATCTGAGTGAAGATGGGCCCGAAGGCGGAGATCGCCCGTCGGAGCAAGGGCACCGGCATCGGCGCCGAGGCATAGTGGACATTCGTGAGGCTCGTGAGGTCGTAGGATGCGAAGTCCGGATAGTCGAGGAGACGCTGGATCATGACTGGGGCGAGATGCGCGCCCGTCGCCTTCTCCCGCTCGATGCTCTCGAGCACCGCCTTCTCGTCGAAGGCGGCGTGGAGGAGGATGGTGCCGCCGAGGAGCGAGAAGTACAGCGCCTCGATCTTCCCGCCGATGTGGAAGAGCGGCATGACGATGAGCGTGACGCCGTCCGGACGTGCCTGCCCCTCATGGGAACCGGCGATGGCTCCGGCTAGCAGGCTCGCATGGGTATGGATGACACCCTTCGGACGCCCCGTGGATCCGCTCGTGTAGACGATCAGCGCGGCATCCTCGGGAGACGGGCGCTGACGCGGCCGGGCCGGGCCGGCACTCGCGAGCAACGCCTCGTAACCCTCCGCGCCCTCATCATCCAGCGAAAGCAGCAGACGCAGCCCTCGCGCCTCCGCCGCCAGGCTGCGCGCCTCTGCCGCCATGTCGCCGGCGTAGATGAGCGCCGAGGCCGCGGCATCTCGGAATATGTCGAGCAGCTCCGGCACGGCGAGCCGGTGGTTCAGCGGTACGACGATGAGGCCGCTCACCTCGCAGGCCGCATAGACCTCCATGTATTCGGAACGGTTCCGGGCGAGGATCGCGACCCTGTCTCCGGGCGCCAGTCCTCGGTCATGGAGGGCATTGGTGAGCCGGTAGGCCCGGATCAGGAACTCGGCATGGGTGAGCCGCCGTCCCTCGAAGATGAGGGCGGTATCCTCCGGCCGATTGTGCGCATTCCGCTCGAGGATGTCGCCGAGGATCACCGCGGGGTCACTCCCATGGCGGCCGGTGCGCTGGCGAGGAGCGGGCAGGCATCCCGCGAGCTTGGACGCATGGAGCGTTCGCCGGGGATCGTCTTGACCACCTCCAGGTAGTCCCAGGCCTCCTTCACCTGGGCCGGCGCCTTGGCGCGGAGAACATGCATGTCGAGGGCTGCCCGTCCGTTCGGCAAGATCCGTCCACGGCCGAAGAGCGGATCGTCGATGGGGATCGCCTTCATCCGGCGCACCACCGCGGCGCCGTCGCCCGCATCCGGCACGTCGGCCAGCGCCTTGAGATAGTGCAGGACCGCCGAGTAGACGCCGGCCTGCATCATCGTGGGCATGCGCTGTCTGTTCTGCTGCGACCAGCGCTGCGCGTAGGCCCGTGTCCGTTCATTCAGGTTCCAGTAGAAGCTCTCGCTGAGCAGCAGTCCCTGCGCCTGCTCCGGTCCGATCGCGTCGACGTCGCTGATCATCGCGGCCAGTCCGACCACGGTCTGCTTCGGGGTGATTCCGAATTCACGGGCCTGCTTGATGGCGCGGGTCGTATCGTCGCCGCCATTCGCCAGGCCGATCACGTCCGCCCCGGACTGCCGCGCCCGCAGCAGCAGCGCCGAGAAGTCGGTGGTATCGATCGGATGCCGCGCAGAGCCGATGACGCGGCCGCCGGATTCCGCGGCCGTGTCCGTCACCACAGCCTGGAGGCTGTGCCCGAAGGCGTAGTCCGCGGTGATGCAGAACCAGGTCTTCCGTCCCTCATCCGCGAGCGCCTGGGTCAGCGCGGAAGCGGTCGACCAAGTATCGTAGGTCCATTGGACCGTGTTGGGGCTGCAGGAGGATCCGGTGAGGGCCGTCGCGCCCGCGGCGGAGATCAGGACCACCTTGTTCTTCTCGCGAGCGAGCGCGGCGGCGGCGAGAGCGATGGCCGAGTTGCCGATGTCGACAATCGCCTCGACATTGTCGACATCGAACCAACGCCTTGCAATGGAGGCGCCCACATCCGGCTTGTTCTGGTGATCCGCCGCCAGCACCTCGATAGGGCGTCCGTTCACTTGGCCGCCGAAATCCTGGACCGCCATGCGAGCGGAGATCGAGGCTCCCGGGCCGGTCGAACTGGAGAACACGCCCGACTGGTCGTTCAGCACGCCGATCCGGAACGGTGTCGCCGCAAGGCTTCGACCGAACTGGACGGGAACCAAGGCAGCTCCGAGCATAGCGCATGCACGTCGAGTCAGCATCGCTTCCTCCTACCTCTGGCCGGTCTTCTCCGAAGCTGGCCTTGCCCAGATGGTAGGGGTGAGTTTCCGATGCAGAAAATCGTATTGCTTTATATATAATATCGCGTTCTGCGATAAATGGTCTCTATTCGAGGAGGTAGTGCTGCGGCGAGTACCGGCACGATCCGGCAGCTTTCCCTGTCCCGCCTGTTTCGAAGCGTCAGGTCCGAAAGAGATCCGCGAAGGTGCGGCGTAGCCACTGATTTGCTTTGTCCTTCTGCATTCGCTCGTGCCAGAACATGCAGACACTGAAGCTGGGCACCTCGAAGGGAAGCGGCAGGCTGCGCAAGCCGGCACAGGCCGGCATCGTCTGGGAGAAGCGGCGGGGCACCGTCATGACGAGATCCGTTTCCGACACAACCGCCGCTGCCGCCATGAAGTGTGGCAGGGTGAGGACGACCTCTCGTTCAAGCCCGATCCGGGCCAAAGCATCGTCCACGATCTCCTCACGGCGGGTGCGACGCGAGACGCACACATGTGCCGCACGGCGGTACTCATCCAGAGTGGGAACGTCACTGATCCCCGGATGACCGTCCCGGCACATGCAGATGAACTCTTCTGAGAACAGCTTCTGGCGGCGAAGGCGTCCGACCGGACGCGCTAGGTATCCGACCGCAAGATCCGCACGACTGCTTTCTAACATCTCGGCATGGGATCGACCGGTCAACTGCGTCACGCGAAGGCGGACTCCAGGCGCGACACGGCGTAGGTGCGAGACGAGCCTGGGCAGGTAGTAAACCTCGCCAATGTCTGAAACCAATAGATGGAATGTGGCGTTCGATTCGCTTGGCAGGAAGTTTTGCGTCTGCGTCAGGCCAGCGCGGATGAGGTCAAGCCCCTCGTCGATGACACGCAGCATCTCCTCGGTTTGCCGAGTCGGCTCCATGCCGCTCCGGCTGCGGACGAAGAGGTCGTCTCCGAGAGCCGTTCGTAGTCGTGCAAGTGCCCCACTCACGGCGGGTTGGGACAGCCCCAGCAGTGTCGCGGCGCGAGATACGCTTCTCTCCCGCGCGACGGCGCTGAGGATTCGAAGGAGGTTGAGATCAAGGACAGAGGTATCGGCTGCCATAGTGCGAGGTATCGCGACGTTTGAAGACAAAAGGCATGGTTCACGCCGAGGAGAAGGCCAACTCGCCCTTCCAGGCTTGACCCGTCACTCCGGCCGCGGCCTGATCAGCTCGGAGAACCGGTTCCCGAGTTTCGCCGACTAGGCAGACGCAGGCGTCTCTGCCGGGACGCCACGCAAACCATCTCCTGGCGGGTCTTGCGGCTGTAGGAGGCAGCAAACACCTCCGCCAGACGGCCGCCGGGGCTCATGTCTCGGCGGCCTTCGGCGAGCGTTGCGTCAAGGCAGCGCGTCAGGAGGATGTCCCATCAGTTCTTCAAAGCGGCGTGTATAGAGTGGCCAGACCTCGGGATTGACCAGGCGCGGCGGCACCTTCCCAGCCAGCACGTCGATCCATTGCTGCGCCGCCATCACCGACATCTGCCGCAACGCTTCCGCAGTGATGCCCGCGGTGTGCGGGCTGGCGATGACGTTATCGAAGCGCAGCAGGGGATGGTCGGCTGGCGGCGGTTCCCGCAGGAACACGTCGATGCCAGCGCCGGCGATCCGATTCTCCGCCAGCGCCTGAGCCAGGGCGGCTTCATCGTGGATGCCTCCACGCGCGGTGTTAATGAAGTAGGCGGTCGGCTTCATCCGCGCGAACTCCGCCGCGCCGAACAGGTTGAGCGTCTCGGCATTGCGCGGGCAATGGACGGACACGAAGTCGGACTGGGCCAGCAGTGCGTCCAGCGTTATCTGCTCGGCGCCCCGGGCGCTGATCTCTGCCGCGTCCAGGTAAGGATCGTAAGCCAACACCCGCATGCCGAGCAGCCCATTGCACAAACCGGCCAGCCGCCGTCCGATCAGCCCTAGGCCGACGATGCCCAGCGTCTTGCCCTGCACGTCGTTGCCCTGCAGCGCGTACCGGTCCACCGTCCCGCCGCGGCGCAGCGCCTTGTCCGCCACGGCCATCCGCTTGGACAGCACCAGCATCATGCCCAGCGCGTGCTCGGCCACGGCCTCGGAATTGCTGCCGGACTGGTGCAGCACCAGCACGCCGGCCGCGGTGCAGGCTTCGGTGTCGATGTAGTCATAGCCGGCACCGGTCGAGCTCATAGCGAGCAGGCGCGGGCTGCGCGCGATCAGCGCGGCATCGCCGAACCAGGGTTCCCGCAGCTCGGTCCGGGCCTGCACCTGGTAGCCGTGGGCGCGCGCCATGACGTCGTCATTGGTCGACCGGGGGTCGTCATAGCGCAGCCGCCGCAGGTCGATATCCGGCTCGGCGGCCAGGATTGTCTCGGCCACGGGATCGACCCATTCCTCGAAAAAGACCAGCGTCTTCGGCTTCTCGTTCATGCTGTTTCCCTCTCCCTTCTCGTGACGGCCTGGAGCGGCCATCAACCCTGCCGGCCCATGCGGGCTGACAACGCCCTTGCCCCGCGCATCAGAGCCTTCGCGGCCGTTCCCTGCACGCGCGTGTCCAACACTCCGCTGACGCCGACGATAGTCAGCGCGGCGGCGAGGTCGCCATCGTGGCGGAACACCGGCGCACTGATGGAGCATATGCCCGGAAGCACCGCGCCGGCGCCAACGCTCATGCCATCGCGCCGTGTTGCCTCTAGGATGTCCTCGAACTCCCGGCGAGCCTGTGCCGGGTCCGCGCTCTCCGCTAGCTCCGCTTCCACCAAAGCTTGCGTCAGCTTCGGGCGCAGATAGGCCGCGAAGATCCGCCCATTGGAGGAGCGCGTGACAGGCAGCACCGTGCCCGGGTTGATGTTGATGGTGACGGCTGCGCCGTTACCCACCCACCGCAGCAGGGTGGGGCCTCGCGGGGTCCAGATGGCGAGCGAGACGGTTTCCATGACCTCGTCGCGCAATTGTTCCATCACCGGCTGGCACAGGCTCGTCACGTCCAGCCGGCGCAGGGCCGCCAGCCCCATCCGCAAGGCGAAGGGCCCGAGGTCGTAGCGTCCCGTCCCCGGGTCCTGCGCCACCAGCCCCGCGCTCATGTACCCGGCTAGGTAGCGGTGCGCCTTGGCCGCCACCATGCCGGCGCGCCGGGCCAGTTCCGACAGGTTCAGCGGGCCGTGGGAATCCGCCAGTTCCTCCAGCAGCCGGGTACCGACCACCACCGACCGGACTTCCTGCCGGGAGCTCTCGGAAGCGCCGTCCGGCGATTTTTCCTTTGACATCTAAGCAGTCCGTCAGGTTCATAATTCGGAATTCAATTAATCAATGCATAACGGGAGGCCGCGTTCAAGATGCAGCATTGCCGCCAATCCTTTCCCAGCATCACCGCGCCCGGAGCCCGGCCGTGAGCCCGCCCGACGGTACGGTTCCCACCCCCGGCCACGACGTGGCCGCGCAGCCTTACCGCCTCGGCATCGACATCGGCGGCACCTTCACTGATCTCAGCCTCATCGACGAGCGCACCAAGGCCGTGGTGTCGCACAAGGTGCAGAGCACGCCGCGCGAGCCCTCCCGCGCCGTGGCGCGCGGCGTGGCGGAGATCATGCGCAGCGTGGGCGCCACGCCGGCGGCCATCGGTTCCTTTGTCCATGGAACCACCATCGCGCTGAACGCGGTGCTGGAACGGCGCGGCGCGCCGGTCGCCATGGTCGTGACGGACGGCACGCGGGACATGCTGGAACTGGCGCGGCTGCGGAAGCCGGACATCTTCAACCTGCTGGCGCGGCTGCCGCCGCCCCTGGTGCCGCGCCGCCGGATGCTGGAAGTCGCCGGGCGCGTCGCCGCGTCCGGCGAGGAGCTGGAGCCGCTGGACGAGGCGCAGCTGGAATCGGTGGCGGGAACCCTGGACGACGGGGTCGAGAGCCTCGCGGTCTGCTTCCTCAACGCCCATGCCAATGACGGCCAGGAACGGCGCGCGGCGGAGGTGCTGCAGCAGGCCAGGCCGGACCTGCACGTGTCACTGTCCTCAGCTCTGTGGCCGGAGATTCGCGAATATGAGCGCGCGACGGTTGCGGCGCTGAATGCCTACGTGCAGCCGGTGATGTCGCGCTATGTCGATTCGCTGCGTCGGGACATGGCGGATGTTGGGGTGCAGACGCGGCTGTACATCACGCGCTCCAACGGCGGCGTCATGTCGGCCGAGACTGCGCGCATGGAGCCGGTCCATACCATGCTGTCCGGCCCGGCCTCCGGCGTGGTGGGCGCGGCCTATGTGGCGGGGCTGAGCGGCGTGTCGGAAGCGGTGACGCTGGACATCGGCGGCACCAGCGCCGACGTCGCCGTGATCCGCGACGGCCGCCCGGTCCAGTCCACCGAGGCGGTGGTCGGCGACTTCCCCATGATCATGCCCTCCGTGGACGTCTTCGCGGTCGGCGCCGGCGGCGGGTCGATCGCGTGGTTCGACGAGGCCGGCCTGCTGAAGCTCGGCCCACGTTCCGCCGGCGCCATGCCGGGACCCGCCTGCTACGGCCAGGGCGGGGAGGAGCCGACCACCACGGACGCCTACCTGTCCTGCGGCTACCTGGACCCCGCGCGCTTCGCGGGCGGCAACCTCCCGCTGCATCCGGACAAGGCCCGCGCGGCGGTCGGGGGCGTCGCCGCGCGGCTTGGCGTCAGCGTGGAGGCGGCGGCCGAGAGCATGCTGACGCTGGCGACGGCCACCATGGCCAATGCCATCATGCCGATGCTGACCAAGCGCGGCATCGACCCGCGCAACTTCACCCTGATCGCCTTCGGCGGCGCCGGCCCGACCCATGCCTGCCTGCTGGCGGAGGACATGGCCATCCCGCGCATCCTGGTGCCCCCCGCGCCGGGGGCGCTCTGCGCCTACGGGGCCGCCATCGCAAATTTCAGCGCCGAAACTGTGCGCTCCTGTCGCGCGCCGCTGGCGCGCATGGCGGCGGACACCATCCGCGACATCGTCACGCAGCTGGAAACCCAGGGGCGCGCCTGGCTGGCCGCGGAACGGCCGGACATCGCGCGCATCGAGCTGCGCCGCACCGCCAGCATGCGCTACCAGGGTCAGGCCTTCGACGTGGAGGTGGAGATCCCGTCCGACGTCGCGACCGGTGATCTTGATGCCGCGACGCTCAGCCGGCTGTTCCACGCCGCCTACGAGGCCCTCTACCACAACAGCGACCTCAGGGCAGCGGTCCTGCTGGTGGACCTTCGCGTCTCGGTCATCGGCCGGACGGAGCCGCCGGGCGCGCGGCCACTGCCGCAGGCCGCCGAAGGGGAGGCGCCGGTGCCGCGCGGGCGCAGGCCCATCTTCTTCACGGGGCGCTATCACGACGCGGCCATTCATGACCGCGCTGGTCTCAAGGCCGGGCAGGTCATCCACGGCCCGGCGGTGATCGAGCAGTTCGACACCACCACCTTCGTGACGCCGGGCTTCTCGGCCTGTTCCGACATCAACGGCAACCTCATGCTGACCCGGGAGGCCCCGTGAACGCGTCCTCACGCCGCACCGATCCCATCATGCTCGAAGTGCTGATGGGACGCTTCCGCTCGATCGCCGAGGAGATGGGCTACGCGCTGCAGCGCACCGGCCACACCGTCTTCGTCAACGAGACCGCCGATCTCGGTGTCGCGCTGGTGACGCCCGGCGGCGAGATCTTCGGCTATCCCCGCTCCATTGGCATCACTATGTTCGCGGGCCTGGACTTCCGCGACGTTCTGCGGCGGGCCGGGCCGCTGGAGGAGGGCGACATCCTCGCCTGCAACGATCCCTACAGCACGGGCGGCCTGTCCTCCCACCTGCCCGACATCAGCCTGATCATGCCGGTCTTCGCCGGGGGCGAGCTGCTCTGCTACGCCTATGCCTACGTCCATTCCACCGATGTCGGCGGCAAGGTGCCGGGTAGCCTTTCGCCCTCCAGTTACGAGGTTTTCCAGGAAGGCATCCGTATCCCGCCGACGCGCATCTACCGCGGCGGTGTGGAGCAGTCCGAGGTGCTGGAGCTCATCCTAGCCAATTGCCGCGTGCCCAAGGACAACATCGGTGACATCCGCGCCATGGTCACGGCGCTGCGCATCGGCGAGGCAAGGATGCGTGAGGCCGCGGTACGGAACGGCCGCGACGTGCTGGCCGGTGCCATGGCGGATGCTCTGGACTACAGCGAGGCACGGGCGCGCGGCGTGATCGCCGGCATCCCCGACGGTACCTACCGCTTTCACGACTACCTCGATGACGACGCCACCAGCCCGATCCCGATCCGCTTCGAGGTCGCGGTCACAGTAGCGGGCGACAGGCTGCACCTGGACTTCACCGGTTCCGACCCACAGGTGCGCGCCGCGTTCAACATCCCCTCGGCCGGAAAGCCACATCCCTGGCTGATCTACAAGGTGATGTTCCTGCTGCTGACCCTACAGCCGGACGTGCCGGTCAATGCGGGCCTGCTGCGGCCTGTGACAGTGCTGGCGCCGGAGGGATCCATCGTCAACTGCCTGCAGCCGGCGGCGGTGGGCCTGCGGACCACGGCCGGCGTACGGCTGCAGGACGCGGTCTGCGGCGCGCTGGCGCAGGCGCTGCCGAATGCAGTCCCCGCCGCCGGCGCGGGCTACATCGCCCCTGTCGTGATGGCCGAGCCGGACTTCGCCACGGGCGGCACCAAGGTGAACGTGGTGGAGCCAATGGTGGGCGGCACCGGCGCTTCCCCCGCCGGCGACGGACTGAACGCCCGCGACGTGGTGGATATCGCCAATCTTCGCAACAGCCCGCTGGAGATCGTGGAAGGGGCGGCCTCGCTGCTGGTGCGTCGCTACGGCCTGCGGCCGGATTCCGGCGGCCCGGGGCGCCATCGCGGCGGGCTGGGCGCCGTGCTGGAATTCGAGGTGCTGGCCCCCACCGCCATCCTGACGGCGCGGGGGCAGGAGCGGCACCGCTTCCAGCCCTGGGGCATGGTTGGCGGCCGGCCGGCGGCGGGGGCCGGAGCGCAGATCCGCCGCGCCGGCGAGGCGTCCTTCAGCGAGCTGCCGAAGATCGACAGCCTCCAGGTCTCCGCCGGGGACGTCCTGCGCATCCTGACGCCCGGCGGCGGCGGCCATGGCTCGCCGCTGTCGCGCCCGGCGGCGGAGGTGCTGGAGGATGTCCGCGACGGCTTCGTCTCGGCCGCCGCGGCGGCGGACGACTACGGCGTCGTGATCCGCGACGGCGCGGTGGATGCCGAGGCCACGCGGGCGCTGCGCGCCGAGCGGCAGGAAGCGGCCGCCGGCCCGGCCTTCGCCTTCGGCACGGAGCGCGAGGCCTACGAGTGTCGCTGGACGGAGGCGGTCTGGGAGCGGTTCTCGACCCTGCTCTACGACCTGCCCGTGCCGCTCCGCAGCGAAGCCCGGCGGCGCCTCTGGACGACGCTGGAAGAGCGGGCCGCCCGCCACGGGGCGCTGACGCCGCAGGATGTGACGGAGGCCTGGGCGGCGCTGAACGCCACCCGACCGGGCATGCCACAACGGGTGGCGGAACCGCAATCCGCGCTGGCCTGACGCGTTTTCGACATCAAGGGAGGAACAACAACGATGAACATGGAAACGAGGCCGCCGCCGGCGCCCTTGTTACTGTCCGATGAGGCGGTGCAGCGGATCGCCGGCCAGCGCCGGCTGGTGGCTTTCGGCCTGGCCGGGCTGCTGATGCTGGCCTGGATGGCCTTCATCCTGCTCGTGGCCTATGCCAAGCCGACGCTGGCGACGGAAGTCATGCCCGGTATGTCCCTGGGCATTCTGGCCGGCCTGGGCGTGATGGCGGTCGCCTGGCTGCTGACCTGCCTCTACATGCTCTGGGCGGAACGCTGGCTGGACGTGGTGCTGGCCGGGCGGGGGAGGACGCTGCCATGAACCCGCAGGCCGCGGCGCCGGGGATGAACCCGGCCGCCATCATCCTGTTCCTCGCCTTCGTGGCACTGACCATGGTTGTCACGCGCTGGGCATCCCGCCGCACCCGGACGGCGGAGGACTTCCTGGCCGCCGGGCACGCCGTCAGCGCCAAGCAGAACGGCATGGCCCTGGCGGGCGACTTCGTTGCCGCCGCCGGCTTCCTGGGCATCGCGGGCTTTGTGTCCCTTTCGGGTTTCGACGGGCTGATCTACGCCATCGGCGGCGTCATCGGCTGGCCGATCATGATGTTCCTGCTGGCGGAGCCGCTGCGGAACATGGGCCAGTACACCTTCGCCGACGTCCTCGCCTTCCGCACGGGGAACTCGTCCATCCGCGTCATCGCCGCGGTCAACGGGCTGGTGATCGTGGTGATCTACCTGATCATGCAGATGGTCGGCGCGGGCACGCTGGTCGGGCTGCTGTTCGGCCTGCCCTATGCCCTGTCCGTGGTGGTGATCGGCGGGCTGATGCTGGTCTACGTGCTGTTCGGCGGCATGCTGGCCACCACCTGGGTGCAGATCATCAAGGCCTTCCTGATGATGTTGGCGGCCTTCCTGCTGCTGGGCCTTTCCCTGATGGCCTTCGGCTTCGACCCGACGGCGATGCTGCGCGGCGCGGTGGCCCGCGGCGGCGCCGGGGTCCTGGCGCCGGGGCGGGCGATCTCCGGCCCGATGGAGGCGCTGTCCGTGGCGCTGGGGCTGGCCCTTGGCGTCGCCAGCCTGCCGCATGTGCTGATGCGCTTCTACACCGTGCCGGACGCGCGGGCGGCGCGGCGTTCGCTGTTCCTCGCCACCAGCGTGATCACGCTGTTCCTGCTGATGACCTTCATGCTCGGCTTCGCCGCCATGGCGGTGGTCGGGCCGGAGGCGATCCGCGCGGCCGACCGCGGCGGCAACATGGCGCTGCCGCTGCTGGCCCAGTCCGTGGGCGGCGCGCCCCTGCTGGGCTTCGTGGCGGCGGTGTCCTTCGCCACCATCCTG
Source organism: Roseomonas sp. OT10 (assembly GCF_020991085.1). NCBI lineage: Bacteria > Pseudomonadati > Pseudomonadota > Alphaproteobacteria > Acetobacterales > Roseomonadaceae > Roseomonas > Roseomonas cutis. The sequence continues at coordinate 172,588 of NZ_CP087720.1, forward strand.
GCGGTGGTGGCCGGGCTGGTGATCGCCGGCGCCGCCAGCCTGTCCCACGACCTCTGGAGCAAGGTCATCCGCCAGGGCAAGGCTACGCCAGCCGAGCAGCTGCGAGTCGCGCGGGCCGCTTCCGTCGCGATCTGCGTGCTGGCCGTGCTGCTGGGCTTGGCCTTCCAGGGGCAGAACATCGCCTACCTTGTCGGCCTGTCCACCGCCGTCGCGGCCAGCGCGAACTTCCCGGCCCTGGTGCTGGCGATCTTCTGGCCCCGGCTAACAGCGGCGGGGGCCGGGGCCGGCATGCTGATGGGTCTGTTGTCGAGCATCCTGCTCATCGTCCTGTCGCCGCTGGTGCAGGTGGACATGCTGGGCCATGCCACCGCGGTCATCGAGTTGCGCAATCCGGCCATCATCAGCGTTCCCTTGGCCTTCCTGACCACCATCCTTGTCTCCCTGGCCACCTCGCGCGCCGACGACGGGCAGCGCTATGCCGAGATGGAGCGGCGCATCCTGGCGGGGGAGGCAGGACCGTGATGGCACCGGCGCCTGTTGCACCCCGCTACGGGCTGCGTGCCCGCGCAGCGGTAATGCTGCCTTCCGGCAACATCACCGCGGAGCCGGACCTGCTTGCCATGATGCCGGTCGGCGTATCTCTGCATGTGACGCGCCTGCCACTGAACGGCAGCTCCCGTGAGGAGCTGCTACAGATGGCAGAAGGTGTCGAGGCGGCGGCTACTCTGCTGGGCCATGCCCAGCCCGACGTCATCGCCTTTCACTGCACGGCGGTCTCGACCTTGAGCGGTACGCTGGAGGCCGATATCCTGCGGCAAGCGGCTGCGTCCGCTGGATGCCCGGCCATTGCGACTTCTCAGGCGATCCTGGCCGGCGCGGCCGCCCTAGGCGTGCGCCGCATCGCGCTGGTGACACCATACATTGACGAGATCAACCGGCGGGAAGCCGCGTTCTTCAGGCAGCACGGGCTGGAATGCGTCGCCGAGCATGGGCTGGGACTGCGCACACCCGCCGAGATGTTCGACGTCCCGCCTGCCCGATGGCTGGATCTGTTGCGGAAGCATGTGCCGGCCGAGGCAGAGGCGGTGCTATTGAGCTGCACCGCCATCCGAGTGCTGGAGATGGTGGATGAGGCTGAGGCACTCCTGGGGCGTCCGGTGCTGACCAGCAACCAGGCTATAGGGTGGCTTCTGCGCCGGCATCTGGGTATCGACGTGCCGCTGGCCGGATTCGGCTCGCTCCTATCCCGGTCAAGCTTGGTCAAGCTCGGTGAACAGGCTGGTGGCTGAGCCGGCCCAACCCCGAGGGGGAGGACGGCTGGGAATACGCGGAGGGACAGGGAAGCGAAGCTAACCGCCGTGTCGGGGTTGCCCGATCCTCAGCCCGGAGCGGTTCGAGGAGGGCGCTCAATTTCCTCCTGGAGATGGTCCGCCGTCGGAGAGTAAACTTGCTACAGGCCCTCGCCGGCCGCCCTCCGCGACCGGTTCGTGGTGCCGCTAGAGCAAGCGCCGGACGGCGGTGCTTGGCCGGCAAGCGGACTGGGCGGTGATAGCCAGCGAGCTGGTCCGCCTGGAGGCGCAGCTGCTGATGCCGGCGACAACGGAGGCGGCTGTTTACAAGACAATATCTATAGCGAGCAGAAGCAATAGGATGTCGATCAGCCGTGCAGGTGATCTCCGCCCAGGCGAGACTGCGCTCCTCTCCGTCCTTTGTCGCGCCGATCAAGCAGTCACGCGTTCCCGCATTAGATTGGCAACGCGCTCGGCGATCGTGATCGTCGGAAGATTGGTGTTTGCACAGGGGATGGTCGGCATGAGCGAGACATCGCAAACCCGCAGCCCTTCTACTCAGCGCACCAATCCGGCGCCGTCCGTTACGGCCAAGGCGTCGTCGGTCCGTCCGATGCGCGAAGTCCCGGAGGCATGCCAGCAACCTCCACCGCTCCGTCGAGTTAAGCGCTGAGTATGTGCTTCCCGCTCAAGCCATCTGAACGGCCCCGATCAGCGCGCGCGTGACCCAGCGCGCCGTGTCCTCGATCTCGGCCGGCGAGAGCACGCAGACATCGCGCAGCACCACCACCGTCTCAATGCCGGTGAACAGCGCCAGCGCATGGATGAGGCGGGCGAAATCCGGCTCCGACACATGGGGGCGGAGCGGCGCCAGCACCTGGCTGAGCCAGTCCAGCCGCCGCGCGCTGCGGCGGTTCTCGACATCCGCGTCCTGCAGAACGGCCTGCGCCAGATAGGCGCGGAACAGCCGCTCATGCCGATGCATCAGCGCCAGCACGGCGGCGACGAGATCCTGTGCCATGTCCAGCACCTCGGCCGGGCTGCCGGGCGGCGGGGCGGCGCTGAAGCGGTCCAGGTCGGCCGCGATGGCATCGAGTATCGCCTCCTGGATCAGCGCCTCCGGCGTCGGGAAATAGCGGTAGGCGGTGGCGCGCGAGATCTGCGCATGGTCGGCGATCTCGGCCAGGCCGGGCTGGCGGCCGGCCTCGATGAGTTCGCGCGCGGCGCGCAGCAATTCGCGCTGGGTGCGCTGCTTTTGCCGTACCCTTCCTGAATCGAATTGACCGGACACTCTCACCTCGATATGAGACTACCATATCATGAAGAAACGCGTGTTTCCTGACGGGATATAGCCCGCACGAGCGACGAGGCAATGCCATGACGCCAGCCCCATAGGGGTCGTGTCCCCGGCAATGGTGTAGGACTTGGAGTTGATGGGGTGGACGGCCCCTGCTGCGCGGCATCGAGTGGCCGGATCTGGTCGTCGCTGGTGACGCCGGAGGAGAGGAGCCGTTCGTCATGGAGGTCAGCACCGTCGGCCTCGACCTCGGGAAGCGCGTCTTCCAGTCCATGGACTGGATGCGGCGGGTCGGCTGATGGTCCGCCACAAGCTGCAACGAGGGCAGGTGGTCGGGTTCTTCGCAGGCCTGCCGCCTTGCCAGGTGGGCATGGAGGCCCTATGCGACCGCGCAGCACCGGGCATGCCAGATCCGGACGCTCGGGCACGAGGTGCAACTCATCCCACTCGCCTACGTCAAACCCTATGCGCGTCGGAGCAAGATCGATACCGCGGACGCGGCGACGATCTGCGAGGCAGCCTGCCGTCCGAGCATGCGCTTTGTGCCGGTGAAGTTTGAGGAGCAGCAGACCGCCCTGCTGCACCACAGGGTGTGGGATCTCCTCGTCCGGCAGCGGACAATGCTGATCAATGCGTCGGGCAGTCACCTCGCTGAGTTCGGCATCATCGCGCCGGCCGGGACGCCATCGTGTCGGTGACTTGGTGGTGCTGATCCAGGAGGAGGCAGAGACCGGCGGATGCTCTGTTGAAACCTTTTTGGCGGCTGGGCGCTGGGGAAGGCATCTGAGGTTTCGGTGCGAGGTCATCGATGCGCGGGATGACGAAATCGGCGGTGCGGGTCGCACGTGAGGCCCTGGCCGTCGGGCGACGAAGCTTTCCAGCCTATGGGAGCCGGACTTCCCGCCACGACTTCACCCAAGCCCAACTCTTCGCGCTCCTGGTGCTGCGCCAGTTCCTGCAGACCGACTAGCGTGGGCTGGTGACCCTGGTGGCCGAGTGGCAGGAGTTACGAAAGGCCTTGGGCCTCAGGAAGGTGCCACACTATTCCACCCTGGCCTATGCGGCACGCCGTCTCCTGGTGGAGGCAGAAAACGTATGGCCCGCCCCATCGGCAAGCGGTTTCTGAGATCTGCCGCAGGCAGTCTGCATCAACGTATCCGGTCTCAGGGTCGAGCCCTGGCCAAGATGGAGATCCGCGCGTCCCAGGCCTCATAAAGGGGCCGGCATCAGGTGCCATTTTTCGCCATAGGCTTGTGGGACACCGGTTGACTGTCAGGCCATCTCACGTCCACCACCCGCAGACCTCCTCCAGCCCCTGACGCCGGGTGCGCGTCACGGGCCGATCTTGTTTCTACGCTGCCGCGGGCCGCATGGCAGCGAACTCCGACCTGTTCCGCAGCAAGGCCCAGGCGATGCGCGCCATCTTTGCCGCAAGTGCGACCACGACCGTGTTGCCGTGGGCCCGGGCGAGGAGACCTCGCAGCCAACCACCCAGCGGGGTCGCGGTGCGTGACAGCGACGGCATGGCCGATCGCGCGCCCTGGATCAGGAGCTTGCGTAGGTACTTGCTCCCGCGCTTGGTGATGCCCAGCAGCTTCGGTTTGCCTCCGGTGGTCGCCTGCCGCGGCACGAGGCCGAGCCAAGCCGCGAGGTCGCGGCCGCGCCCAAAGGTCTCGCCGCTGCCGACGGCGGCCACCAGCGCCGTCGCGTTCAGCACGCCGATGCCCGGGATCGTCGCCAGGCGCCGGGCCGCAGGATCGTTGCGGGCCATCCCCGCGAACTCCTCGTCGAACGAGGCGATGCGCTCGTCGAGCTGCTGCCACTGCTCCGCCATGTCCTCTAGGAGCCGCCCCACCCTGGCGCTCATGACCGGGACGTCCGCCGTGGCCAGCTCAGCAAGGGCATCCCGGAGCTTGCGTGTCCCCTGCGGGACGGTGATGCCGCGCTCGAGCAGGATGCTGCGCATCTGGTTCATCAGCGCGGTGCGCTGCCCCACCAAGCGATCGCGCGCCCGGTGCAGGATCTGCGCGTCGAGTTGCTCTTCGCTCTTGAGCGCCACAAACCGCATCGTTGGCCGGGTCGCAGCCTCAGCGATCGCCTCGGCATCCCGGTCGTCATTCTTCTGCGCCTTGACGTAGGGCCGCACGTACTCCGGTGACATCAGGCGCACCTCGTGGCCCTGGCCCGCCAGTTGCCGGCCCAGGTGGTGCGCCCCACAACACGCCTCCATCGCCACGATGCAGCCCGGCGCCTTGGCCGCGAAGGCTGCGATGCTCTCCCGCCGCATGCGCCGCCGGACCACCACCCGACCAGAGGCATCCAACCCTACCAGGCTGCAGCTGTTCTTGCCGAGGTCAATCCCGAGAACCTGAACGTCCATGCGCCGTCTCCCTTTCCGGTTGCCCCAGACAGGCTACGCGAAAGAGGGGCGGGCCATTCCATAAAGGGGGGCCTTCCACCATGCCTAGTTGGTCATCGTGGAGCGGGCCAGGTCTGTCGGCCTGATCGACGCCTCACCTGTCGCCGCGGTGGACGCGACTGGACTGGAAACACGGCATGTGAGTGAGCACTTCGGCAGACGACGCGGCAACGGTTCGGGCCATCGGCAGCGAGCCTGGCCAAAGCTCACCGCAGTTCTCCACATCCACTCTCATCTGATCATCGGCGCTGTCACTGGCGTCGGCCCCAGCCAGGACTCGCCCAACTTCGCACCCGCTCTGCGCCAAGCCACTGCGCTCGTAACTCTGAGCATGGTTCTGGCCGATGCGGGCTACGACGCTGAGCACAACCATCGTCTCTGCCGCGATGAACTCGGCATCGGGCGCAGCATCATTGCCCTGAATCGGCGGAACACAGGGCGGCGTTGGCCGAAGACGCCCTACAGGCGAACCCTCCACAAGCACTTTCCCCGCGTTCTTTATCACCAGCGTTGGCACATCGAGAGCGGCTTCAGCCAGCATAAGCGCCGCCTAGGCTCAGCGCTGACCGCACGCGGAAATCAGGCTCAGCGGCGCGAACTCATCCTGCGCGTCCTCACCCATAACCTTATGATCCTCAGATCCCGGCCGGGAAGGTTTCAACAGAGTAGCTTTGGAACAGAAGCGCCGAGGAGGTGCGATGCACCGCGCCGCATTTCAATGTCATCATTGTAGCCTCTCGATTCGAATGGCGACCGAACCCGGGCGATCAAAGATCGAGACATCGCCCGTGACACGGCCGAGCACGATAATGCCGGGCGAGGGGACACGACCGTCACGGTAATAGATCACGAAGTGGTCGGAACTCCATAATCCCAGTGTGCCGGCCGCGAAGTCCCGCTGACGTTCAACCTCCGGCAGGGACCTGGGAAGATTGCCGGTCTTTTCCTGTCCAAGATGGTCATGCATATTGAACGATACAGGCAGCATGCCGACGAGCGAACGTGCGGCAACATTGTCGTTCAGTTCGGCCGTTACCTCGCCCCAATCGGATGCGATGAGGATGCGTTCCTGCGCCATGGCGGATCCCGTACAGACGAGAATGGCGGCAACTGCTACTCCCGTGACGGATTTCAGCATGTGAGCTCTCCAGCAGTGGCTGTGGGCGTTGCGAGGCGCAAGGTTTACGGCATGCGGACAAACGAAGCGGAAGTAGGTAGCCCCAGCCCCATCAAGGCACGGTCAGACCGCCGTCCACGGTGAAGGCCTGACCGACAACATAGCTCGCGCCCGCGCTGCACAGCCACAGCACGATCGAGGCAATCTCCTCGGGCTTGCCCGCACGACCAATGGGGATCCGCTTCACCATCTCGGCGTAGGCCTGGTCGTCACCTTCGACGACATCTCGAGCAATCTGCGTGTCGATCGTGCCCGGGTTCACGGCGTTCACGCGGATGCCGTGCTGGATGTATTCCAGGGCGGCCGTGCGCGTGAGGCCGACCACACCGTGCTTGGAAGCGATGTAGGCGCCGATGCCTGGGTTGCCAGTCAGGGCGCCGACCGAGGCGTTGTTGACGATCGCGCCGCTACCCTGGCGCTGCATTTGCCGCAGCTCGTGCTTCATGCAGCACCAGACGCCGCGCAGGTTGATCCCGATGACGCGGTCCCATTCCTCGCGAGTGCTGTCGGCTGTCGGAGCGACGTGGGCCATCGTCCCCGCATTGTTGAACGCGGCGTCGAGGCGGCCGAACTCTGCAACGGCGCGTTCCACCATGGCCGCCACCTGGCCGTCGTCACTGACATCGCACGAGACCGCGATCGCCTTGTGCCCGTCGGCGACCAGCTTCTGCGCTGCCCCCCTCACCGCGTCCTCCTTGAGGTCCGCGAGCACGACGGCAGCGCCAGCTTCAGCGAAGGCATTGGCAGTCGCGAGCCCCATGCCGGCACCGGCGCCGGTCACGAGGGCGACCCGTTCCCTGAAATCGTAGGTGGGGTTCATTTCAAACCTTGTGACGCTGTGGATTTGCGGGGGGGACTTTAAGGGGGGGCAGAGGCCATGCCGCTTCCCGGGGCTCTCGCGTGGAAGATCCTTGCGCCGCCGTTCGGCGCCCCGTCACTGGTGACGATGACCATGTCGCGGCTGCCTGGCCGGATGGCCATGCTGGTAACATGCAGGTTCCGTCCAGCATCGCGGCCGGGCAGCAGCACCTGACGGATCGGCAGACCCTCCCGGGAGAAAATCAGGATGCGCCCTTGTCCGTAGAGCGCGACGTAGACACGGCCCTCGCTGTCGACGCGCATCGAATCCGGTGCGGGACCGGTGAAGTGATAGGTGACTGCGGCGCCGAACGGCGCCACGGCGGTCGCGCCGACCAGGTCCAGGCGGTAAAGCCGCCCGAGCGCATACTCGCCAACCCAGAGCCGCTTGCCGTCCGGGCTGAGCGCAATTCCGTTGGCGACGGCGAGGTTGCGGACGATCGGCACCGGCGGTCCGCCGCCTGGAGGCACGTACCAGACGCCACCCGCGGGGTCGCCCACCGTGCCGCGGGCGTCCGTGAAGTAGAAGCCGCCCGCGGCATCAAAGATGAGGTCGTTCGGGAAGAAGCCGGCATCCTCGGGCAGGACCGTCCGCAAGCTGGTGCCGTCAGGTTCCATGGCGACGATCGCGCCGCCGCCCTTGCCGTTCCCGGCGGCGATGAAGATGCGTCCGTCGCGGGCGATGGCCATGCCGCCGGGCATCAGACCGTCCAGTTTCGATATGGAGGCTATCCTGCCGCTCCGGTCCAGGCGCAGCACACGCCCTCCCTGAACGTCCGAGAAGATTAGGCCGCCGGTCCGTTCGAACACAGGCCCTTCCAGATCCAGCTTCGCGCCAGGAACCGTGACCGGCCGATCGGCAAGAATGGTCGGCAGCGCGCGTTCCGCCGGTGGTACGGGCACCGCGCTCTCAGCCGCAGGCCCCAGGCGCTCCGCAGCTACGGCGGGCGGGCCGAGCGCGAGGCAGGCGGTCAGGAGCGCCGACCCGAGATAGCGGCCGCGCTCGGGCCTGCGCCTCCTCACGCCACGTTCGATCCTAGCTCGGCGAGGAGGGCGTCGTGCGTCAGCGGCCGGGAGAACATGGGAAAGTTCTTCTCCACGGCGGCCGCCTGCTCCTCGGGGCTGAGTGTGGCGGTGCAGTCGGTCAGCGTCACCACCCGGAAGCCGCGCTCGTAGGCCGAGCGCATGGTGGACTCCACGCAGCAGTTGGTGAGGAACCCACCGATCGCGAGGTCGGTGATCCTCCGCTGGCGCAGGATGAAATCGATGTTGGTGGAGGCGAAACAGTCCAGTCCCCGCTTGCCCTCCAGTACAATGTCACCCCCCTCTGGTGCCATCTCCTCAGAGCCTGATCCGAAATTAAGTTGAGTGGTATCAGCGGGTTAGCTTGACGCCAGCCCAGGTCATTGATTCAGGGGTTTTTGCGAAAACTTCCGGAGATCAACGATGTGGACCGATACCACTCGGGCGCAGTATGCCCGTGCGGAACTGGCTTTGCCAAGCGATTTGACCGATGCCGAATGGGCACTGCTGGAGCCGTTCTTTCCGCCAGCATCGCATGTGGGCCGCCCGCGCAAGTGGCCACTCAGGCGGATTGTCGAGGCGATCCTGTATCTGCTGCGTGGCGGCCTGCCGTGGCGGATGCTGCCGCCCTGCTTTCCGCCGGTCTCGACGGTGCGGCGCTGGTTCTACCTGTGGCGGGACAATAGGCTGTGGTTGTCATTGAACCATGCTCTGTTGCTGATCGCCCGTGAGGGGACGGGTCGCGAAGCCTCGCCCAGCGCCGGGGTAATCGACAGCCAAAGCGTCAAAACCACGGAAAGCGGCGGACCTCGGGGCTATGATGCGGGCAAGAAGACCAAGGGCCGCAAGCGCCACATCCTGACCGACACCGACGGCAATCTCGTCCATGCGGTAGTCCACACCGCCGACATCCAGGACCGTGACGGTGCGCCGCTGGTGCTGGCCGAGATCATCAAGCGCTTCCCGTGGCTGCGCCATGTCTTCGCCGATGGTGGATATGCTGGCGACAAGCTCAGGGACGCCCTCCGGCGGATCGGCAAATGGACCGTCGAGATCGTCAAACGGTCAGATGCCGCAAGAGGGTTTGTCGTCCTCCCGCGCCGTTGGGTTGTCGAACGCACACTGGCTTGGCTCAATCGGAACCGCCGCCTCGCCAAGGACTTCGAGCAGACCATCGCATCGGCTACCGCATGGCTCTTCATCGCCTCGATCCAGCTCTTCGCACGCCGCATCGCAAGGCCATGAAATCACGCCGGATAATTATGAATCAGACTCTCAGCGAAGGCGGCGCCCCAGCTTCCTTTGCGGAATGCCCCCACCTGCTTGATCCCAGCGAGGATGCCATAAGGCTCGGCCGGGATCTCGGGGTAGCCCGCCGCGAAGGCGATGGGCGCGTGCAGCACCGTCACGCCTAGCCGACGCGCCTCTTTGGCAACCGTCTGGGCATGGGCCAGCATGCCAGTCTCGGCCATCACCGCCTTGACGGCGTCGTGCTGGACGCCTCCCTCACTGACGAAGTCGTTCTGGAACTCGATCAGCAGGAGCGCGGTCGTGTCCGGCTTCATGGTCCGCTTTCCCTTCAGGTCACCGCCGGCAGGCGGTCGAGGTGCTTGTCGAGCGTGATCGGATAGTCACGCACCCGCACGCCGGTCGCGTTGTAGATGGCGTTCGCCACCGCCGCACCGACACCGCACAGGCCGAGCTCGCCCACGCCCTTGGCCTTCATCGGGTTGGCCTTGTCGTCGACCTCATCGAGGAACACGACGTCCTGATGCGGGATGTCGGCATGGACCGGCACCTCATAGGTCGCGAGGTCGTGGTTGACGAAGAAGCCGAGCCGCTTGTCGACCGCCAGCTCCTCCATCAGCGCGCTGCCCACGCCCATGGTCATCGCGCCGATCACCTGGGAGCGCGCAGACTTGGGATTGAGGATGCGGCCGGCCGCGCAGACCGCCAGCATCCGTCGCACCCGGGTGACGCCTGTATAGGCATCCACGCCCACCTCCACGAAGTGTGCGCCGAAGGTCGACAGCTGGTAGGTCTTGCTGAGGTCGCCGAACTCGATCCTGCCCTGCCCGGTCAGCTCGCCGGCGGCCGCAGCCTCCTTGAGCTCGACGGAGCGGTTGCCGCTGCGGACCTTGCCGTCCGCGAACACCATATCGGCCGAGTTGAAGCCGAGGCGCTGCGCCACGGCCTCGCGGAGCTTGACGCAGGCGGCATAGACGCCCGCGGTGGAGTTGGCCGCGCCGAACTGGCCGCCCGAGCCTGCCGAGACAGGGAAAGCGGAGTCGCCCAGCTTCACCACCACACGGTCAGTCGGTACGCCCATCATCTCGGCAGCGGTCTGCGCGATGATGGTGTAGGAGCCGGTGCCGATATCGGTCATGTCCGTCTCGACCGTGACCAAGCCGTCACGTCCCAGCCGCACGCGGGCACCCGAGGGCATGTCCATGTGGTTGCGGAAGGCCGAGGCCACGCCCAGGCCGACCAGCCAGCGCCCATCGCGCACCTGGCCCGGCTTGGCGTTGCGCCGCGCCCAGCCGAACCGGTCGGCGCCCTCGTGGAGGCAGCGGACCAGTTGTCGCTGCGAGAACCGGCGGTCCGGCTTCTCGGGATCGACCTGCGTGTCGTTCTTCACGCGGAAGTCGATGGGATCCATGCCGAGTTTCTCGGCCATCTCGTCGATCGCGATCTCGAGCGCCATCATACCCGGCGCCTCACCCGGCGCACGCATCGCATTGCCCTCGGGGAGGTTGAGCACGGCCAGGCGCATGGAGACCATCCGGTTCGCGCCGGCGTAGAGCAGCTTGGTCTGGTTGACCGCCGTCTCCGGCTGGCCATCCGGCTGGTCGCCCGAGCCGCTCTCGTGCGCGATGGCCGTGATGACGCCGTCCGGCGATGCCCCGATCCGGATGCGCTGCCGGGTCGCGGGACGGTGGGTCGTGTTGTTGGCCATGAGCGGGCGGGTCAGTGCCAGCTTGACCGGCCGGCCCGCCGCCTTCGCGCCCAGCGCCGCCAGCACCGCGTCAGCGCGGAGGAACAACTTGCCGCCGAAGCCGCCACCCACGTAGGGCGACATGAAGTGGACCTTCTCCTTGGGGATGCCGAGGGTGGTGGCGAGGTCCGTCCGGCCCCAGTCGATCATCTGGTTGGATGTCCAAACCGTCAGCTCGTCGCCCGTCCAGGCGGCAACGGACGCGAAGGGCTCCATCATCGCGTGGCTGTGGTCCGGGGTGGTGTACTCGGCGTCGAGCTTGACGGGCGCGGCGGCGAAGGCCTGCTCGAAGTTCCCGACCCGTTCGACCGGGGATGCGCCGCTGCCCTCGCCGCTCGTACCGCCGGTGAGTGGGGCGGTCTTCAGCGCATCGGCGAGATCGAACTGCCCTTCGGCACGGGCATAATCCACGTGGATCAGTGCCGCCGCCGCGCGTGCTTGCTCGAAGGTCTCGGCCACCACGACCGCGATCGCCTGGTGGTAGTGGTCCACCTCCGGACCGCCGAGCAGTTTGACCGTATTGTACTTGCCCTTGCCGAGCTTGCCCGCGTCCTGGGCAGTGACGACTGCCATCACGCCGGGCGCGGCCCTGGCCTTCGCCACATCCATCGAGCGGATCCGTCCCTTGGCGATCGCCGCGCCGACGACGAAGCCGTAGGCCGGGTTCGCGATCTCCCGGTGGTGCTCGTAGGCATAGGTGGCGGTACCCGTGGTCTTGGCCGGTCCGTCGATCCGGTCGAGTGGACTGCCGACCACGGCCATCTGGTCGATTGGGTTGGAGCCGGCGGGAGTGTCGAACTTCATGGGTTCAGCCCTTGGCTTCAGCGACGACGAAGGCCAGCGCGCGGGTGGCGAGCGGCAGTTTGAAGGCGTTGTCCGCCGTCGGCGTGGCACCCTGGAAAGCGCGTGCCGTCACGGCGGCGGCGCCTTGCGGCAGCAGCGCCTCGGCTTCCTCCACGCGCCACGGCTTGGGCGCCACGCCGCCGAAGGCGACCCGGCCGGTGCCGTCCGGCTGGATCACCGCCGCGACCGAGACCAGGGCGAAGGCGTAGGACGCACGGTCGCGCACCTTCTCGTAGAAATGCTTGCCGCCCAATGGCGGTGGCAGCGTGACCGCGGTGATGAGCTCGCCGGGGCGGAGCGTGGTGTCGTCCTGCGGCCTGTCGCCCCAAAGACGGTGGAAGTCGGCGATCGGGATGGACCGGCGCTGACCGTCCGCCCCCACCGTCTCGACCACGGCGTCCAGCACGCGCAGTGCCACCGCCATGTCGCCGGGGAAGGTGGCGATGCAGGACGAGCTGACGCCGATGACGCCGAGCTGGCGCGAGGAGCCGCCGATCGCCGCACATCCTGATCCAGGCTCACGCTTGTTGCACGGCATGTTGGTGTCATAGAAGTAGGCGCAGCGCGTGCGCTGCAGCAGGTTGCCCGCGGTGGACGCCTTGTTGCGCAGCTGCCCAGACGCGCCGGCCACGATGGAGCGGGTGAGCACAGCGTAGCTCTTCCGCACGCGCTCGTCGGCCGCGAGATTGGTGTTGGTGACCAGCGCCCCGATGCGCAGGCCGCCCTCGGGCGTGTCCTCGATCGTGTCGAAGCCGAGGTCCTGTACGTCGACCAGGTGCGCCGGCGTCTCCACCTCCAGTTTCATCAGGTCGAGCAGGTTGGTGCCACCGGCAATGAACCTGGCACCGGGCCGCCCGGCGACGACGCGGGCCGCCGCGACCGGGTCCTTGGCGCGCTCGTAGGTAAAGGCTTTCATGCACTCTCTCCCGCGACTTCGGCCATCGCCTCGGCGATGTTGGAGTAGGCGCCGCAGCGACAGATGTTGCCGCTCATGCGCTCGCGCATCTCGATGTTCGTGGCGCGAGGGGGCTGCGTGAGATCGGCCTGGACATGGCTGGGCACACCGCGCTTGATCTCGTCCAGCATCGCCACGGCCGAACAGATCTGACCGGGCGTGCAGTAGCCACATTGATAGCCGTCGTGCTTCACGAAAGCCGCCTGCATCGGGTGCAGGTGGTCAGGCGTGCCGAGCCCCTCGATCGTGGTGACTTTGTCGCCCTGATGCATGACTGCGAGGCTGAGGCAGGAGTTAATCCGCACCCCATCCACCATCACCGTGCAGGCGCCGCACTGGCCGTGGTCGCATCCCTTCTTGGTGCCGGTCAGGTGCAGGTGCTCCCGCAAGGCGTCGAGCAGCGTCGTGCGCGCATCCAGCATCAGCTCATGCCGCTGGCCATTTACCTCGAAGCTGACCGGGAGCGCTGCGGGTTCACCTTGCATGGACTGCCTCTCCTGAGCCTCGGCGGGGTTGACAACGGCCAGGACCGTGGAGGCAGCGCCCGCGGCGAGCACACCGCGACGCGTGATCTCCAATTCTGGTGTATCCGGCATGACCTTGGTTCCTTTCGTCGTCCAGCGCTGATGAAAAGGGTCGATCCAACTGACCACCGCGGAAAACACCGGGGCGCAATCCACTGTACCTAGTGTTCCATCTGCTCGATGGTTGCTGAGTCCGGATCATCGAAACGCTGAACGCTGTTCATCAATCCCATCGGCTGTGCATCTGGTCCTGATGTGGAGGCGCCTCATGTCAGGGGCCACCGCGTCGGACACGATCTCGCCACCAGCCGCCCCGAGGGTGATGACGGTTTGGACCATCACCACGATGACACTGCCGCCTGCTTCCGTTGCATTCGGCACCCGGCGCGAGGCCGTCTCCGCTCGGACGGGGGGGAACCTCCGAGGCAATGTCGCCAATCGGTCGCCAGGTGCACACAGCCATGACCGACACTCAACGCGCCGCGCGCTTTTCGTTGTCGACGGCGTATCGCAGCCACAGGCGAGCACCTTCGAGCAGGTTGTGGCTGGTGAGGGAGAGCCCGCTGATCGGCGCCGGGCCGCTACTGGTATCGCCGCCATCGAAGGTGGTCGGGGTGTCACGCCGAGCGTCGACCGCTGGTTCAAGAATCAGGCTGATCTCGTCGATCAGGCCAGCCCGTAGGAACGAACCGTTCATTCCACCCCCACCCTCGAGAAGGAGCCGCTCAATCCCGAGTTCACGCTGCAGCGCGCCGAGGAGTAGCGCCAGGTCGATCTCGGTCTTGCCGGCGAACACGTATCCCACCCCGTCCCCGTGCAGCCCGGCCAGGTGCGCGTCGGAGACCTGCTCGGTCAGGACGACCACGATCGGCTCACCATCCACATCTGCGCGACCCCATGCCACCTTGCCTTTGCCATCGACCATGATGGCGTAAGCTTTGGCGCCCTTACGCGGCAGCCACGGCTCGCGGGCGAAGGTTTCGGCCACCTCATTGGGGTACGCCTCGCGCCTGGCGAATTCCTGCGCCGTGACGCGACCCACGAGCCACGACCCGCCGCCCATCTCACGGTGCAGCCGGTCGTAGATGCCGGGATCGTGGACACCCGTCGGCGCCCAGCGGCGCGGCAGGATCTTACCGTCGAGGCTGCTGGTCATGTGGCAGATGACATGGGGCTTCGACATGCGGCGGGGTCCGACCTGAGTACAAACCTTCAACGCCCTGTTGATTTGCACTGAGAGCTGACCCGGGAAGGGTCAGAGTTTCCGCCGAGAAATGACCCGTGTCTGTTCACCTCCCCGACCGGCTGTTCGGGGTTATCGGAGTGATCGACATGGAGTTGTTGAGCGTAATCCGCCGGTGGCACTACCGGGATCGCATCCCGATCCGCGAGATCGAGCGGCGGACGGGCCTGTCGCGGAACACGATCCGCAAATACCTGCGGTCGAACACGGTTGAAGTGAAGTTCAAGGTTCCCGAGCGTCCGAGCCGCCTGGACCCGTTTGCCGACAAGCTCTCGGAATGGCTGAGGGTGGAGGCGGGCAAGGGCCGCAAGGGGCGCCGGACGGTGCGTCAGATCCACGCGGACCTGGTGTCCCTGGGTTATGGCGGATCCTACGGCCGGGTCGCAGCCTTCGTCCGGCGCTGGCAGGCGAGACGGGAGGTGGCGCAGCGGACCACCGGGCGCGGGGTGTTCGTACCGCTCGCCTTTCAGCCCGGCGAGGCGTTTCAGTTCGACTGGAGCGAGGACTGGGCGACGGTGGGCGGCAAGCGGCTCAAGCTGCAGGCCGCCCATACCAAGCTGTCCCACAGCCGAGCCTTCGTTATCCGGGCCTACAAACTGCAAACCCACGAGATGCTGTTCGACGCTCTGGCCGAGGCATTCCGGGTGCTGGGCGGGGTGCCGCGTCGCGGCATCTTCGACAACATGCGGACGGCCGTGGATCGCGTCGGCACGGGCAAGGTCCGGCAGGTCAACGCGCGGTTCCAGGCGATGGCCAGCCATTACCTGTTCGAGCCGACATTCTGCTCTCCGGCCTCAGGTTGGGAGAAAGGTCAGGTCGAGAAAAACGTCCAGGACGCCCGGCGGCAGATCTGGCAGGGCATGCCGCCGTTCGCGGATCTGTCCTCCCTTAACGCCTGGCTGGAGGCCCGCTGCATCGAGCGCTGGGGCGAACTGTCCCACGGGGTGCTGCCGGGCAGCGTCGCCGAGGTGCATGCCCGGGAGAGGGCGAGCCTGATGCCGATGGGACGGGCGTTCGACGGCTTCGTCGAGCACGCCAAGCGGGTGTCGCCGACCTGCCTCGTGCACTTCGAGAGCAACCGCTACAGCGTCCCCGCCTCGTTCGCCAACCGGCCGGTGAGCCTGCGGGTCTATCCCGACCGGCTCGTCGTGGCAGCCGAGGGACAGATCCTGTGCGAGCACGCCCGGATCGTCGAGCGCTCGCACGACGTCCCCAGCCGCACCGTCTACGACTGGCGGCACTACCTGGCGGTGATCCAGCGCAAGCCGGGAGCGCTGCGCAACGGCGCGCCCTTCGCCGAGATGCCGGAGGCATTCCGCAGGCTCCAGGCCCAGCTCCTCCGGCGGCCAGGAGGCGAGCGGGAGATGGTGGACATCCTCGCCCTGGTGCTGCAGCACGACGAGGGGGCCGTGCTCTGCGCCGTGGAACTGGCCCTCGAGGATGGCGTCGCCACCAAGACCCACATCCTCAACATCCTGCACCGCCTGACCGACGGCATGAGCACGGCCGCGGCGATCGATGCACCCCAGGCCCTCGCCCTGAACCAGGAGCCGAGGGCCGACACCGGCCGCTACGACGCGCTGCGGACCCGCGAGGTGCGCCATGCGTCATGATCCCGCCAGTGCCGCCCTCGTGGTCATGCTGCGCGGGCTCAAGATGTTCGGTATGGCCCAGGCAGTCACCGAGCTGGTGGAGCAGGGCGCGCCGGCGTTCGAGGCGGCGGTCCCCATCCTCTCCCAGTTGCTCAAGGCCGAGATGGCTGAACGCGAGGTGCGCTCGATCGCCTACCACATCAAGGTAGCCCGGTTCCCCGCCTACAAGGATCTGGCGAGCTTTGATTTCGCCGTGAGCGAGGTCAACGAGGCGACGGTCCGGCAGCTGCACCGGGGCGAGTTCACCGAGCGGGCCGACAACGTCGTGCTCATCGGCGGGCCAGGCACCGGCAAGACGCACCTCGCCACGGCCCTGGGCGTCCAGGCCATCGAGCATGGCCGCAAGAAGGTCCGGTTCTACTCCACCGTCGACCTGGTGAATGCGCTGGAGCAGGAAAAGACCGCGAACAAGGCCGGGCAGCTCGCCGACCGCCTGCTCCGTCTCGACCTCGTCATCCTCGACGAGCTCGGCTACCTGCCGTTCAGCTCCTCGGGCGGTGCGCTGCTGTTCCACCTGCTCAGCAAACTCTACGAGCGCACCAGCGTCGTGATCACCACCAACCTGAGTTTCAGCGAGTGGGGTGGCGTGTTCGGCGACGCCAAGATGACCACGGCCCTGCTCGACCGGCTCACCCACCACTGCCACATCCTGGAGACCGGCAACGACAGCTTCCGGTTCAGGAGCAGCTCGGCCGAGCCCAGGAACAGGAGGACCAAAACACCCGCTTGACCCACGACCAGAGCCCGCGGGACATATCTCTGCACGGGTCAGTTCTCGATGGAAACGTAGGGTCAGTTCTCAGCGAAACTCAACACATGTCACCCCGGCGCCCCCGAAACAGGAACAGGTGCCCCGAGAACGGGTCCTCCTTCAGCACCGTCTGCACCTGCGCGGCAAGCCCGTCGAAGCCCTTGCGCATGTCCGTCGTGCCGAGCGCCAGGTGGACGCGCGCTCCCGCGGGCAGTGCGAGCATCAGGCCTCCAACGCCGCGGCGAGCCGCCTCAGCACCTCCGGCCGGATCGCCTCTGAAACCCGCAATATCCGGCTGTTCCGCAGAACCACCTCCACCCCGGCGGTGTCGCGGACAGGCTGCTCGGGATGGGTGAATGCCGGAGATGTCGCCTCAGGCGGTGACCCGTCCACCAAGTGCACTGGCACCAGTGAAGGAGATCTCTCCGCCTCCGGCGGGACCAGCCCCGGCATCGTGCCCTCGCGCGCCTGCCGCCGCCACTCAAACAAGAGGCTTCGGCTCACCCCGTGCCGGTCGGCCACCCCAGCCAGCGACGTGCCGGGACACATCGTCTCCTCGATCAGCGCCAGCTTCTGCTCCGTCGTCCAGCGACGACGCCGCTGCACCACGCTGATCACCTCGCCACGCGATCCGTCCGACAATGTCCTTACCCCTACGCGTAAGGGCGGTTACCGACAGATGGCCCGCCCTCAGGCGCGTAGGTCAGCCCACCCCCGTCAAGCGTCACAAGGCAGTCGAGGAAAGACGCTTACCGATCAGGCGCAGCAATTCGAGATGCTCTGGACCGTACACCCCTCGGATAAGGAACTCCCCGATTTCGAGGTCTGCCATCTGGCCCTCGGATGCCGCGTTCGGCTCGTGCCTGACGAACCGAAGTTCACGAGCCGGTTCTGAAACTGGACCAGCGTACCCCGGGACTTTCGGTTCTGGAACCACGCCGATCTACAGGCGGTGCCCAAGCGGCCAGCCCCAGCGAGGCATCAAGAGCCGGACCGCTCCATTTTCCCTGGCCTGGATACCACGACCGCGCCTATGACCATCGAGAGCTGCTTAAGCCCTGCGATAAGCTTCTGGTGCTCTTCTACCCGCCGAGCCTCGTCCCACACGAACGGGATCAGCGATGTCCATCTCCGGTCTGTGGCGTACAGACTCGCGTCTGCAGCGATCTCCTCGATGATGTCCTGGAAGGATTTTCCTGGGCGCATGAACTTCACCTCCACCACAGTGCCGAGGCTGGGTATGGAGAGATCGACGCGAGGGTTTTTCTGCCCTACGGGTGACAGCGTTTCCTCATCGTTTAGATCAGGAAACAAAGGCGCCAGCACCGCCCAAAGCAGATTCTGAACGTGGTACTCATTCTCCACATCCCATTGCGTGATGTCCGATCTCCGCGTCCTGGGGGCAGCTTCCCAGGTCCAGCGCTTAAACGAGCGCTGCACGCCCTCCAACACATGGAGTACATCGAGGGGGTCAAGGACCCCCATGCGCGCCGGTAGGTTGCGTTCGGTCAGCACGTTCAGCGCCCGTAGCAGCAATGCTGCTTCAGGTACTACTTCCTCGCCTGCGGCAAAGTGCAGGATGCGGTTCCAAGCTTCGTTGCAGCAGCGGTCGTCTGGACGACTGAGTAAAAGCTGCGAAAGGGCTACTCGTGCTTCGGGGAGCATCACAGCACTGTCCTGGCGCCCAGGAGCATCAATCAGGTGTGCTGCCGCGACGAAGAGCGATCGGTCCAGGGTTGCTAAATCCGGCGACGCTGCGCTCCTCACCACCAGATCTTTAAGCCAGCGTGCTTGAGAAGTACCGGCGTGGCGGCTAACGCCTAACGCGATGCCGAGCGCGGCGACGCCGTCTGCTTCGAGCGTGTATGGCTGATGCGGACGGAACCATGCACGCTCACTCAACCACGCCAGACCATCGGACAAGGCGGGCTGGAAGCTATGCTCCAGATGTCCGGTCGCGGCCGCGTAGCCAAGGGCTGCCACGTCTCCGACGGACCGACCGCCGCCCGCGCCGAGGCTCGCGGCTGCAGCCCCGGGCAGTTCGCTCAATCGGTTCTGCTCATCCAGGAGCCAGGCTCGGAAAGCCTGCACATGAATGGCCGAGAATGGCGTCGGCTCGGCGGCCGCAATTAGGCCGGCCCTGATCTGGGGGATGGTGGGGCCGGCGCTCACAAGAACCAAGGCCTGCGCATCACCGCGCCAACTACTGCGGTATCGGGGTCCCATCCCGGGGTACGCTCGAGGCCTGCGAGTTGCTTCGCAATTTCGTCGGCGTAGAGGAGTGTGATCGGGAGCCTAGCTCGTTCGTAAGTACGCCAGGAGTGGCAGGCGAAATCCGATACCTGACGCGTCAGCGTTCGCATGTCGCGAAAGGTCGATTTCTCGTGCAGGCGGAGTAGCACCGGATCAGGGATGCCCTGCGACGCGGCTCTGATCTGATCCCGTCCGGTGAGGGAAAGGAGCCACTCGTGGTCGCTGAGTTCTACGGCCTGCCCACGCTCGGGCGCATAGGCACCCTTGCCAGTCGCTGAGGCGTGGTCGAACAGCGTGAATGGGTGGTCCTCGGCCACATGGAGGAAGGCGAACTTCACCCCACTCAGGCCCATGCTTTCCACAGCGGCAACCACGGCATCCGCAGTCTCTTGTCGCATCTGGGTGAAGGCATGAAAGACCAAGCGCACCGTGTCGCCCGCGCGCCAAGCCTCCTCTTGCCGTATGCGCTTGACCGCCTCGATGAGCGTGGCGCGCAGTGCCTCCGGGTAGCGGTCGAACGGTACTGCAGCCGTTCGGGCATCTAGTAGATAGTTACCCTGGCTAGAGAACACGGTCGTGATCCCGACGACCCGTTCCCCTGCACCTCGACGTCGCTCCTTGTGGGTATGAGATCCGAGGCCAAAGACAAGCTCGTGATCTGTCGAGGGCCGGGCCTTCAGCAGCCAAGGGGTACCGCCGAGCTTGGCGTAAGTGGCCAAGCTGACGTTTGCCAAAGCGCAGGCGTACTCGAAGTCGCCCATGGCCATCATCTCGGCGGAGAGTGCCTGCACTGGCACGTCGCGCCGCAGGAACGCAGCCTTCGCCCACCAGTAAGGGCTACTGGTGGCAGGACGATCCTTCCAGGATCGCTGGACCTGCACCAGGGCTAGCCGCTCTTATTCATCACGGGCCTACGGTGCGGCTGGCGGGCGTGGCGTAAGCTGCTGATTGCGTTTACGGACTTGGGTGTCGAGACCAATCCGCAGCAGCATCAGGCCGCGCCACACCCGCCATGGATGACGATACGACCGAGCCCTTCGGCTTTCCAGCGATCGGCCGCAAGAAGGTGGTCGCCGCCTTCGACGGCGGGCGGCTGACCTCGGATGGCGGGGTAATGCTGCTGGCCGCGGCCGAGCGACAGCTTGGCATTTGCGATCGGCTGGCGGCGCTGATCTTCGACCCGCGCGACCCGGCGCGGGTGGTCCACCCATTGGCCGACATCCTGCGAGCGCGGATCCTGGCGATCGCCTGCGGCTATGAGGATGCCGACGACCTCGACCACCTGCGCCGGGATCCCGGCTTCAAGCTGGCCTGCGGTCGCCTGCCCGACAGCGGGCGGGACCTGTGCTCGCAGCCGACCATGTCGCGCTGGGAGAATGCGCCCTCCCTGCGCGAGGTGGTGCGCCTGATGCGGGCCATGGTGGACCTCTACTGCGCCAGCTACCCGAAGCCGCCCGCGGCGGTGACGTTGGACATCGACGACACGGTGGACGTGGTCCACGGGCGCCAACAGTTGTCGCTGTTCAACGCCCACTACGACGAACGCTGCTTTCTGCCCATCCATGTCTACGACACCGCGACCTCCCGCCCGGTTATGGTGCTGCTGCGGCCGGGCAAGACCCCCTCCGGCGCGGAGATCCGGGGCCATCTCCGCCGTCTAGTCCGGCAAATCCGGCGCCACTGGCCGAGCACCCACATCACCCTGCGCGGCGATGGGCACTACGGCCGCCCGGAGGTGATGGCCTTCTGCGAGGCGGAGGGCATCGACTACGTCTTTGGCCTGCCAACCAATGCCGTGCTGCGGGCCGCCGTCGAGGACGCGGCCGACGACGTGCGGGTCCGCCGTGCCGAGGAGAATGCCCCGGTGCTGCGCCGCTATGCCGAGACCCACTATGGCGCCAAATCCTGGGGCAAGCAGCGTCGGGTGGTTGCCCGCATCGAGGCCAGCACCCAGGGCCTCGATATTCGCTTCGTGGTCACCAGCTTCACCCGCGGCAGCGCCGAGTGGGTCTATGACGCCCTATACTGCGCGCGGGGACAGGCGGAAAATCTGGTGAAGCTGCACAAGGCCCAACTCGCCTCCGATCGCACGTCTTGCCGCTCACCGCTGGCCAATCAGGTCCGTCTGGTCCTGCACACCGCCGCCTACTGGCTGCTGCTGACCCTGCGCGACCGCATTCCCACGACGCATGAGTTGGCGGCTGCCGAGTTCGCCACCCTCAGGCTACGCCTGCTCAAAGTGGCGGGCCGGGTCATCGAAACCGCCAGCCGGGTCCGCCTCGCCTTCGCCGCCGCCTGCCCGCATGCCGTGCTGTTCCGCGGCCTCGCCCGCAGCTTCCATCCGGCCGGACCATAAGCAACGGGGCTAGTGCCCCACCAATCCTCTCGCCCAGCAACTTCCAACGCCGCCCGTCAGGCCCAACCACCCCGCCGCAAGCGGATGCAGCCGCGTGCCGAACGCTCAAGTCAGCCTGCCAGGACGCCCTACGCTCCAACCCGGTGAATAGGACGGGCTAGATCCCATGGCTGGTCCCGAGTGGCGGCCGCAGACAGAGCGTTACGGGCGGCTTCAGCGTAGGCGTCAGCGCTGTCATCCTTGGCCTCGAAGAATTCAACTTGCGGCTTCTGAAGCCGGAAGCGGCCCAGCAGCCCCGTCGCATGGGGTACAAAGCCTTTGTGAGATTGAACTTCGGGGAGACCCTCAAGGAAGTGCGCGACCGTCTCTGCCATGGCACCGCGCCGGCGTGCCTCGCAGATGACAGCAATCCTCGGCCGCTTTCGTTCAAAGGTCGCTCTATCGTAGGGCCCGGTCTTATCGAGCTGCCTCTGAGTCCAGTTGTCATTGCGAGAGCCGCTTGGGTCGAACGAGAACGTGGGCCGTTGGAACACCTCAGCTGGCGGAAATGGCACTGACTCCGCTTGGTCAAGTGGACTCTCAAACTGGAGAGGCACACCATCGGCGATCTGAAGGCCCGCACGTCCGAAGTAGCTCAGGGCGCGTTGAAGCGTCTCAAGGCTGGCCTTGCCTGCCCTCAGCTCCCCTTCGATCTCCTGCACCTCCTTGAGCACCCGCTCAGCCCGGCCCTGCATAAGCGCCTGCACGACCGCGTTGAAGTTGGCACGCGTGGGTTCAAGGAACGCGAACCCAAGGGCCATCTCCTCGGGTCCGCCGTCATGGTCGGCAAGTCTCAGGACTTTACCATCATTGGCAACCACGCGCCCAGCAAGTCGCAAGCGCCTGGCTACCTTCGGATCCGGGTTGTCCGTCCAAGTGGAAACGTAGTTCCCGATGAGCGGCATGCCGATCTCGTGCAACTGACCACAGTCGACCTCGATCACGGTCCGGAGGCGGTTCCCGCAGGTCAGCACCACGTAGGGCTCCTCGCCGGGATGCTTGATGATCCGGGTCTCGAAGCGCAAGACGACACGCTTCTTCAGCCAGGGTGGCAGCCCGATGGAGGGCGGGATGACGTTCTCCTGCTTCGCCGTTTCGACGATAGGCGGACGTCGGCTGACCACCCGGTAAGCGCTGGGAAGGGTGAGGAGGCGGCGGAACACCGCCTCGCGGGTGAGTGTGGCGAGCAGCCGCATGTTGTCGGCGGCGGGCAGCTCCATCCGATGGCCAGGCAACTCGGCGCCAGGTTTGAGCGGCACGACAACCATGTCGTTCTCGCCGTAGCGAGTCGCGAA
This sequence comes from Roseomonas sp. OT10, assembly GCF_020991085.1. Taxonomy (NCBI): domain Bacteria; kingdom Pseudomonadati; phylum Pseudomonadota; class Alphaproteobacteria; order Acetobacterales; family Roseomonadaceae; genus Roseomonas; species Roseomonas cutis. The sequence goes on from NZ_CP087720.1 coordinate 195,557, forward strand.
GACGTCCTGTGCCGGTCGGTCGAGGAGGTTATGGAGCTGTTCTCGGTTAAATGGGACCACCGCTGCAGGAATAGGCTGTCCAGGGCGAGCGAGCCGGAACCCGTTCAATGCCAGCACAGGTTCCTGACGTGCAGCGAATCGATCTGGCATGGTGCAATTCTATCGGCTCGGCGGGTTCGTTCGCGATTCCGCCCTCAGGAAGGCTCCCACCTACGCCAAAATAGCAAGGTGCAACTTTTGATCGAGGGCTGATTACTGAGTGTAGGCGCTTTTGCAGCCCGCCGCTCTTCCTAGACGAGTAGACGAGCATGTCTGGTAGCCCCTTGAAAATGAGGCCCACCGAGGATATCTTATGTCCTGCAGGGGAAGCCCTGCGGGCGACTTGTCCGGCCGCGTGTTTGGCAAGCGTCGTGGCCACCCGGAGGCCAAGAGCCCCGGTTGCCGGCCACCTTCTTCTGCCAAGCTTCGAGAGCCGCCTTCGGGCGGCTCTTTTGCTATGGGATCTGGATCCCGTACCGTTCCCGCAGGCCAGTGGCGTTGAGCTCAGCGCCGACGATCCACTTCCGAGAATACGCCACCACGTCAGCCAACTGGAGCAGCCGCGAGGCAGACGAATCCAGCCGCGAAACCCGGTTCACGGCCCGGAACCGCCCGTCATTCCTCCGCGCCTTCCCGATCTCGGCTTCGAACGCCGGATGGTCGTATGGTGGTTCACGTCGGTGATCAGGTCGACGTTGCCGATGGTGTCGCGGCCGAGCACGTCCTGTTGGAAGCGCTTAAGCCCGATCTTCACGGTTTCGATCACCGCGTGAGCATAGAGCACCGGAGGCTCTCCACCGCGGGCCGGGATCTTCTGGTTGACGAGCACGAGCCGCCCTCGGGGCACTGCTGCCCAGAAACGCTGCAACAGGCTTTGGAGGTAGCTATCATCGAGCGCCGCCGCGTGAATCTCGTTCGCGCTAGGCTCCAGGAGATCGCTGAAGCATTTGTCCACGCGGCCGGCCTCACGCGCCAGCACGAGCACGCCCCCGAGATACAGGTCCCCGGCGCCGGCCGTGCCGTACTCATCGATAAAGCAGAGAACCTTCTTGTTGAGACCGGACGCCATGACCTATCCCATAGTCGCGGCATCATTCTCTGCCGCTGCCGGAGGAGGGGTCCGTTTGGGTCGGAAGCCTGGGCGAGCCACGGCTTTTCGGCGTGCCTTATTCTCTTCCGCGACCTCGCGGAATGCCGGCTCCAGCTCTTTCAGCTTCGCGACCAAGCCCGACAGGTCGTACTCGTTGGAGATCTTGCCGCGGTTCAGGGCCCGCCGCTCAATCCGCCGCACGAAGCCTGATGCCTCCAGCTCGGCAATTCGACGCTGCACCTGCCGCTCGCTGAGGCTCAAGCGCTCTGCCAGGTCAGCCTTCTTCGGGAAGGGCTTCCGCCCTGCGTCCCACCAGAAGTCGGCCAGCTGCAGCAGCACCGCGAGCTGGGTCGGATCGAGCCCGAGCTTGCGCTGGGCGCGGAAGATCAGGGATGGCAGAATGCAGAAGCCCAGGTCCAGGACCTCCTGCCCCCACTTTTTTGTCGATGCTCGCGTCGGCTTCGTTTTCCCGCCCGCGGGTGGGGTGACACCCTCGGCTTCCGTGTTAGATTCAGTGCTCATCGCGCTCTCCTTGGGTGCCAAAATGCCCATGGAGAGCAAGCAGCTCAATGACCTCCGACCGGACGTTTTCGTCTCCTCCTACCAGTCGCAGGTGACCGGAAGTCTCGCGTCACTGGCGTCCAGACGTAAGTAGGACATACCGGCTAATCGGATGAACGGCGAAACTGATGAACGTAGGAACGGGGGATTACCGGTCGCAGATGTCCGGTCGGTTTGAGCAGAAGTCCGGCAGACATATTGGGGCGACCTCTGACATCCACGCCAGCCGCCGGACTGTCCTCGACGGCTGAGTTCATGGGCCCGGCTACCGTCTCGCGCGAATAGCCACAGGAGGCCAGTTCGCTCCGGCCGGTGGCCGCCCTGCTCACGCTCCGTAGTTTGCCCCTGGACGCGTATACAGGCGGATCGCCCCGAAGATCTCTTCCTGCACCATCTCTACCGCTCCGTTCCTGGCCAGCTCCAGCCCAGCCAGCAACGTGCTGGCGAGCGCCGCGCGGGCCTTCAGCGGCCTAGCCGGCTCCTCAGCCGGCAGTGGTGGGAGGAACAGAGCCAGGTCGCCACCCTGAGGATGGTGCCCTAGCACGGCGCGGATGTGCTCCAGGGCATCCGGGACTCTCCAGAGGTTCGGAATTGCGGGTCGGTAGGGCGGCGCTACTTCATCCTCCTGCCCTTCCCTCCCCTCCAGCATGACGAGGGTCGCCTCCAGGAACGCGACAAAGAGTTCCGCCTGTGGTTTTGGCGTCGCCCGCTCCTGATTGCCGCGCGCGAACACGTCCCAGCCGAGTTGCGGTCGTGCTGAGAGCCAGAAAGCTGCCGCCTTCATCGCAGCGAGTTCTTCCAACTGCCCGAGCCGTCGGTCCACCTCTGCCGCGGCCTCTTCGGCGGCCTGCAGACTGGCGGGGGCGAGCAGCTGTGCCCGGAGCCGCAAGAGTTCGCTCGCCATCACCAGCCAGTCGGCCCGGCGCTCCAACCGGGCGAGACTGCCCTCCAGCGCGGCCACCAGCTGGTCGGTCAGAGGGATGATTGACAGTCGGCCGAGGTCGAGCTGGTGCCGGCGCACCATCTCCAGGAGAAAGTCGAGCGGCCCCTCGAAGCCCTCCACGCTGAGGTGAGGCATATCGGCCGGCCGAGGTCGCCCATCGGCGGCCTTCTCTTCCTGCCAGGGATCCTCAACCGCGGCCGCGGCGTCGGCGTCAGCCACGACGCGCCCTGGCCGACCGGGGTGGTTTGTCCCGATTGTGCTTCTTGTCCCGAATGCCCTGCTTGTGCTGGATGGGCGCGATGGATCTGCGCGTGGGCTCATCGTCGTCGCCGCCCGCGTAGTCCGGCTGCAGGGTGAAGCTCAGGGCCGGCCAATTTCGGCGGAGTCGGCGCAGTGCCTGCCAGGGCGACCAGTCCGCTGACCAGAACTCGACGCGCAGCTCCGCCATCCGCCGCTTCCGGCCGTCGAGGGTGGGCTCCAGCTCCCGCACATGCCGCAGCGGGCGTGTCGTGCCCCAATGCGTCCAGAGCCAGATGCGGCTGTCTGGGTCGTCGGGCCCGAGACGCAGGATTCCGGGTGGGGCCGGCAGCAGGCGGTGCAAGTCGAAGGGGCAGCTATGGTCCGTGCCGATGCGGGCGATCGCCCGCTGGTGGTTGGCCGCCGCGGCATCCCGCAGCCGCCGGGCCAGGATCCGCGCGCCCTGCAGGCTGATCGCCCGCTCACCCTCGGCTGGCGCCACGAGTGACAGAAACCAGTCCTCCTCCATGCCGTCGAAGTCCAGCACCCAGGGGATCACCCCTGCCCCGGCGGCTGCCGCCCGGAAGCGACCCATCTCCTCCGTCGGCCCGGTCACCACCAGCACATTGCGCAGCCAGTCGGTGTGCGCCGACGCCGGGAGCGCCGTCAGGTCCGGCGCGTCGTGGGCGGTCGGGGCAAGAGGGGCGGGCATCCCCCCTGCCCTACAGGTCGAGCAGTCGGGCCGGGCTGTCCTGGGTGATCTTGGCCCGGCGGCGATAGCCTTGCGTGGTGGCGATGCTCTTCTGGCGGGTGTGGTGCATCACCTGCTCGTCCAGCGCGCCCTTCAGATAGGCCTCGGTGATGAAGCCGGCGCGCAGCCCGTGCGGCGAGAGGCGCTCGGTCTCATCCACGGTGAGGCTGGCGAGCTCGGCCCGCTTGCGCAGGATCCGCCACACGCTCTTGCTGTCGAGCCGTCCCTCGAGCACGCCGCGACCGCTGAGCCCGCGGAACACCGCGCCGTACTCGATCCGCGCCCGCCGCAGCCACTCCTCCATTGCCCGAACCGGGCAGGTCAGGGGATTGAGTCCCCGCGGGATGCCGACCGTGGCCCCCTCCCCTTCCTGGTCCCGCTTGGAGCGCAGGATCTGCAAGGTCATGCCCTCGGGCGTGAAGCGCAGCGCCTCGCGGTCGAGGGCCACCAGCTCGGAGCGTCGCAGCGCTCCTGCGAAGCCGGTCAGCAGCAGCGCCTTGTCGCGCAGGCCCGGCAGGTCGGTGCCGCAGGCGGCGAGCAGGCGCTTCACCTCGGCCGAGGTCAGGGCGGCGGCGGGCCGGGCCGGCTTGCCGTGGCTGGCGAGGATGCCGCGCAAGGTCATGCGGATGGCGGGGTGCCCGGGCTCGATCGGGTGACCGGTGCGCCGGTGCATCTCGGCGATCGCGGCGAGCCGGCGGCGCAGGCCGGAGCGGCCGAGCTGGCCGGCGAGGCTCGCCAGATACCCCGCGATCACCAGCGGCTCGGCCGGCAGCGGCGACACGCCACCCGCCTCGCACCAAGCCGAGAACAGGCTCCAGTCGGTCGCGTAGGCGCGGCGGGTGTTTTCGGACAGCGCCTTGCCGGCATAGCCGGACGCCTTGGCGACCGCTTCCCCGACGGGGCCGGAGAGTAGCGCCAGCACGGCGGCGGGGCTCTGGCCGGCGGCGGCGCGCAGCAGCGGCGTAGCCAGCACCGGGCGGTGCTCCGGCGGCAGCACCTCGCCTTCACGCGCCGACAACCTCGGATCCGCCGAACCCTCGGGCGGGGCGGCTTTATGGCCCTGGTTCAAGACCCGCCTGCCTCGGTCCTGGCGAGCTGGCTGAACCCGAACACGCCGAAGAACAGCGCCGCCTGTGTCGCCAGCCACTCCGCCGGCGCCTCGCCCAGCCTGCCGGCAATGACGGAGCGGTCGAGCGTCGCCAGCTTGTCGAAGCGCACTACGGACGGGACCTTCAGGCCGGTGCCCGCACCGGCCGCGAGCGGCGCCATGTCCGGTCCGCTGCGCGGCACCGAGGTGATGAAGCACACCACCAAGTCGGTGCGCCGGTCGTTGTCGCGCGACACCACCAGGGCCGGGCGCCGCTTGTCGCCGGACAGGTCGGTGAACGGGAAGCGGGTCAGGACGATGCTGCCGAAGGCGAACATCTAACGCCCGGGCTTGGCCAGGTCGTTGTCGGTGTAGAGGTCCGGCTCGTCCTCGAGCCAGTCGAGCGCCCTGCCATCCTGGGCGATCCTGGCCATGGGCAGGCTCTCGGTGTCGGCGAGTTCCACCACGACGTGGACGCGGGTGCTTCCCGAGATGCCGCGTCGCGCGAGCTCGGCCGGAATGTCGCCGGCTTGGGCGTCGAGAACAATCTGCTGCACGGGTCACCTCCTTGCTGGCCAACACCCGGCCACCACGGTCCGGACCGCCTTCCTAACACGGCCGGGGCAGCGCCGGTCATTGCACGCCCAGTCTACCGCAGGCAGCCAAAATAGGGCAATCGGCGTTCTCTTACTGTTAAATCCGATAATGACAGGTTATCGGGCGCGGCGGAGCGGTAACCTTTTGATATTTGGTGCGGCGTGCCTGCAGGAGTTGCCTCCTCCGGACCGCGATGCGCGATGAGCCTGCCTTAAGGCAGGGCCGAGCGCGTTCATTTCATCGCTTCCGGTTTGAACCGGCGGCCACATCGGAAGGAACGATCAGGAGGTGCCGCGATGTCGGGAAGGGTCCCGAGCTACGAAAGCCAGCTGGAGACCTCGAGTTAGAGGCCATAGCGTTGGTTGTCAGACAGACAACGCGAAGGGCGAACTTTTGACGAACACCGGGATCATGGCGGAGGGGTGAGCGGTAGAGCGCCGGCTCGTCGCAGCTCACGATAGACGGTCGAGCGCCCGAGCCCGATCTGCCTGGCGGCCGCGGTCGGCGACAGGCCTGCGGCCACGAGCTTCAACGCCGCCTCGGCCCGGTCGCGATCGAGCGGTTGCCGGCCGGGGTGCCGGCCACGGGTCCGAGCGGCAGCGATGCCATCGCGCGTCCGCTCGGCGATCAGCCGGCGCTCGAAATGGGCGATCGCGCCGAACACGTGGAACACCAGCTCCCCGGCGGCCGAGGCGGTGTCGATCCGCTCCTCGAGGCTCAGCAGCGCGATGCCGCGCTCCTTCAGCATGGTGACGCTGGCCAGCAGCTCGGCCAGGGAGCGACCCAGCCGGTCGAGGCGCACCACGGCCAGCGTGTCGCCGCGCCGCGCGTATTCCAGCAGGGCGGCAAGGCCGGGTCGCTCCATCGAGCGACCGGAGCGGACATCGCTGAACACCCGGATGGCACCGGCCTGGCGCAGGCGCAGCTCCTGCCCGGCGACGTCCTGGTCGCCGGTGGACACGCGTGCATAGCCCAGGACGTCGCCCATGCCGTCCCCGAAACGCTCGGTTCCTGGACAGCCGGCGCGAGGCTGCGTGGTACCGCCTGGAACCGTCCACAGACTACGTCTCCCAATCCAGGGGCGTCCACGATCATGATGCAGGGTTGGGGGACGGAAACACGCCTTGGTTCGACGACAGCTGCTGACCGACGCGGAGCGCCAGACCCTGCTCGGTATCCCGACCGACCCCGACGACCTGGCCCGGCACTTCACCCTGTCCCGGCCCGACCAAGAGCTGGTGGCCGGGCGGCGGGGCGACCCCAGCCGCCTCGGCTATGCCGTGCAACTCGCCCTGCTGCGACACCCCGGCACGACGCTGGCCAACCTCGGCCAGTCGGTCGACCCGCTGATGACCTGGCTGGCACGGCAGCTGGAGATCCCGGCAGCCGCCTTTGCCGACTATGCCCGGCGCCCCCAGACCATGACCGACCACGCCAGGCAGCTCGCCGCCATGCTCGGCCTGCGACCGGCGACCGCGGCCGACCTGCCCTTCATGGTCGAGGCCGCGACGGAGGCGGCGCGTGGCACGGAGGCCGGCGCGCCGATCGTGGCCGCCATCATCGCGGCGCTGCGCGGCGCGCGCATCATCCTGCCGGCCGCCGCGGTGATCGAGCGCGCCGCCATCGCAGGCCGTGCACGGGCCCGCCGGCTCGCGACCATCGGCATGCTGGCTGGCGTCCCGGACGCGCAGATGGCGGAACTCGAGCGGCTGCTCGTGCCGGACCCGGCGGTGGGCATGGCGCCGTTCGTCTGGCTCAAGGCCCTGCCGGCCGCCCCCAAGGCGGACCACGTCCGCGCCCTGCTCGACCGGCTGCATCGGGTCCGCGGGCTTGGCCTGCGGGACGAGGCCGCCGCGGCGGTACACGAGGCACGGCGACGGCAGTTCGTCCGCGAGGGCCAGGCCGCCGATGCCCACCAGCTCGCGCGCTACACGGCGCGCCGGCGCCGGGCCATCCTTGTCGCCACCCTCCTCGATCTCGAAATCCGCCTGACCGATGCGGTGCTGGACATGGCCGACCGGCTGATCGGCAGCCTGTTCGCCAGGGCCCGCAACACCGCCCGCCGCCATTACGCGGCCAGTGCCGGCGAGGTCGGCCGGCTGATGCGCCTGTTCCACGGCACCATCAACGCGCTGGCCGCGGCCCGGGAGAACGGCCTCGATGCCTTCGAGGCCGTGGATGAGTCGGTCGGCTGGACGAAGCTCCTGCATGTCCGCGGCGAGGTGGCGGCCCTGGCCGATCTGGCCGACGAGGATCCGCTGCTGCGCGCCGCCGGGCGCTGGCGGACGCTGCGCAAGTTCGCCCCCGACCTGATCACGGCCCTGGAGTTCCGCGCCGCCCGCGCCGACGAGCCGGTGCTGGCCGCCCTGCGGCTGCTCGCCGACCTCGACCGCACCGGCCGACGCGAGATTCCCCCCAATGCGCCGATGCCGTTCCGCAAGGCATGGCGGCACCTCGTCGCCACCGGTGCGGCGCCCGACCGGCGGCTCTACGAGACGGCGGTGCTGGCGACGCTGCGCGATCGGCTGCGCTCGGGCGATGTCTGGGTGGAGCGGTCTTCCGGCTACCGGCGCTTCGACAGCTACCTGCTGCCCACCGAGGCGGTGCCGAATGCCGCGGCGACGCTCGGACTGCCGGCCACGGCCGACGAATGGCTGGCGACGCGGGGCGCCGACCTCGACCGCCGCCTGCGGCACTTCGCGCGCCGACTGAAACGCGGCGATCTGGAAGGTGTCGAGTTCCGCGACGGACGCCTGCACGTCACCCCGGTGCGGGCAGCCACGCCGCCCGAGGCGATGACCCTGGCCCGTGCGATCGAAGCCCTGATGCCGGCCGCACGGATCACCGAGGTGCTGCACGACGTCGCCCGCGCCACCGGCTTCGCTACGGCCTTCACCAACTTGCGGACCGGCGAGTGCTGCGCCGACGAGAGCGCCCTGCTCGCCGCCGTGCTGGCCGACGCCACCAACCTCGGCCTTGGCCGCATGGCGGCGGCCAGCCAGGGCATCACCCGCGACAGGCTGATCTGGACGGCCGACGCCTACATCCGGCCGGAAACCTACCGGGCAGCGCTCGCGCGTATCATCGACGCCCACCATGCGCTGCCGATCGCCGCCGCCTGGGGCAACGGCGCCACCTCGTCCTCCGACCGGCAGTTCTTCCGCTCCGCCAGGCGGGGCGACGCCACCGGGGAGATCAACGCCCGCTATGGCGCCGACCCCGGCCTCGGCTTCTATACCCACGTCTCCGACCAGCACGGGCCCTACAGCACCTGCATCATGTCGGCCACCAGCCACGAGGCCCCGTACGTGCTGGACGGGCTGCTGCACCACGGCACCGCGCTGCGGATCGGCACGCACTACGTCGATACCGGTGGCGCCTCGGACCATGTGTTCATCCTCTGCGCCATGCTGGGCATCCGGTTCTGCCCGCGGCTGCGCGACTTCGCCGACCGCAGGCTCGCCACCCTCGCGCCGACCTCGACCTACAAGGAACTCGCCCCGCTGCTGGGACGCCGGGTCAAGGCGGAAGTGATCCGCGGGCACTGGGACGAGGTCCTGCGCCTGGTCGCCTCGCTGCGCGCCGGCACCGTGCTGCCCTCCGCCATGCTGCGCAAGCTCGCCGCCTACCGGCGGCAGAACCAACTCGACCTGGCGTTGCAGGAACTCGGCCGCGTCGAGCGCACCCTGTTCATGCTCGACTGGCTGGAATCCCCCTCGCTCCGCCAGCGCTGCCAGGCCGGGCTGAACAAGAGCGAGCAGCGCCATGCGCTCGCCCAGGCAGTGTTCACCTTCAAGCAGGGCCGCGTCGCCGACCGCAACCATGAGGCACAGCCGTACCGCGCCTCCGGGCTGAACCTCGTGATCGCCGCCATCGTGTACTGGAACTCCACCTACATCGCCGATGCCGTCGCGCACCTGCGCGCCCAGGGCCAAGCCGTGCCGGACGAGTTGCTCGCCCACACCTCGCCCCTGACCTGGGAGCACATCGGCTTCTCCGGCGACTTCCTCTGGGACCGTGCCGCCGCCACCGCAGGGCGGCGGCGCCCTCTCAATCCAGATCGCGGCAGGACAGCCGCCTGATCCACGTTCACGCCCCGTTCGCTCTTCGCGTTGTCCGTCTGACAACCGACGCTATGCACTCATGTAGGGGCCGCGCCGTCCTCCCCCGCCGCGGGTCAGGCCCGGCGGCGCTCCGGGCCGGCACCCCGGACCAGGCGGTCGAGGGGCAGGTCGGGCGGCGTGGTGCGCCAGCGGGCGCGCTCGGCGTCCGTCGGCTCCCGCACCGCGTCGCGCCAGCGCATCGTGCCGCCGTGCCAGCAGACCCAGTACGCCGCCTCGTCGCCCGCGAGGTAGCGCGCGGCCTCGCGGGGGCCGAGGAGGTGCACGCCGCCCTCGCGCAGGCGCCGCACGGCGGTCCTGAGCCAAGCCGAACGCCAGAGGTCCTCCGCGTCCGGCTCGACGGCGAGGCCACAGAGGTCCGCGTAGCGGTCCTCCGGCCAGCCGTCGGGCTCGCGCGTCGAGGTGCAGCCGTAGATCGAGGCCGAGTAGCCGCTGCCCCAGCGCGAGGGGAGGAAGTCCACGGCAGCGCAGGGCGCCTCGGCGTAGCGGACGCCGTCGGCGAGGAGGTCCTCGGAGTTCGCGAGCCGCTCCATCTCGGGGAAGCGCGGCATCAGGCCGGGGTCGGCGCGGACGATGCGCTCGCGCACGCGGTCGAGGAGGGCGGGGTCGGGAAGGCGGTCGGCCCGCATGAGGTCGAGGAGGTCGAAGGCGACCGCGTTCGCCTCGCCCGCGGGCGAGACGGCGGAGACGCCCGAGCCAAAGGCGTGAGCAGCCCAGCCCTCCAGTTCCGCCGCCAGCGCCGCGTAGGGGGCGCGGTAGCGCGGCCGGCCGTGGTCGGGGTCGAGGCCCATCGCCGCGCAGGCTTCGCGGTAGGCGGGGTGGTCCCAGCCGTAGCCCGTCCCCGAGAGGGCAAGGGCGCGGGAGAGGAGGGGATGCGCCTCGTCCAGGTCGGCGGGCGCGGTGCCGGGGGTGAGCGGCTGAAGGGCGAGGATCGGCTTGACCCTGTAGGGCACCACCTTCGCCGCGACCGCCTGCCGCACGGCGCCGTCACGGACCTCGAAGACGACGGTGGGACCACCGACCGCGAGGAAGGAGCGCGCCATGTCGGCCGCCGCCCCGTGCTGCTGCGGGAGGGAGGCGACGACCTCCCAGGCGGTCACGAGGCGGTCGCGCCCGCTGTCGGGACCGTGCCGCTCGACACGCCAGCCCTCCCCCTCGCGCACCGCGACGTGCCGCGCTGCCAGCGGCACGAAGCGCCGCACCTCACCTTCGCTCGTCCGGTCCACCCTCACCGTCACGCCTCCAGAACAGGAAGGAACATGGACACCGGGCGGAGGACGTCATGCAAGAGCCCTGCGCACCGTGCCGTGGCGGTGATGAAGCGTGTCTGACCCTCCTAGGGCCGACGATGTGGGGATTTCGTGCCACCCTTCTGTGGCGCGCAGGTGCTTGATCTTCCTCATGCGCGGGATCTGCGCGGAAGGGTTCCCTTTCCTGCTGCAAGCGTCGGTCGACCAGCTTCATAGAACAAGCGCGGTCGGTCCTCAGCTTGGCGGTCAGAAACGGCAGATTACTATTCGTCTGCCCCAGTTTTGGCCTGAGGATGAATGCGAGAGCGATAGTGCGCGTCGGTCAAGACCAGCGTGCACCTCGTTGGTAACGCAAATCGCTCCATGAGCTTGTTTGTCCAGTCGTCTTGCAGCAGCGTGGGATCGAGGAGCAGGAGGTAGCGGTCATCCTCTGCGCGCCAGTTCACCCGCCCGCGGGGGTAGGTGCCGTAGTCTCTCGAAAGCCCCCTGCCGAGGCTCGGCCAGACGTCGACGTGACCTTCCTCAACCGTTCGGAAGCCGCCGATGTCAGGTATGTCGGAGGCGGGACGGGAGAGGTCGCGGATCTCCCAGTTGCCGAGCGTATTTGGCACGACCCAGAAGATGCCGAGCCGCGGCATGGGCGTGAACGTTGCTGGACAAGGGATGATCCTCGCCATCAGGACACCTGGAAGTAGGTGCGGCTGCCGATGGGCTCGCCGTCCTTCTCGAAACGGCCGGACGTCCACTTTTCCGGGCGCTCCATGAACACCTCCCATACGATGAGGCCGAAGCACCGTGCCGCGATCTGCTCATTGCAGCGCGCCGCCTTTTCGTAGATCGCCTGGTAGGGTGTTCCGCGCCAGTCGGAGCCGGGCATCCAGCCCGCGGTCTGGATCCGGGTTCCACTGATCTCCGCGTTGAGTGCAGCTTTGACGGCCGTCACCTCGGTCGGCGTCATCAGCGACGTCATCCGGCGGTACTCGACCTCGTAGGGTACCTTCGTGATGCGCTTCCCGCTCATCATGTCGACCAACATGCAGCTCTCCCAAGGACGCCTGTCGATGACGGGGTTGACGGTGGGCAGCCTGGCCGTTCGAAGATCGCCGGCGTGCCCACGCGCCGGGGACGTCAGTAGCGGACCGAGATCTCGATCGAGCTCTCGGGCACGCCGAGGCCGAGCGCGAGGCCGGCCTTGGCCTCGGGGATGGTGAGCGGACCCGGGCCATCCTGGTCCTCGTCCTGCGCCGTGCCTGCCGAGGGCGCGGCGAGCCGGCGCTCCGGCATCGGATGCCAATCCAGGGTGGCGGGGTCCGTGATGCCGAAGTCCTCGAGGGAGCCATAGCGCACGGGGTTACGCAGCCCCGGCCAGGCATTCGGAACATCTATTAGTGTGTATTCCGAGAACATCACGAGATACCTTCCCGGCCGACCCTCGGGCGAAGGCTCGACGCCGCTGATCCGGCCGACCATGAAGGCGTGATGGTGTTCGCGATCGGCGCCGCCCCAATGCCCGTTGTGTCGGTTCTGGACGCAGACACAGTATGCGAGGGGCTCGACGTTCTCCGGCTTCAGGCGCCATGCCTGCGTGCCGCCGTCAGCAAGCAGCCGGGCGGTTCCTCTTGCGGTCAGGACGACGAGGCAGGGGGTGGTCATGGGGACATCCTATCCCGGAGTTCGTAAGAGCATACGCCATAGTTCTCTGGGAAAATGCAACGAATATTCGAGGAAAACTTTTCGACCGAGAGATGCCCTCCCTGATGACCCCGCAACGGCGCGCCACCCTCTGGGGCCGCTCACTACGATAGCGCTGCTCAAGCCGGCCCTATCGTCGGTGTCTGCCTGTGGTGGAGAACATGCTTTCGCCAAGCGCCCCGTCCCCGGCCCCGTGACATGAGGAGGAGCTCGGCATCCATCCGGGAGAGCGAGACCTCGCCGGCGATGCGATCAACGGCGGAACAGAACCGCTCATAGCGGTCCGGGCCGTTCTCATCACTGACCTGGAATGCCGAGCGGAGGCCTACCTGGCGCGTCTTCTTCGACCTCTTCCAGGTGTAGGTCGCGTTCATCAGCACGGTATTCGGGTCGCCGGTCAGAACGTTAAGCGAGCAGCCGGTCCACTGGTCCATGATATAGCCGACGTCGTGCACATCCTTCCCGCGAAGGAAGAAGACGAGCTTTGTGAAGTAGGCAGGTCCCATGCCGGGCAAGACCTTCCTCAACCGCAACGCGTGGAAGCGCGAGTACGCATCGGCACGGCCGAGGTCTTCGAACCGCACCTCCTCTGCCGCCCGCCGCCACACCGCGCCCGCGCCCGCGCCAAAGAGGGCCTTGCCATGGCTGACACGCATGCCGCCCCACGCCAGAATCACGGCGCAGAGCGTCATCGTGTCCTGGCTGGCATCGGCAACCAAGCTGAACAGGTCCTCCCGGTTCGGCTCCGACCGATGCCGCTCTATGCCAGGCAGTCCATCTCTTTCACCAAGCCCGAGGCTGGTTACCCATTCCAGGCCGGTGCGGGTGCCACGTTCCTCGGCAGCCCGGTCGTACGCCCTACGAGCCTTGCGGAGCGCATCGAGGTGTCTCGGCTCCAAGTCCATCAAGATCCTCCCTACGCTCCCAGGACGGAGCCCACAGTCTCCATGCAAAAGGCCGGACGCGCTCCGCAGGCAACCTGCACGGCCTTCAGTCGATCGAGCTGTCCGGCCCCGCGGGCTTCCCCTCAGCGTCGGAAACCAAACCAATCCTCCACGAACTCCAAAGGTGCATCGGCGAAGGCTTTCCTGCACGCCAGGGCGAGGGCCTTGCTGGCGCTGCAAGCCTGGCGTAACGCCGAGCGGGCAAGTGCCCCGCCGACGTAGTCGTCGACGCAGTCGATGTCGCTCGTCCACGTCGACCAGTAGATGGGAGCGCGATAGCTGCCCCAGCCAGCGCTACGTAGCAGCGCGACCTCATCGTCCCAGCGCATGACGAGCGCTCCCGGTATCACGTCGAATCTGTAGAGAGTTCCCTTTACCCCTACCTTGAAGGATTGGATCGCGTCGGGGTGGGCCAGGACCTCGTCGCACACTCCGATCGACCAGAGGTCGCGACAGTCTCCGACATTGATACCGACGAGCCTCATGGCCTCCATGATTCGGGCGCGATACTTGATGGGACGAGAGTTGCCTGCTCCCTTGACCTGCTCCGCATCCATGTCGGGAAGCGAAACCTGCAAGACGGCTGCGCTTTCGCCATCGGCCGTTTCCAGCACGTGGAAGGCGCTCTCCCCTTTCCGGAGCAGCTGCGCGTAGTCTGAGGCGAAGTCGGGATTCGCAAGGCAGTTTCTGAGGGCGTGGCCCGCGCGCTTCAGGTCCTTCTCCGTCGTGAGCCGGACGACCCTTCCCCCGAGGCGGTGCGACAACGCGATGCTCGCGGGCTCGGCGCGTTGCTTGACCTCGCTGTTTCGGTTGATGTGATTCTTCCGGACCGACTGGAACTGCTTGCACAGCCCGTGCAGGTCGTCGAAGCCCACTAGATCCTCCTTCAAGGCCCGCAGGGTCTTTCTCGCGATGTCCGTCGCCTGCTGGCCATGATGGTTCTTCTTGCTGCCCATCCAGCTCAGCGTCTTGATGACGTAGTCCACGACCTCCAGGGTCGTGCCTGTCATCCGCATCCTTTCCGATTCCTTGCCGGTCACCCGGCCAGGCTCGTCGAGGACCCACTTGGCGGTGATCGCCGCGAATGCTGGCCGGATGTCCGTGCCGAGCCGGGCTGCGCGGGACGCGACGTTGCGGCTGATGCGGTCGATTGCGGGAGCAGTGCTCATGCTGGTTTCTCCTCACGTGTTGATATCGTAACGATTAGTGCTAAACCTCGGGCGCTTCTGGGCCCTGTCGGATCATAAAGTCTGTTTAAGAGGCTTTATGGGGTGGAGCCGGCCGCCCCAAGCTGCGGCCTACTGGGGAAGAGCCTCGATAAACTTGGCCAAGCGCTCCGCCTCGCGAGACGTGAGGTCGGCCGGCAGCTCGATGCTAATCCTCAGGCCTGGGCGCAGGTTGAACACGTGCTCAACCAGGGCACCGTCGTCGCCCTCGGCGGCCTCGTCCTCCACAACCTCGTCCTCGTCCACCTTGTGGATCTCTTTCGTGGACCCGCTTGCGGCGGCACCTACGTCCCGAATGCTGTAGTCCCAGACGATACGGGTCTTCGCTCCCCGGCGGCCCACCACGAACCTCCCGAATCCTGCGTTCGCTAGGTCTTGCAGCAGGCCCACTGCCGCTTCGTGCCCCAGCTGCCCGTGCCGGCGAACCGTGTCGACCGATGTCTCCCGGCTGTCCTTCTGCCGGCCCGCTGCCCAGGTGAAGAAGGGGTGATTGTCGGGATCGCGGTAGAGGGACTGAAGCGCCTTGGCCTTGGCTTGCGAGATCTCTTCGGACACGGGACCAACGTCCTTTGATGTGGTGGCACGGTCCTTATAGGCCAAATTTAGGCTTTTAACCAGCCTAAAAGAGAGAAATAGACGACGAAAATACAGTCAAAGAGCGCGTTGACCTATCGCTTGCATGCCCCCGAACCTCTAGCGCTGCCAGATGGCGCTTGGGATCGGCCTACCGCGCAGGGCGGAGCCACGGATCGGCCGGCTGCTCCGCCTCCTTGTCGAGGGCCTCGTAGCCCCGCAGCAGGGCGTCCACGCCCCCCGATAGCGGATCCAGGCGCGCGGCGTGCTCGGCGGCCCAGGAGAGCCACGCGCGAACCTCCTCCGGCACCGCGTCCCCGGCCGTTCCAGCGCGGCACTCGACCTCGGCGACGAAGCGCCGGACGGCTTCAGCCCGGCCCCAGGCCTCTGCCTGGCCCTCCAGCTGCTTCCTCCGCGCCTCCTCCGCCCTGCGGCGTCGCTCGGCCTCGGCGCGCTCCCGCGCCCGCTCCTGCCGCTCGGCCGCCTCGCGGGCCTCCCCCTCGCGGCGCCGGCGGATCGCGGCACCGATCTTGGCGAGCGCCACGACCACCTCGTTGAGCCTCTCCTCGACGGGGCCGCGGCGGCCGTCGGTCCAGCGCTTCTGGACGCTGTCAGCCCCGGGGAGCCAGACGTCGATGCGCAGGGTGAGCTTGCCGCTCGGCGTGAAGTCCCACTTGGGAAAGGTGTTCCAGGACGAGCGCTTGAATTCGGCCAGCTCGGCCGGCGTCGGGACGTGGTCGCTCCGGTCGGCATTCTCCTCGATGACGAAGGGGATCCGGTCTCCCTCGACGATCACGGTGGGCGGGGTGCCCCGGCCGCCCACGCGCGGGTCGGGCCGGGCGCCCGGGTCGAGCCGGTAGCCGCGTCCCTCCAGCGCCTTCAGAAGCGCGTCGGCGATGCGGAGCGCCCTGGACCTCATCGCCGGGGAGACGCGGACTGAGAGGGGTGCGGGCTCGCGTGCGGCCTCCGGGGGGAAGCGGGGCCAGATCATCCCGAAGTCGTCGGTCTTCGCGCCGGCGATGGCGTCCGCGGTCGCCCGAACGGCAGGGTGCGGGTCTGTCAGACGCTCGGCGACGGTGATTCGGTTCTCGGGGCGTGCCTCCTCCTCGAGCCGCGCCGCGACGGCGGGGTCATCCGTCAGCGTGTCGACCTTCACCGAGGCCGTGATGGTGACGGCCTTCTCCGTCGCAGGATTCTCGGCGGGCGGGAGCGGCGGCTGCGGGCTCGGCTTGCCGTGCTGGAGCTTCGCCCAGTGCCCGCGGGGCGGCACGGGAACTCCGAGCTTGCGGCAGGTCTTGGCGAGGGCGACGCCGGAGACGCCGTACCGCTCCGCAACGCGCGTCATGGGCTCGCGCCAGACTTGGTCGTACAGCTCCTTTCGGCTCGCGTGCATGGGTCGGCGTCATCATCCTCCCGCGAGAGGGTAGGACGGAGAATTCCCCGGGCCCATCCAGGTGCTCCCCAACCCAGGGAAGGGAGAGCTCGGGTTGGAGGATGTCAGCTGTAACGAACCGCCATGCCCATCTCCCTCACTATTGAGGGCTGCTTCCGGTCCTCGCCCCGACGCCGAACAGCCGGCGTCACAGAGAATGGAGCACGAGTGCCATGCTGAACGACGACATTATCCCCGGCGAAACCTCCGGGACCGCGCCCGACGACTCTGCCCTCGACTGGTCCTCCGATGCGCCGCGTGGTGGCCGGGCGGTCATGGGCCGCATCCTGAAGGAGAAGGCGTCGGTCCCGCTCTTCTTCGCGCAGACCCTCGTCCAGTCGCTCCGCGACGTTGGCTACGACCACACGACCTCCGCCCTCTGCGAGCACGTCGACAACGCGATCCAGGCCGGCGCGAAGGAGGTCCGCGTCCTCTTCCGCCAGACGGGGAAGAAGGGCGAGTACCGGATTGACGCGGCGGTCTACGACGACGGGCGCGGCATGTCCCCGTCTGTCCTGAAAGTCGCGACCTCCTTCGGCGGCTCGCTCAACTTCAACAACCGCAAGGGCATCGGGCGGTTCGGGATGGGCATGAAGACTGCGGCGCTGAGCCTCAGCCCCGTGATGGAGCTCTACTCCTGGCAGGAGGCGGGCGCCTTCTACAACATGACCCTCGACGTGGAGGCGATCGGGAAGGAGCGGGCCAACCTCGTCCAGCTTCCCGATCCCACGCTCATGACCGAGCTCCCGGACGAGGTCGCCGACCTCTTCCTCAAGCCGATGTCGTTCCCGTCGGACCGGTCGGAGCAGCAGCTCCTGGCCGAGCCGGGCGAGGATCTCGCCGATCGCCTCGGCCGCTCGGGAACCATCGTCTACATGCCGGAATGCGACCGGCTGACCTACGCGAAGGCTCAGACGCTCGTGGACCACGCGACGAAGGAGATGGCGCGGGTGTACCGCCGCGCGATCGGTGCTGGCCTCCGCCTCTTCGTGAACAACCGGCGCGTGGAGGCGTCGGACCCGACCTACTCGATGCCGAACGCGCGGCACGCCCGCCTCGACATCTCGCCGAAGCAGAGCCGCCTCATTCTCCCGAAGCAGGTCGACATCAAGCTCCACGAGAACGGGTCGGAGACCGTACCCGTCACGGTGAAGATCTTCCGCCTGCCGATTGAGGAGTGGTCCAAGCTCGACCGGAAGACGCAGCGAAACGACCTCCGCATCTTCGACGGCTACACCGTATCCATCCTGCGGAACGGGCGGGAGGTGTTCGCGGGGCCGATGCCGAGGCTCACGACGCGGCACAGCGTCACGAACTGGTACCGTATCCAAATCGACATTCCCGGCGAGCTCGACGAGGCCTTCGGCATCGCCTCGAACAAGCAGGGCGTGCGGATGAAGGGCTACGTCGAGGACGCGATCAAGGACGCGATCGGCGGCGAGATCTCGCGCATCAACGACGAGATCAAGCGCTTCCAGGCCGAGATGGCGGCGGCCCGCTCCCCGGCGAAGCCGACGACGAGCGAGGCGAAGGCAGCCGAGGCCGACCCGTTCCAGCGCACCCAGATGGCGTCCCTCTCGCCAGAGGAGGAAGCCCAGCTCGAGGAGAACCTCCGCGGCCTCGCCTTGACGCTGCGCCGCGACGGCGAGACGGACGATGAGGCCTTCGAGCGGGTGAAGGCATCTCCCTACATCATCGTCTTCCGCCACGACGAGTATTGGCCGTTCTACGACGTGCAGCAGCGCTTCGGCCGGACCATCCTCACCCTCAACACGGCCCACCCCTTCTTCACGCAGCTCTACGACCCCATCAGCAAGATGGGCGTGGCGGCGGAGGCGGAGGACACGCCGGGGGGGGCCGCCCCACCGGCGGAGCAGAGCGGCCCCATCGTGGCGCTCGACCTCCTGCTCCTCTCTCTCGCGCGGACGCAGGGGCGCCTGGCCGGGACTGGCGATGACGCGAAGAAGGTCCTCGACCTGCTGCGGCGCGAGTGGTCCGACACCTACCGGGTGCAGATGACGGCCTGAGCGCCGGGGGCGGGGATGACCATCCCCGCCCCTTGCGCGAGTGGAACGTGCGATTAGTATCGAGGACGGGTCGAAGGTCTTGATGCGGTCCCGCATCCCCTCCCCTCCGGGCACAGCGTCCTGGGGTGGAGGAGCGGGGAAGCCGACATGAAGGCCGACGTCCCGGTCACCCTGCGCGCCGACAGTGGCCGCACAGAACGAGGGTTTGGACGATGGCGGAGATCCCGCATCCCTGGCGTGCCTATGCGCGCCTTCAGCAACAGGTCGGACAGAGCCGCCGCGCCGACGCGCGGGCCTGGGCCGTCGAGGCCGGCCTCGATCACCTCCTCGGAGTGCCGGCCGGAGCGGCGGAGGGTGACGACGTCGCCCGCGCCGTTTCGACCGCGCGCCGGCGCGAGGCGCACCGCGGCGGGGCCCTGCGGCGCCATGCAGAGGTCTGGAGCGGCCCCCGGCACCCGGAGACTGCGATCCACGCCCGCCTGACGCTCGAAGCTATCCGGAGCCGCCTGACAGGGTCGGAGTGGGACGTCCTCTGCGATGTCGGAGCCGGGCGGAGCTACGACGAGATCGCGGAGGCGCGGGGCGGCACCCCCGGGGGCTGCCGCATCCGGGTCCTCCGCCTCCGGCGAACCCTCGCCGTGCGGGAGGCCGCGTGATGACTGAGGTGATGACGTTCGCGGACGCCCTGGGGCGCTCCGACCCGGGCAAGCGCAAGCTCCTCCTCGGCAACGGCTTCAGCATCGCGTGGCGGGCGACGGCCTTCACCTACCGCTCGCTTCTCGAGGCCGCGGACCTACCGCGGCTGCCCCGCGCGAAGGCGGTGTTCGACGCCCTCGGAACCTCCGACTTCGAGGAGGTGATCCGCTCCCTGCTGAGTGCAGCGCGGATCACCCCGGCTTTCGGGTCGGCCGGCGCCGCGATGGCGGAGGAGATGCGGGAGGATGCGGAAGCGCTGAAGGGCATCCTCGTCGAGGCGATAGCGAGCCGACATCCCGACCGCCCACAGGCTGTCGGTGACGCCGCCTTCGCGGCGTGTCGTGCCTTCCTTCGACACTTCGGCTGCTACTACACCCTGAACTACGACCTCCTTCTCTACTGGGCCCTGATGCACGATGAGGCGGACGGCGCCGTCCTGCCGCGGAACGACGGCTTTGTGCATCCCGACGGTGAGGGAGAGACGGAGTACGTGGTCTGGGAGGGCGGTGGTGATCAGGATGTCCACTTCCTTCACGGTGCGCTTCACCTCCTCGACGCCGGCGCCGAGCTACAGAAGCGAACATGGATCCGGACGTCGGTGCCGCTGATGGACCAAGTGCGGGAAGCGCTGGATCAGGAGCGCTACCCACTCTTCGTCGCGGAGGGTGAAAGCCGGCAAAAACTTTCCCGCATCCAGCATCACGGCTACCTCAGCCGCGCGCTGCGGAGCTTTGGCAGCATCGGCGGCGACCTCTTCATCTACGGGCACTCGCTCGCGCCGAACGACGAACACGTGCTGCGCAAGATCGAGCGCGGGAAGGTAAAGCGGCTCTTCGTCAGCCTCTACGGAGACCCCTCGTCGCCCGACAACGTCCGTATCATCCGGCGCGCGATGGAGATGTCGGAGCGGCGTGGCGGCCGGAAACCGCTGGAGGTGCAGTTCTACGATGCAGCTTCCGCCCAGGTCTGGGGGTGATGCCGTGGACCTGGTCCTTGGCTGGCACGGTTCAGCACGCGCCTGACCTGCCAAGGCCGCCACCCCTCCCCGCCTCGTGGCGTGCGCACGCCGCGGGCGGTGAGGGCGTCCGCGAGTTCCTGCAAGGTGATGGCCCCTGCCCTCCTCGCGGCCTCGACGTAGGGCAGCACCTCCGCCGCGCGCCGCGCCGCCTCAGCCGACCACGCCGCGCGCGCATCGGCGGCGGTGGCCGTGTCGCCGGGCTTGAGGCGCGGGTTGCCGAGCCGCACTCCTCGTGCCTTCGCGGCAGCCAGCGCCGCCTTCGTGCGTGCCGAGGTGGCGTGTGCCTCCTCCTCCGCGACGAGGGCCATGACGCCGATCGTGAGGCGATTAGCATAGGGCATGTCGGCCGCGACGAACTCGACGCCGGCCTTCTCTAGCCCCAGCAGGAAGTGGGCGTCGCGGGCGAGGCGGTCGAGCTTTGCGATCAGCAGCACGGCGCGCCGCAGGCGGCATTCGGCCAGGGCGAGGGCGAGCTGCGGCCGGTCTCCCTTCCTGCCGCTCTCGACCTCCTCGAAAGCGGCGGTGACGGTGCCGCCGCATCCCGCCGCGTGTCGGGCAACGGCCTCGCGCTGGGCGTCGAGGCCGAGACCCGATCTGCCCTGCTTGTCGGTCGAGACCCGGTAGTAGGCGACGAAGCGCGGCCCGGCGGGGGCGGGAGAGGGTGCCATCGCCCGTGAAGGTGCCCTGGATTAGGCTCTACGGACAAGGTTATGTGCCAGGCGCCAGTTGATGAGCGCCGCGGCCAAGCAGGCGAAGGCGCGGAAGCTTGCATGCGTCTTGTCCAGGCGCAGGCTCATGCGGCGGAAGTCCTTCAGGCGGTTGAACGCGTTCTCGACCAGGTGCCGGGTCCGGTACAGGGCCTCGTCGTAGGCGTGCCGGACCACCCTGTTGCGCCTGGGCGGCACGCACACGCCGATGCCGCGGCCATGCCAGTGCCCGCGCAAGGTGTCCGTGTCGTAGGCCCTGTCACCGACCACGAACACGGGTTGCAGCCCCTCGGTGAGCGCCCCGGCGTGGCGACAGTCGGCCTGCTGGCCCGGCGTGACCAGCAGGCGGCGCACGAAGCCCAGGCCGTCCACCGCGTGATGGACCTTGCTGGTCAGCCCGCCCCTGCTGCGGCCGATGCCCTCCTCGCCTCCACCACGGGCGCCTGTGCTGGTGCGGTGGCACTTCACGCTGGTGCTGTCCACGTGCAGCACGTCCGGCGCCGCCCGGGGCTGCGAGCTCTGGAACAGGCGCTCGAAGACGCCCTTCCTGGCCCAGCGCCGGAAGCGCCTGCGGGCTGCGTCCGCAGACGGCACCAAGCAGCCCAGCTCCGCCCAGCTGCAGCCCTGGCGCAGCACCAGGAAGCAAGCCCCCACGAACCGGCGCAAGGCGTCGGGGTCGTGCAGGTGCATGTATGGCTCCGCCCGCAGGGCCGGCAGCATGCGTTGCCACACCCCATCCCCGATGACATGCTCCTTCACGCCCAGGCCCCATGTGATGCTCGCAACACACACGAACGCCCGGGCAGGCCACGGGACACACTCGCCCCGTGGCCACCCCCCTCACCTCAGAAAATCTTGTCCGTAGAGCCTAGACGAATTCACAATCTAAAACGACCGTTTGAGGAATCGTGAACTGGCCCCCGAACTCACCGGATGGCATGATGGACTCCACTGCTGGCCGGAAGAGGGGGCAATGGCGAAGGGACGCGACCGCGAGCGCCGCTGGATCGTGCTCGGCACCGACGGCCGCCACGTCACCCTTGGCCGGCACTCCGACCCGACGGAGGAGGAGGTCCTTGCGGCCGAGCGCTCCCTGTCCGCCAACGGCCTCGCCGGCTGGCTCGCGGTGATGGAGGGCGACTACTACGCCCGCCGCGGCCGGCCGGGCCTGATGATGGTCCGTCCTCTCGCCGCGCCAACGGGCGCCTTCAAGGATGCTGCGGCGGCGTTCGAGGCAGCGCGCGCCCGCACGCTCCAGCCGGCGTAGCGCCGCTCGCGCACCGTCGCGGCCACCACCACCTGATGCGCATGCGGCAGCAGCCCTGGGCCGACGTGCCCGATGCCGCCGTGCCGTCATGCGCGGCAACAGGGCAAAGGACACGAGCCTGTCGAGGGCTCGTCAGGCCGATCGACGCGGGCCCCAATGGCGTCGAGGATCCGCTTGCCGGCAAGGCCGGCGAACCTACGTCCCTCCTGCATACCCTCGGCTCGAAGGCGATCCATCCACGGCACCGGGATGGACGCACCTCCGGCCTTCCCCGACCGTGCGATCAGACGTAGGTGGCTAGGAACGGCTTGACGTACTTGCCGACGTCCATCGTCCCGAAGACGCGAATGCGCGCCTTCCCGGGACGAAAACGCATGGCGAGATGGCAGGTCTCCGAGATGACTCCGTTCCTCCCGAGCCCGACGAGCTTGGGCAGGCCCATGCCTACCTTCAGGTTCGGGTCTTGGACGTCCTGCAGGACGAGGGTGCCTTGACCGTTGGCGAACGTCCTCCAGGCGTCGCCATACGGCGTCCAGCCGACGGGGACGAGATCCACCTCCACCTCGCAGAAAGCGTTTCGCGCGGACGCCCGGGCGGCGCACCAGGCCTCGTAGGGATCGCGATGGAGGTGGCCCCGTGCCGCGAGGTGACCGAGCACGGACCTGTAGGTCGCTTCGATCGACCGCGTGAACTCGACCTTCTCGGTGACCTTCCGGCCGCGCTTGCCGGCGACCTCGGCGTGAACGTCCGCGCTCGGCAGTCCCAGTCTTCCGAGCAGGCTCCCCAACCCGATCCTGAGCTTGCCTCCGACGGTCGCCTCCCGAGTTCCCTCAGTCTGGACGGAAGATGCAGTCGCGCGCAGGTCCTCGACCTGCGCGATCAAGTTCGTCAGGCCCTCGTCGTCCCGATAGACGATCTCGCTCGGGATGCGGCCTTCCGATGCCCCTGCAGGCGTGCCCTCAATCGGAGCGATCAGGCGGGCACCATGTCGAGCGTGCGAAGGATACTCCGGCCGATCACCTGCCCCAATCGTACGGGAACCGCATTCCCGATCAGCCGACCTATCGTCTTCATGATCACCGGCTCGTCGTCGTCCAGGAAGGCATACTTCCGGGGGAAGGTCTGCAGGATCGCTGCCTCCCGGAGCGAGAGGCCCCGGTCCTGCTCGGGATGACCGAACCGCCCGCTTCCGAAGGCGTACGCCTGGGTTGTCATGGTCGGCGCGATGCGATCCCACTCCATTCGGCCGTAGACGCTACCGTAGCCCTGTCCTTCCGCACGCCGATGGCACGGGGCCCTGAGGTTCGCGTGCCAGTCCCGCCAAGTCCCCCCCGGCACGGAGGCACGGATCCTCCTGAGATTGAGCTTCGAGAGGGCGCTCGCCTTGTGCAGCCGGTCGCCGGGATCCGTTTCGCCCGCGGCGAGCCGGGGCAGGTCGCCGATCTCCTCCCGGACGGTCGTCGGAGTCTGGCCGAATTCCAGCGGCGTCAGGAGATGGATCTCTTGATCCTGCGCGGCGAGGAGGACTAGTCGGCGGCGCATCTGAGGGACCCCGTAGTCGGAGCACTGCACCACGTTCTCGTCGATGTGGTAGCCGTGCGACCGTAGCGTCGCGACGAAGTCGGCGTGGACCTCGTGCTTGAGGAGGGCCTCCACGTTCTCCATGGAGACGATGTCGGGCTTCGTCTCCTCGATCAGCTCCGCGAACTTCTCGAGCAGCCGCCACCGCTCGTCAGTGCTCGCCGACCGCCCCTGGGTGTAGCGGGAGAACGGTTGGCACGGCGCGCAGCCCACGAGGATCCGGACCTCGGCGTCGCCCCACCACTCCCGGAGGTCGTCCCCGTCGAGGTCGCCGACGTCGCGCTCGTGGAAGCGCGCCCGGTTGTTCTCCTCGTAGGGGAAGCGGCACGCCGGATCCATGTCGACGCCGGCGGCGACGACGAGACCCTCCTTCTCCAGACCGGCGGTCAGACCGCCGGCACCGCAGAAGAGGTCTATGGTCCTGGCCCGCGAATCCATCCCACGCCGGTCGTTTCCGCGCCGAGGGCAGCATAACACGGGCCGTTGTCAAGATTGAGCGCGCCGGAGCCTACGTGGAAGCCTCGCCCGGAGTGTGGCCGACCTCAGGCCCGGAGGTAGCCGCCATCCCCGAAGAGGACGCCGCGGTCGAGGTATCGGTTAAACGCCCGGCAGGAGGGCTCCCCGAGGTGGAGGCAGGCCGGGCACGCGCCTCCCGAGGTGGTGCATCCCGGGTCGAGGGCGCACCGGCTCTCGTCGTGGACCACCGCGTCGAGGAGGCGGTGGAGCTCCGTGTCGAAGACCGCCTGGAGGCCGCCGAGGACGAAGTCCCCCCGCGCCGCACCGTAGACGTAGAAGCCGAGGTGGCGGGGCACGAGGAGCTCAGAAAGCGCGCTCCTCTCGATGCCCGCGAACACCGACGCCGCGCGGACGACGCGGTGGGCATAGGAGTGGACGAGGGTCAGGAGGGCCGAGCCCAGCCCGTCGTCGGGATCCTGCCCGTAGTGGGGCACCACGGCGGAGGACAGGATCGCGACGCGCGCCGCGCGGTCGTCCGCGGCGGGCGGGAGGGAGTAGCCCTGGGCGACCAGCCACGCGTGGACCCGCAGCGGCGCGAGCCAGAAGAGTAGTGCTTCCGTCTGCGCGAGGTCGCCGTAGATGGTGTAGCCGCCCCTGGGGGTCCGGTAGGTCCGGAGCCGATCCTCGCCGGGCGCGCCGCCGCCCCGGGTGTACCCGAACTGCGCGGTCAGCACGGGGAAGCGGTCGATGAGCTCGACGGTCTCCAGGCCGGCCACGGAGAGGGCTGCCCCGTACCGCGCGCCGTGGATTCCGGCGAGGACCGGATCGTGGGCGGACCGCTCGCGCAGAACGGCGATCGTCGCTCTCGGCTCGGCCATCGAGAGGGCGATGGTGACCGCCTCCTTCTCGGCCTCCTCCCGGACCGCTTCGGGTAGGGCGACCGGGACGGGATCATCGGCGAGCTCGCCGGCGGCCTCGGCGGCCTGGACCATAGCGGCGATGACGGCATCGGACAGGCCGGTGGCCTTCAGCTCGCGGGTCAGCGCGTCCCGCGTCGGGCGACCCGCGCGGATCCCACCCGGGGCCATGCCGTCCAGAACCCACCGAAGCGCCCGCGCAGGTCCCCCGGCATCCGTGATCTCCTGGATCCGCTCGTTCGAGGGCGGGTTCACCATGACGCAGGAGCGAGGAGTGAACACGGACGAGGCGCGGTGGACCTGGAAGACGTAGCGCGGATCGCCGACGCCGCACGTGCAGTTCCGGGCAACGAAGCCCCGCTGGGTGACCCGGTTGCAGACCGGGCACTCGAACTGGATCTCGCGTGCCGAGGACGTCCCCGGCCAGCGCACGCGCACCTGCTTGTGGGTGGGACAGCGCGGCAGGTAGGGGGCGATGAGGTCGCCGCACCCGGAGTGGAAGCCCACGAACGGCAGCTGTCCCCGCGCGTCGCTGCTCCCGCACTGGCAGTTCCCGGTCGGAGCGTCGTGGATGCGGTTGCAGGTCCGACAGACCCAGACGCGGGGAAAGGGCTCCAGCTGCACGCCATCCTCGCGACTCACGGAGACGACCTCTAGATCCGTCCTCGCGTGCATGTCCTGGACGAAACCGTCGTCGGTGCCCGCCGCCTCCCATGGGGAGGCCAGTCGCTTCAGCTCCGACCTGAGGCCATCGGTGTAGACTCGCCGGATGGCACCGGGCTGCCGCCAGTGGGAGACCTTCCAGACGCTGCCCTTCGCATCGACGGTCTGGTCGGGCAGGAACCCGAACAGGATCTGCGTCGCGCTCCGCTGATCCCTCATCGCAGATCTCCGTAGATCGGCACCTGTTCCTCGACGTCTCTGAGGGAGAGCATCGGCGCACGGGTCGGGGACGCCTCGGACGTGAACCGCTTCCCCACCGGCGGCGTCCGGATGTTCCGCTCGAACCGCCGGAACCAGTCGTCGAGGTAGTCCCGCAGTTCCACGTCGAGGCTAGCGTCGGCCGCGACGCTCGCCTTGATTTCCTCGCGATCCCTCTCGAGCCAGCGTGGATGACCCAGCAGGTAGGCCCGAAGCTTGGCGATGGTCGTCAGCGCGCTGCCATACCGGGTCTCGTGCAGGGCGAGGACGCGGGCGAGTTCGAGCCCAGGGATCGTCCTCTCGAGCACCCGGCGGCTCCGGCGCGTGATCGGGATGGTCTCGACGAACCGGTCGCCGTGCTCCACGAACTTCTCGAAATTGCGGAACACCGCAGCGTCCCGTTCCCGCCCGATCTTGTGGACGACGAACACGACGCCGGGCCAGCGCCGTCCGACGCGCGCGGTCGCCTGGATGAACTCGGCGGTGCCGAGCGGTAGGCCGAGCATCACCATGACGTTCAGCCGGTCCACGTCCACGCCGTGTGACATCATGGAGGAGGCGGACACGACGTGGACCCGGTCGAGGAACTCCCCCTCGGGCCGCTCCAGGCGGTTGAGTACCTTCCGGACCTCGTCGAAGCCCGTTCGGCCCGTGAGGGAGACGACGGTCGGAGGCGGTCCGTCCACCCGGATCTGGGTCTCCGCGGAGCGCTCGACGGCGTCGAGGTCGCGGAGCGTGTTACCGTAGACGACGTTCGTCCCGTAATTGCTGAGGATCGAAGCGGCCCACGCCGAATCGACCCCTGCCTCGGCGCAGACGCCAATGGGGTCGGCCTGGAGCCGGCGGGCGATGCCCTGCAGGATGGAGAGCAGACGGTCGGTCGCGAATTCGATCGTCACGCCGCGCGGCGCGAGCGCTACGAAGCGCCGCATGTGCTGGTCGGACGGCGTCGCCCAGAAATTGTCGCGCGGCGACGGTCCCGGCTCGGGGAAGACCCGGGCCTCGCGACGGTAGAGGACGTCCACCTGCCGGCGGTATCCGGCGAGGGTCGCAGAGGAGGCGAGAATCTTCGGCCGCGCCCCGCAGAGTTCCTGCTGGAGGTCGTCGTAGAGCCCCTCGTAGTGGGCATCCACCGCGCCGAGACTGTCCCGGAGGAGGTGCAGCTCGTCCTGTAGGCGGTAGGAGGGTCCGAACAGGGCGGGGTCACAGGTCAAGGCGGTGGGGGTCGCATTGCAGCCAGGGACGAGGCAGCCCTTGGGCGTCTTGCTCCGCGGCGAGTATGTCCACCCGTGCCCCGCCCTGGGGCACCGTCCGAGCGGCGGGCCGACCAGGCCCCGCATGGACGCCTGGAAGGCGATGCTGGCCGCCTTGTCGAGCGTTCCGACGACGACCGTGGGAAGGAACCGGTAGATCTCGTTGTCCACCACGAAGATCGGGAGGGGGCCGTCGGTCCAGGCGCATCCCGGATTCCCGCACCGGTGCTCCAGCCGCCAGAGGGTCTCGTCCAGGCCGATGGAGACCTGCTCCTCCCGACAGAAGGGGCACTGCTCGACGACCTTCGCCTTTTCGAGCTTCGCCTGGCTGTAGGGGTACCACTGGGCCGTCGTCTCGGCGTCGGGGTCCAGCCTGTTCGGAGTGGATCCGTCGCCGACGAAGAAGCCGAGGGAGAAGGGATCGCCGCCGATCCCCTCCTCTCGGCGGACGATCTCCGCGCCGGCGAGGGCATTCGCGAAGCGCTGGGTCTGCTGCAGGGAGAGGAGGCGGAGCGGGAACCGGCTCCACGCGGTCACGCCGCTATCCTTCCCGCGGAGACGGTCGAGGAACGCCGCGGTCACGAGCAGCCCGAGGTAGGTCTCCGTCTTCCCGCCACCCGTCGCGAACCAGACGATGTCGGCCGTCCCGCTCTCCGCCGTCGGTTCGGCGACGGCCCGTAGGTTCGCGAGGAGGAAGCCGACCTGGAACGGACGCCAGGCGTCGTATTTCCCGCTCGCCGAAATGGCGATCGCCCGGTTCATGAGGCGGAAGCACCGGAGCAGCCGGTCGTCCCCCCTCAGCAGGTCGAGGCCAGCTTGGATCCGCGCGATCTCCGTCCGGAAGCCTTCCGCGCCGCGCTGCGCTTCCTCCCGCATGGCGGCCGACCACCACTCGGTCGCGGCACGCCCGTCCAGGACCTCGTCCGACCACACCCCATCGCCCCAGGAGCGGTGTGCGGTCGCCAGCCTCTCGAGCGCAGGGATGGGGTCGGCCGCGAGGGTCGCGAACCGGAGATCCGGCGCTTCGAACGCCGGGTTCCAGAAGTGCGGGCGACGACGGAGGCTGGTCGGGGCGTCGACTGTCCGCAGGCCGCCGCCCTGCAACTCCTCAACCCCGCAGTTCTGGCCGTAGGCCGGCACCGATCTGTCGTAGCGGAACGAGTCTGGGAGGGACTCGAGGGAGAAAGGCCTCGTCGCCAGCCCGCTCAGCTCCAGCGTGCACTCGTAGAGCCGGGTATCGACGCCGGTATGCTGTTCGGGGGAGCGATTGACGAATTCGACGACGAGCTCCGGCGAGCCGTCCCGCCCGACCCCGACCTCGACCCGGACCTCGGCACGGTGGACGTCGAGGCCGGTAGCGGACCGGAGCGCCTCCTCCAGCGTATCCATGCCGAACGGGGCCTGACCTCCGACGATCGTGCACGGGACGAGGACCCTGCCCATCCGGGTCTTTGTCCACTCCCCGTCGTCCTTCAGCCAGACCGCACAGTCCACCCCGACCTCGAACGACCAGGGTCCGGCATCCCTGGGCCGAACCCGCAGTCCGACGGCGCACGGCTCAAGACGCTCCGCGCGATCGCCACGCGGGTCGTTGCCGACCGCGTCGGCAGGCTGGAGGCGACCGAGGAAGTACTTGCCTGAGGGAGCGTGCTCCGACCGCGCGTCGTCCGTGCCCCTCGCTGCGGCGATGACCCGGGCATGGAGCCACTCGGAGAAGATCTCCGATGCGCGATACTCGTCCAAGCGGTTCCTCCTACTCGACGAAGGACTTCAACGGGCGGCTGATACGGGGATGCTTCAAGCGCCTCAGCCCCTTCGCCTCGATCTGCCGGATCCGCTCGCGGGTGACATTGTAGCTCCGCCCAATCTCCTCCAGCGTCTCGGGGCGGCCGGTGTCCACTCCGAAACGTCGCTTGAGGATGGCCTCCGTCCGGGGCGGCAGCACGCGGAGGGCGGATGCGACGTTCTTCGTGAGAGCCCGGTCGATGGCGACCTGCTCCGGCGACGGGTCCTCGCAGGGTATGATCGAGATCAGTCCTCCACCCTCGCCTTCGTCGTCCAGCGCCGCTTCGAGGGACACCACTCCCGTCCGGATGGCCTTCCTGACCCGCTGGACCCGGCGCTGGGACCACTCAAGTTCGATGGCCATCTCCTCCAGGGTCGGCGAGCGGCCATGCTCCACGCCGAAGCGATCCTCGGCGCGGCGGAGCTTCAGCATGTCCTCGGCGACGTGCACGGGGAACCTGATCGTCGTGCCGCGGTCCACGATCGCGCGGGTGATCGCCTGGCGGATCCACCAGGTCGCGTAAGTGGAGAGCTTGAGTTCCCGCGTGTGGTCGAAGAGCTCGACGGCACGGATGAGCCCGGGAACCCCTTCCTGGACGAGGTCCTCGAGCGTGAGGCTGGAGTAGCGAAGATGGCGGCGGGCCACCGAGTACACCAGGCGCATGTTGCACTCGACGAGGGTCTCGAACGCCTCCTTCCCGAGCGCGACCACCTGCCGCGTGGCGTGGTCGGAGGCGACGGTGCCTTCGGCGATCGCTACCTCCATGCGCCGCCCCTGGAGGTAGCGCCGGCAGAGCTCGCCCTCCTCCTTCCGGCACAGGAGGCGATGGGCCATCAGCCGGTCGAAGACCCCACGTCCGGCACGACTGGCGACCTGCGGAGCCGTACCTACCTCCGCCTCGTCGTCCTGAAGCGGGATCCCGGCCTCCGAAAGAGCGCGGAAGAGGGCGGCGCAGGCTTCGGGATTCAGGCCCCGCCGCTCAATAAGGAGTTCCACCCGTGAGTGCTGGATCGGGCTCTCCGCTCGCGAATAGTCGGCCCGCAGTGTCCGCACGACCCCCTCGACGAGTTCGCGCTGCTCCTCGTCCACGCCCGGTCCCATCCTCGAATGTGGAGGATCGTCCCATTATCCGCGATGATGATCAACGGGGGGACGGGAACGTGAATCCATTGCCGGACGCGGTCTCGGAAAGGACGCGAGCCCGGATGAGGGCGACGAAGGGCAAGGATAACCGAGGCGAACTGGCCCTGCGGTCGGCGCTCCACCGGCTCGGGCTACGCTTCCGTCTCCAGCGTCGTCTCCTGCCTGGCTCCACCCGTACGGCGGACGTCGTCTTCCCCGCCGCCCGGGTCGCGGTCTTCCTGGACGGCTGTTTCTGGCACGGCTGTCCCGTCCACGGGACCTGGCCGAAGCGAAACGGCGACTGGTGGCGCGCGAAGATCGAAGCGAACCGGCGCAGGGACCGCGACACGGACGAGCGACTGACCGCGCTCGGGTGGCGGGTGGTCAGGGTCTGGGAACATGAGGTCCCAGCCGAGGCGGCGGAGAGGGTTTCCGGTCTCGTGAGGGGAGAGCCCGCCCCTGGGTGAGGCGACGCCCGGAGCGGGTGACCGGACCTCGAGTGTGGCCCTGGGGATGGTCCTCTATGCCGTCGGGCGCGAGGATGCTGGCTGGGTCGCCCTCGTGGGGCGTCCAGATGCGAGGACGGGGGGCGGTGAGCGATACGAAGGCGAAGGTCCGGGATCCGAAGGTGCCGCTTGCGGCGATGGAGGGTGCCGCGGACGTGCGCTCCGCCGTCCGGGACTGGAAGGCGCGGTTCGCGGAAGGGGCCGCGCGTCGGCCCGGTGCCGAAGACATCCTCCTCCATCCCGATCTGGGCCTGTGGGGCCATTTCGGCAGCTGGCGGGGCCGGATGGTGAACACCTTCGGCGCGAGACACGACGAGCCCGGCGGCAACCGGGTGGTCGAGATCAATCCCCCGAACGAAGGCATCGCCCCGGGACTGCAGGGAGTGCTGGCCCGAGACGCCGCCGGCCGACGCTGGGTGCTCCACAAGGGGCGCATGTCGGTTCCGGAGCGCCGCATCTCGACGGCGGAGTTCGCGCGGCTGTCCCGCACCCGACCCGTGGGCGTGCGTTTCTCCGATGGTTCCGAGGTAGCCTGCCATCCCGTCGCGGATCTCGACGCGCCGGCGGGGGATGTGCAGCGCCGCATGGCGGCTTACGTCGCCGAGTGCCGGCGGGTTCGGGACATCGTCGCCCTGGGTGAGGTCGCGGCGGATCGGAACGAGGCAGTCGAGCGGGCGGAGCGGAGCTTCCCGGAACTGCGGGGCAGCTACGAGGTCGGCGCGCAGGACGCACGGACTGCCCATCGCCACCATGCGGACGTCTGGCACGCCCTCGTCGCCGAACTGGACGCCCTGGAGGTCAGGCACGGCAACGGGCGCGTCGGGCGATGGGGCCCCGACCTGCGGACCATCGGGGGTGGCGCGGTCTTGTTCGAGATCAAGGTCGCGGCGACGGCGGCGGACCTGCAGACGGCGGTCGGCCAGCTGTTCCTCTACGAGAAGCTGCTTGAGGAGCCGCATCGCAAGGTGGCGGTCCTACCCGCGGGCGATCTCGGACGGGTCGAGGAGCTGCTCGCATCCCTGAACGTGGAGATCCTGCCATACCACCGGCGGGGCCGCCGCGTATCCTTACCCCGGAACGTCCTTCGCCGCATCGTTGGCCGAGGGTGATCCAGGGGGATCGGATGCCGGTCCGTCGGGTCCAGGGCGACCGAATGGGGCTGACAAGAGCCAAGGGCATCGCGACGGGGTTCGAAGGCGCATGACGAAGGCTGTCTTCGACGTTCGGCCGGGTTCCGGCTACGACGACGAGGTCGTCCGCCGATATCACTTCCCCCGGCAATATCTAGCGGCCGCGCTCGCGGCGGTCGGTGACTGGGTCGTCTACCGGGAACCCCGCAGGGGTGGCGGCAGGGCGGGTTACGTTGCGGTCGCGCGGGTCCGCAGCGTCGAGCCGGATCCCGCCCGGGTCGGTCACTCCTACGCCCACATGTCGGACTACCTCCCATTCGACCGTCCGGTCCCCCTTGATGGGCCGGTCGGAGCCTACGAGGCGATCTTGCGCGGAGTGGCCGGTGCGGACCGCGGGAGGACGCTCCAGGGCCGATCGGTGCGGGCCCTGGTGGAGAAGGACTTCGTCGCGATCGTCCATGCCGGCCTGGCCGAGACGTTGGACCCCGCCAACGCCGTCCGGCTTGGGTTGGCTGGGGCGGAGGTGGACGACGAGACCGCCTACCTCGTCCAGCTCCCCGAGCTGGAGCACGAACGCCGGATCGAAGCGCTCCTCGTGAACCGCAGGATCCGGAACGCTGCCTTCCGCCGGAGCGTGCTCGACGCCTACGAGGACCGCTGCGCGGTGACGGGGCTCCGGATGGTCAACGGCGGCGGCCGGGCGGAGGCGCAGGCGGCGCACATCCTGCCCGTCGCGGACGGCGGCCCCGACGTGGTGCAGAACGGCATCGCGCTGTCGGCGACGGCCCACTGGCTGTTCGACCGGCACCTGATCTCCCTGACAGACGATCTCGCTCTCCTCGTCTCGCACAACAAGGTGCCCGCCGCGCTGAGATCGCTGTTCGCTCGGCAGATGCAGTTGGTCCACCTGCCTTCGGATCGAAGGCTGTGGCCTCGACCGGAGTTCGTGGCGAGGCATCGCGCCATCTTCGCTTCGGGGTGATGTCGTGCGGGCTCGCCGATCGGCGGGGATGCACGATCGAATTTCGGATACGTCGTGGCCGCCCCGGGGCCTGACGAAGGCGGAACTCGGTGGTATCAGCTGGTCCAGCGAGTGCCACCGGCTTCGATACGAGATGCGCGGAAGTTCACCTCCGAACACCTTGGCCAGGATGCTGAGGATCACGCACGAGGGCGTCCCCGAACACCTTAAGGAGTTCACCCGACGCCGGCCGGAGCTCTACGATCTCTACCTGGACGACCGCGGGCAGGCTCTGGTCGTCAAGGCCGTGGACCTCGAACTGATGAGGCGGGGAAGACGCCCGAGGATGATCGCGGCGAACCTGAGCCGAGAGGTGCTCCAGCGGCTCACCCTGGACGACCTGAGCACCCTCACGCACTACCGCGACTGCGCCGACCTGGAACTGCTCCGCAGGATCCGTCCTGAATTGCAGTCCTTCATGGCCCGGCGGGATCGACCCTCCGGACCGTACTACGCCGCGCTCTCCCACATCGCCGACGTGGCAAGCCTCGGGGTCGGGACGTTGTCGCCGGGGGTGCTGGCTCGTACCGCGAGGCATGGCACCCACGTCGAGGTAGGCAGTGTGAAGGAGGGGCACGGTCTCAGGTGCGCGGAGCTGAACGAGGCGGACCGAACGCTCGTCGGACTGTGGCAGTCCGGTCGCGACGGACCGGACCCACGCTCCGGAGACCACAAGTTTCGGAAGTCCTTCTCCGTCCTGTTCCTCGCATTCGCTCGACTGGCCGAGAAGCACGTTCTCGACCTCTACCGTTGTGGTCTGGGCGTGGATGCTCGGGACGTCTCGATCACGCAGGTCCTGGAGCCCTCCGACCTTTGGAGAACGTACGACGTCCAGGCCGACATCCCGCTCGACGTCAAGAACGCGACGAGCCGCCGGGAACGGGTCCGGCACGCCTTTATCGGCAAGTTCAAGCGTATCGAGAGGGAGGATATCGCGATCGCAGGCGTGGCTTCGCAGGTCGATTACGACCGCGTCGCCCCGGGAACGGACGGCGGAATCAGCGCCACGGTTCGCCAGACCTTCCTCGGGATCGCTTCCCTGTCGTCGATCAAGCGGATCGAACACGCAATTAACGATCTGCCGAACCGTGTCCAGAGGATGGAGATAGCCTTCTACCGGAACTCCCTGCCGCCTTGGGCCTTCGAGTTCCCGCGCCCCGTTATCGACCACGAACGCCTGCTGGTGCTGGCGGAAGCCTTCGCATGGCGGCCCGAGACAATCCTCTGCGCCGCCATCGCTCGTGGACGAAGCAAGGAGGTAAGGCCCTACCGGGGTCTGGACGAGGAGCGGAGAAGTATCGTCGACCTGTTCGCGAAAGTCGTCGATCGCGCCAGCTACACGAAGGCGACCATCGCCCTGTTCGCGATTTCGGAGTTCGTCAACCGGTGCCTGGTCCACGAGGATCCGACGCCTTTCGTCCGATTCCTCCGCGAGATCGTCTCGGTTGAAGACTTCACCAACCTTCCCGAGAAGACCGACGTGCGGTTGGTTCCGTATCTGAGACGGCAACGGCTGAAGTACGAGATCTCGAGCGACTGCGAGGCGAGCTGCTGTGGCGGCCTATACGATCCTACGCACTCGATTCGAAATCTCCTGGAATTGCTGGAGCGATGTGGGCAGGCGATCACGAAATACGACATCACCTTCGAACACTTCGATGCCCCGCACCCCCACATTCTATTGGGGCGGACCACCGAAGGGCTCATGCTCACGTTGTACGCTTACTGCGGTGGTCGGCTGGCCAGCGGCGCTTGGTGCAATAGATTTCCTCTGGTCGTCGGAGAGAATGCCATCTGCGACGGGTGTGGACGGCTCATCTGTGACGAGTGCGATTTTTGCTCGGAGGGATGTGGGAAGTCTCGGCCATGAGAGCGGGTCGTCGTTCCTCCGCGGCAGGATGAAGTCCCACCGCCCGAGCTGGTGGCGCCAGTCCCGGGGAAATATCTGCACATGGTCGGTGATCACGCCGCCCACCCCGGGACCGGCAAGGGACGTGCGGCGCTCCGCCGCGCAGCAGCTCGCGAGCGAGCGGCCGCTTAAGCGGCGTTTTCCTGAGCGGATGCCAGGCAGCGTGCCCGCACCGCCCGCTGACGTTAGAGCCTGATCCGAAATTAAGTTGAGTGGTATCAGCGGGTTAGCTTGACGCCAGCCCAGGTCATTGATTCAGGGGTTTTTGCGAAAACTTCCGGAGATCAACGATGTGGACCGATACCACTCGGGCGCAGTATGCCCGTGCGGAACTGGCTTTGCCAAGCGATTTGACCGATGCCGAATGGGCACTGCTGGAGCCGTTCTTTCCGCCAGCATCGCATGTGGGCCGCCCGCGCAAGTGGCCACTCAGGCGGATTGTCGAGGCGATCCTGTATCTGCTGCGTGGCGGCCTGCCGTGGCGGATGCTGCCGCCCTGCTTTCCGCCGGTCTCGACGGTGCGGCGCTGGTTCTACCTGTGGCGGGACAATAGGCTGTGGTTGTCATTGAACCATGCTCTGTTGCTGATCGCCCGTGAGGGGACGGGTCGCGAAGCCTCGCCCAGCGCCGGGGTAATCGACAGCCAAAGCGTCAAAACCACGGAAAGCGGCGGACCTCGGGGCTATGATGCGGGCAAGAAGACCAAGGGCCGCAAGCGCCACATCCTGACCGACACCGACGGCAATCTCGTCCATGCGGTAGTCCACACCGCCGACATCCAGGACCGTGACGGTGCGCCGCTGGTGCTGGCCGAGATCATCAAGCGCTTCCCGTGGCTGCGCCATGTCTTCGCCGATGGTGGATATGCTGGCGACAAGCTCAGGGACGCCCTCCGGCGGATCGGCAAATGGACCGTCGAGATCGTCAAACGGTCAGATGCCGCAAGAGGGTTTGTCGTCCTCCCGCGCCGTTGGGTTGTCGAACGCACACTGGCTTGGCTCAATCGGAACCGCCGCCTCGCCAAGGACTTCGAGCAGACCATCGCATCGGCTACCGCATGGCTCTTCATCGCCTCGATCCAGCTCTTCGCACGCCGCATCGCAAGGCCATGAAATCACGCCGGATAATTATGAATCAGACTCTTAGGCCCGCTTGCCCATCCCCGGCACCGCGCGCTCGGCCATCGCCCCGGCGACGTGGGCGACGAGGCTCCTGCCGATGACCTCGCCGATCCGCACGGGCACAGCGTTCCCGATCAGGCGTCCCATGATGCTGAAGATGAGGGGCTTGCCCTTCTCGACGAAGCGGTAGCGTCGCGGGAAAGTCTGGAGGATGGCAGCCTCCCGCAGGGTGATCGCCCGATCCTGGGCAGGGTGCCCGAACCGGCCGTTCCCGTATCCGAAGCACTGCGTCGTCATGGTCGGAGCTGGGGCATCCCACTCCATCCGGCCGTACACGCTGGGGTAGGTCTGCCCCGTATCCTTCGCGTGGCACTTCGCGCGCAGCGACGCGTCCCAGTCGCGCCAGGTTCCGCCAGGCTTCGAAGCCCTGATCCGCCGCAGGTTAAGGTCGCTCAGGCGACACGCCGCATGCAGCGGATCGCGCGGATCGGCCTCCCCAGCCTCAAGGGGCCTGAGCTTGGCGATTGCCGCGCGGACGGTCCGCGCTTTCCTCTGCCGACCTGCCGGCGCGAGCGACACCGCACCGAGCCGGGAGGCCAGCAGGACGAGCCTCTTGCGCGTCTGCGGCACCCCGTAGCGCACGCAATCGACGACGTCCCAGGAGACTTGGTAGCCGGCGAGGTCGGCTAGGAACTGCGCGAAGACCGGGCAGTCCACGAGCTGCGGCACGTTCTCCATCGTGACGAGATGCGGCTGAGACTCCCTGACCAGGCGGCCGAAGTCGCGGACCAGGTCCCATTGCCCATCGTCGCGCCGACCCTTGCGGCTGTACGTCGAGAAGGGTTGGCAAGGAGCGCACCCTGCAAGCAATCTCACGGCACCCGCCCCGAACATCGCCTGCACCTCGCCTCCGGTCAGGTCGCGCACGTCGCGCTCGTGGAAGGCGGCATCGTTGTTGGCCTCGTATGGCACCTTGCAGTCGGGATCGAGGTCGATCCCCGCCACAACCTTCACGCCCGCGCGTGCGAGGCCGTGCGTCAGGCCGCCGACGCCACAGAAGAGGTCAACGCACTCGATCGAAGGAACCAGGGGCATCGTCATGCCCCGGCCCGCGCGGGACGGCGTTCCGGCCTCAGGTATTCATGGCCTGCGATCGCCGTCGCGAAGGATTCCACGACTTCGCGGAGGTAGGCAGCCGTGCCCTCCTTCAGCTTTCGGAGTTCGCTGACGGTGAACGTTCCGGCGCATTCGACGAAGGACAGGTTGCCGTGCGCCAGCTTGTTTCGGCGATGCCTGATGAACTCAAGCGTTCCCATCCCCTCGTGGAAGTGCCTCTTCACCCCGCGCTTCGTCTCTTCGGTCAGGCGAGCCTGCAAGCCGAGCCGTTTGAGCATCTTCTCAATGCGATCGTCGTCCCAGTTGCCGCCACCGCCGGAGACCTTGAAACCGGCTACAGGTGACCCTGCAACCAGCATCTCGAACATTTCCAGCGCTGAGGTCAGCCGCCTGTCGTAGACGAGATCCTCGTGGGTCCGCGCGATTGACCGTACCCACTCCAGCCGCACCCTGTCCGAGAGGTCGTGTGGCCTCCAGCCCTTGCCGTCGACGGCGGTGCAGACAGCCTCGACGCACTGCGTCGCGGTCGCCTCGACCAAGCTGTAGAGCAGCAGGAAGACTGTCGAGTAGAGGATCTTCTGCTGCTGCGGGGACACCTTCGGCCCGCTCCTCGGCTTGCCCGCCCCTATCTGCGCTTCGATGCTGTCCAGCAGTTCGAGGTGCGCGTCGATCTCCTGGAGGCGCTCCTCGAACGCGGTGCGTAGGGCTTCCATCAGGCGCTCAGCAGGCGGGTCCGGACGAATTCCATCCGGTCCCGCAGGCGGCGGATCGCGTTCGCCCCGTCGGACCCGATGACCTTCTTGAACTCTGCGCTGCCGATCCAGGCGGATACGTCCGGCGTCTGGCTTGCGAGCGCTGGACGCTCCTCAAGAGCCTGGAAGCTGCCGATCGCGATCGCCTCGAAGCGTGTGCGCGGCGTCTCCGTCCCCTTCGGGGTACGCCTGAACCCATGCGGGAACACCCGTGCGACGAAGCTCATCGTGTGGCGGAAGCGCTCTCGATAGCCGGCTTCAAGGGACGGATCTGCCTCGAAGGCGGCGTTCATCCTCTTCGAGTAGTCATACAGGAAGTCGGATACGCGGTCCTTGTAGCCCTCCAACCCGTCGCCGTAGGCGAAGAAGCGCGTCACCAGCTCTTCACGCTCCCGCATGTTTTCCTGCGCCTTCGGCACCGGCGCCAACTCGCCGAACGCGGGATCCCTGGCTAGGTCGATCACCATCCGCACGAAGGGGCCGACCAAGGCCCCGCGCCGGACCTCGGCGGTGTTCGCAATCTTGCTGCCCGTGTTGATGCGCTCGAACAGGTCGAAGCGCGCCCGCTCGTCGGCACGCTCGTTCAGGATGATGCCGCGGATCGAACGGTTGTTGGTCTTGCGTTGGCGGGACTCCGGCAGATCCTTGAAGCGGAACCCGGAGATCAGGTTGAGCGTGTCGAGCTCTCCCAGCCGAAAGCCTCCGAGGATGAATTGCTGGATGGTCCGCAGCCTCTGAGAGCCATCCACTATCTCCAGCCGTCCATCCGGGCGCTCCCAGAAGAACAGGAACGGGATGGGCAGGCCCATGAGGATAGACTCGACGAAGCGCGACTTCCTCGCGTCTTCCCAGGTGTCCTCGCGCTGATAGTCCGGGATGAAGAACGAGCCGTCCTCCATCTTGTTTGCGAGGATCTCGATCGTGTACTCGACCAAGTTGAATTCGATCCGCTTCGACTGTTCGGCTATCTGGGCCTCGGCTGCGGCCTTCTGCTCCTCCGTGAGTGCCGTGGGCAGCTCCTCAGCCGAGGCAGCCTCATCGCCTGCCATGTCTTGGGCGTCGCCCGAGGACATCACCGCACCCCCGGGCTTACGGCGCGCCGCGGTCCGGGCGCCGCGCGGTGCCGGTTGCCTCGGGAGCCGCGGCGATCCTTCTCGTCATCGGGCGACACCGGCAGCCCGATCGCGCGGAGCCCCTGCATGACGAGCACTCGAATCGTCGTGCCCTCCTCGGCGGCCCTGACGCGCAGCGCCCGGTGCAGCTCGGCACGGACGGGGGTCACGACCTGCACGACCGTGGCTGGTCTTCGCCGGGGGAGGTTGTCGCCGTGCTCTGCGAATCGGGTGGGCATGCGGAATCTAAAGGCGATCCGGATACGTCGTGCAATAAAGCCATTATCCCATGTCGGGCCTGGTTGGGAGGTCGGTCGCGGTCGCTCGTCGTAGGGAATATGCTGTGCCGATGGCGCCCGACGTCGCAGAAGCCGGCCTCTCCCGTCCTCCCCGTCGCCCGTGGGACCTGCACCCGGCGCTCACCGAGGAGCGCCTCGCCGCGGCAGCCCGGCTGCTGGCCCGCGGTCGCGCCGACGCCCTGGCGCTGGCCGATCCCTGGGCCGGGGACGACGCCTGGTCCGTCGGCTGCCGCGCCTATGCCTTCTCGAAGCACCAACTAGCCCGCGCTGCCGAGAGCGGGCGCTACCCCTGGCTCGGCATCCTCGACGAAACTCATCACTTCGTCTTCCTCGTGGACGGCGTGCCCGTGCGCTTCTTCCGTGGCGACGCGGAGGACCCCACGAAGCGCACGCTGCGCCAGCAGGAGAGCGAGGCGGAGCAGCTCGCCCTGGCGCTGGGCGGCGACGAGGCGGAGGGACTGATGTTCCGGCTCGCGGTGGAGACGGGCGAGGCCGGCGAGGTGAAGCGGGTCGTGTTCCTCGCGCTCCGGGGCGAGGAGGGCCGCGTCGAATGCTTCTGGCCCGTGCCAGTGGACGCCGAGGCATCCGCGCCAGGGCCGGAGAGGGGGCGCAGGAACAGTGCCGCCCACCTCCAGCTTCCCCTCTCGGCCGGCGCCCGCGCCCCTGCCCGCAAAGGCGGCCGGCGCCGCCGGGACACGCCGGCCGTGGAGGCCCCCGGCACCCTCGCCTGATCCCGCAGCGGACCTCTCCGCCCCCAGGTGGAACGGTCGTCCCGGAGCCTTCCCGCCGCCCCCTCCGGGGTGCCACACCGCCCGCGCCCGGCGCGGCATCGCGCGACCGCCGACGGTCGGCGGCGGACTGCCGCGGACGGGGCCGCACCACCTCGCCCCAGGACCACTCCCAAGACCTGATGATGAACCTCCTCGACCCCCTGCGACGCCTCCACGACGAATTCCGCGCCCGCCGCCTCGCCCGCCGCGGCGACGCCCTCCGCAACGCCCCCGAGCTGTGGGACTTCGTCGCCACCCTCGCCGACGACCTCATGCCGGGGCCGGCCCACGAGATCCCGCGCGACCTCTTCCAGGCGCTTGCCTTCGCCTGGGCGGTGCGCGCCGAGCGCGGCGTGCCGCACGACCCCTACGCCGTGCTGCGCCACGTCCGCGACCGCGCCTGGCAGGGCTGGCGCGACCCCCGGGTGCTCGCCGCCGGCCTCCGCGAGGAGCTGCCCCATGCGCGCAGCGCCGAGCGCATCGGGCGCTTCCTCAAGGAGATCGCCGACAAGGGCTGCTCCCACCTCTTCCTCCCCCTCGTCTCCGGCGTGGACCGGCACCAGGCACAGCACCGGCCGCCGGCGCACCTCCTCCTCGACGCGCTCGGGGAGGAACTGGCCGGCTCCACCATGGGGCGGATCGCGCGCGAGGCCTTCGCGCTGACGCCGTCCGCCACCGCCCGCGAGCGCGATGCGTTGATGGTGGCCCTCCTCGTCGAGGCCTGGGGCAAGGGCGACCGCGCGATGGACGGCCCGGCGCTCATCCGGGCCGCGGCCGACGGGCTCCGCCGCCTCTATCTCACGCCGGAGGCGGCACTCGCCGCCGTCCGTGCCGACGCCATCGCCGGCCACGCGCGCGCGGCCGAGGTCGTCGCGGCCGCGGTGGAAGTGTCGGAGCTGGACCGCCCGCTATGGCTGGAGGCGCTGTTTCACGCCGAGGGCTGGCGCGCGGGGACGCAGCACTTCGAGCACACCGTCGAGATACGGGACGGCACGGTGCGCGAGGTTCTGGCCGCCTCGGCCCGTTAGGGGAGGGGTCGTGCCCCCGGGCGCATGCCCCGCGGCAGAGGCGGACCCGGGGGTTACGCCCGAACCGGTAGAGCCTTGGCCGGGGCCGATCAACGCGCAGCGTGACATGGCTCCCGATCCGAAACTTCCAAGCGCACCTCGTCCACGTGATGGGACCGTGACGCGTCAGCGCTCTCTCGCTGCACGAGAGGTATCCGATTGCATGCGGAGCGATATACGTCCGCATGCGAGCGTATATGGCCCTGCCCGACCTCCGCAGCTTCTCCTACGGGAGCGGATAGGAGCGGACGACCGCCGTCCCATCCTCGCTGAGGCCGACGTCGAGCGCCGTGTTCACGAGGTCCGGGCGCTCCGCCACCCAAGTGAGCGCGGCCTTGAACAACACGAGCTGGATGACCCGCCGCACGGCAGGAAGGAAAGGGCATAGCGTCGGTTGTCAGATAGACAACGCGAAGAGCGAACGGGGCGTGAACGTGGATCAGGCGGCTGTCCTGCCGCGATCTGGATTGAGCGGGCGTCGCCGCCCTGCACTGGCGGCGGCACGGTCCCAGAGGAAGTCCCCGGAGAAGCCGATGTGCTCCCAGGTCAGGGGCGAGGTGTGGGCGAGCAACTCGTCCGGCACTGCGCGGCCCTGAGCGCGCAGGTGCGCGACGGTATCGGTGATGTAGGTGGAGTTCCAGTATACGATGGCGGCGATCACGAGGTTCAGCCCGGAGGCGCGGTACGGCTGTGCCTCATGGTTGCGGTCGGCGACGCGGCCCTGCTTGAAGGTGAACACCGCCTGGGCGAGCGCATGGCGCTGCTCGCTCTTGTTCAGGCCGGCCTGGCAGCGCTGGCGCAGTGCCGGGGATTCCAGCCAGTCGAGCATGAACAGGGTGCGCTCGACGCGGCCCAGTTCCTGCAGCGCCAGATCGAGTTGGTTCTGCCGCCGGTAGGCGGCGAGCTTTCGCAGCATGGCGGAGGGCAATACGGTGTCGGCACGAAGCGAGGCGACCAGTCGCAGGACCTCGTCCCAATGCCCACGGAT
Organism: Roseomonas sp. OT10; assembly: GCF_020991085.1. NCBI lineage: Bacteria > Pseudomonadati > Pseudomonadota > Alphaproteobacteria > Acetobacterales > Roseomonadaceae > Roseomonas > Roseomonas cutis. The sequence goes on from NZ_CP087720.1 coordinate 237,642, forward strand.
CACCTCCGCCTTGACCCGGCGCCCCAGCAGCGGGGCGAGTTCCTTGTAGGCCGAGGTCGGCGCGAGGGTAGCGAGCCTGCGGTCGGCGAAGTCGCGCAGCCGCGCAGCCGCGGGCAGAACCGGATGCCCAGCATGGCGCAGAGAATGAACACGTGGTCCGAGGCGCCACCCGTGTCGACGTAGTGCGTGTCGATCCGCAGCGCTGTGCCGTGGTGCAGCAGCCCGTCCAGCACGTACGGGGCCTCGTGGCTGGTGGCCGACATGATGCAGGCGCTGTAGGGCCCGTGCTGGTCGGAGACGTGGGTGTAGAAGCCCAGGCCGGGGTCGGCGCCATAGCGGGCGTTGACCTCGCCGGCGGCGTCGCCGCGCCGGGCCGAGCGGAAGAATTGCCGGTCCGACGACGAGGTGGTGCCGTCGCCCCAGGCGGCGGCGACCGGCAGCGCGTGGTGTGCGTCGATGATGCGCGCGAGCGTCGCCCGGTCCCGCCGAACCTCGTCCGCCACGTCGCCCCGCTCGGCTGGCAACACGTCGGCCTCACCGGCGACTACGTCTGGGCCGCCGACACCCAGCCCACCCCTGGCGCGCTCAGGCCGCTACGAGAGCGGCCCTCAATTCTCGCGGCATGAGTTCCGCCTCCGTTCGCCCGAGCCGGACACTCAGCGCACTTTCGTGTCCTGACCCCAAGGCGGTCCGCGATCACACCGTTCGGCAGATCCGGCTCAGCATCGCCCATCAGCACGATACGGGCCCGCATCACCGCCGCCTGACCTGCGCTACGCCGACGGACCAGGCGCTGCAACGCCTCGCGCTCCTCCGCCGTCAGCACCACCGATGCCGCTTTCGGGCCGCGTCCCATGGTCGCCTCCCATCAGAGACGACCCACCCTACACCTCTATCAAAACGCCAACGAAATTCCGGTTCAGACCACTAGTCCCAGCTTTCCGCGGGCACCCTGGCCAGGCTTCCCCCCGCCAGGGTCGAGAAGCGCCGGCCGTGCGGCGAGATGCTCTGGCGCGCGGCATCGACCATGGCGCGCAGGCGGTCCCGGTGGATGCGCCGCTCGCCGCACTCGGCCTCGCACAACGCGATCATCTCGCAGATCTGGGGCTTGAACCGCTTCGTCCGCCGCCAGTGCCGCGCGGCCGCCTCGACGACCCAGGCCGGGTAGCCGCCCAGATCCTCCGCCCAGTCGTCGGCCATCATCATCTCGATCTGCTGCGGCTGCGGCTCGACCCGGTAGTGCGAGATCAGCGCCAGCAGCCGTGCCAGCAGCTCGGCGCGGTCCATCGGCTCGAACCACGCTTCCACCGCCGTCAGATGCTCCTCGACACGCGCCAGGAGCGCGCGATCCGTGATCGGTGGCGCACGCCAGACCACCACCTCTCGGCTTGGGCCGCCTTCCGGAAAGACCAGGCGCGAGGAGACCACTCCACGCCGGAGCAGGCGAAGCACGTCCTCCGGTGGGGTCGGCCAGGGCGGGGCGGCTTCAGGGCGCGCGGGCGCCGGGGCACCCCTCCGTTCCTGCCGGATGGCGGAGGTCTGGCTCCTCACCGGTCAGATCCTTCCGGCCAGGCGCGGGGCGGCGGCGGCGGCGGCCCAGGCGCTCATCCGCCCCTCCAGGCGCTCACCTCGGTCCGCGGGCCGCCTGGGGGCGTGCCACGGCGGGCGAGGCCCGGCCCCCCCTTCCCTAACCCCTCCCGGGGCTCCGGAGGTGTTGCCCTGGCTGGCGCGGCGTCCCCCAGGGCCATGGTCCTCGATCAGCCAGGCGAGCCAGGCGTCCCCCAGGGCGGCGGGAGCGTAGCGGTAGCCCTTGGCCCGGCAGCGGTGCACGAACAGCGCGGCGTGTCCCAGCAGATCGGCCTCCGGACAGGCGCCCCGCCCCCGCTCCAGTTCCTCCTCGCTCGGCCGCCAGTCCTGGGGCACCTCCGTGACCGCGGGTCTTGCCGGCTCCCGTGACGGGGATGGGGCCTCGCTCGCGGCGCGCGGTTCAGGGCGTGTCTGACTCTGTTCAGGAACGGGCTGACTCTGGTCACCCCGGTGACGGGGGGAGTCCTGCATCGCATCGGGGGGAGTCACCGGGATGACGGTCCCGACGCCCGCCTCCGGCGGTTCGAGGCGCAGGCGGTACTCGCAGGAGGTGTTGCCGCCGTTCCGGCGCGAGCGGCCTGTCTTCTCCAGGAAGCCTTCGGCCGCCAGCCGGGCTACGACGCCGTTCACCCAGGGGCGGCTGCGACGGAGATGCCGGGCCAGAGTCGCCTGGGACGGGTCGCACCGCCCCGCCTCGTCGGCATAGGTGGCCATGGCCGCCATCACGCAGAAGCGGTCCGCATCCATCCCGGGGTGAAGCAGCCACCAGGCGGGGACCCTGCCCCACCGCGTCACCATGCCGTTCCTGCCATTCATCCGGCACCTCCATGGGCCACCCAATGCGGCCCGACGAGCGATGCCAAGACCGCCGGGCCAAGCCGGTCAAAGGGAAAAATCCCCCCGTATGAAGGGCTTGGTCGCGATCCTGACGGAGAATCGCGCTCGCCATGACGGCGGAAGGCGCGCTTGTGACGGAGGTACGCGCGCCTCGCCGGGCCCGAGTCCGCGACTCGGGGTATGACGGAGAACCGCGCGCCTATGACGGAAAGCCTCGCGGCTTGCATTGCCCTCGTGTCCGCCATGCCCGTGGGCACGGCCCCGGCATGACGGAATCCCGCGCACCTTGGTGGCCGGCGGCCTTTCCCGTCTTCCAGGCGCCTCGCCTGGGGCCTGGAAAGCGCGCGGCCTTCCGTCATGTCGCGCCTGGCGCGACAGGGCTTGTCCTCCCCCTCCTCCGGGCTGGTGATCCAGGCGCGCGGTTCTCCGTCATGTTGCTCCCGCCCTCCCATGGCCCGCTCGTCCACCGGACGCGGAAAACCCCGCGTTCCACGCCCCCGGCAGGGGGCGGCATGACGGAGAACCGCGCGCCTTGCGCCGGCTGGGACCGGAGCGCAGCGCCATGGCGAGGCAGATCGGGCGAATCCGCCTGAGTTCGGTTTCGGGCATGGGCATTCCCCGGGTTGCCCTGCCGTCGGGAAGGGCCCCGATCCTGCAAGCGCGCGGCCTACCGTCATAGGCGCGCGGCTTTCCGTCATGCACGCGCGCTTCCCCGTCATGCCCTTCCCACCCCATCGGCGGGTCCACCTTGCCCGGACAACAGTGGAACAGGCAGGGTGGTCCGCCGCGTGACCGGCAGAGGAGGCCAGGGCGATGATGCAGCGCGCGACCCCGAAGATCCCGCTCCGGCAGGATCCGCCCCTGCAGATCACCCTGTTCGAGACGGACGACGACGGGCGCTACAGCAACACGATCGATCTCTACGATCTGGCGCCGCGCTTCGTGTTCTATACCGAGAGCCGCAAGGAGGGGAGCTACCTCAAGAGCATCCGCCGCCAGTTCGAGCACGGCGGCCTCCCCTACTCCCTGCTGCTGCGGCCCGGACGCATCGTGCGGTCGGATGGCACGGAGCGGGAGCAGTTCCCGGGCGAGCGCGAGCAGATCGTCGAGGCGGTGATCCACCGCCTGGCCACGGATCGCGGCAAGCTAACGGTGAACAACGAGAAGGTCCGGCTGACCTTCACCATGTACGAGATCCGCGAGGAACTGCGGAAGGTGCGCCACCTCTTCGCGATCGAGGAGATCAAGGACGCCCTCACCATCCTGCACACCGCGGTGGTGGAGATCACCCGGGTGGACAAGAAGTCCACGCAGGTCATGTCCTCGTCCAGCTTCCCCGTCCTGGCGCTTCGCCGTCGCGAGGACGAGGACCGCGCCTATCTTGAGTTCAACCCACTGGTGGAAGGGGCCATCAAGGACCTTCGCTACCGTCACATGAACTACGAGTGGCTGATGCGCATCAGCCATCCGCTGTCGCGCTGGCTCTACAAGCGGCTTTGCCAGACCTTCGGCAACGTGACGGGGATCGGGCCCGCCATCGTGCCGACCGCGAGTATGACCGCCATGGAGATCGCCCGCGATGGCGGCGTCGCGCCCCGCTCCCGGCCGCGCGACACGCTGCGCAACGTCGGGAATGCCGTGGATATCCTGGTCAAGCAGGGGATCATCGAGCAGGTGGAGGGCGAGGTCATCCGCGAAGGGCGCAAGAACGTCGACATCCTGTTCGACTTCGTGCCCACGGCGACGTTTCTGGAGGAGATCCGCCGTTCCGACCGGCTCTATCGCGACGCCCACCGGCGGATGACCGAGGCGGGCGGCGAGAGGCCCGACCGCTTCGTGCGGGTGGACCGCGGCATCACCGCCCGCGTGCGTGCGGAGCGCCGTCAGCTCGCGCTGCTCTCGGACGACAGCAAGGCCGCCGTGGCCGCCACCGGAGGCTGAGTTCCGCGCCCACGTCGCCGGGAGATGGGGGCGCAGGGCGCCTTCCACCGCATCGGCGGCGGAATGCTCAGTCTCTCCCCGGCCTGCTGGTCAGCGCGGCTTCGATCCGCCGCAGCTCATCCTCCAGGCGGTCACGCTCCCGTTGCAGCTTCTCGCGCCGGGCCAGGAGCGACTGCCGCGTCTCGACCGGTTCCGCACCCTGGTTCCGGCGCCAGGCCACCAGCTCCGCCCGGCGCAGTTCGGGCCGGATCAGCCCTTCAGCCTCGGCTTGGCGAAGCAGCGGCGGGTCCAGGGTGCTGAGCAGGTAGATGGTGGAATAGCTGCCCGGCAGCCGTTCCACGGGGATGGCCTTCTGCCGGTCCATCTCGATGGCCCAGCGCGCGGCCTCGCGCAACTGGTAGGCGGTGCGGCCCGAGAAGGGCAGATGCGCCTCGACGGCCGCGATGTATTCGCCGTGCGGCAGCATGTCCTTGGCCCGGATGAGCAGGCGGCCGATATCGAGGAAGGTGTTCTGCGCCCGCGACCACAGAAGGGTGATCTCCGCGACGAACTCGTCCGCCCGCCTGGGTTCCGCCTTGGCGACCTGCAGGGCATGAACGCGCGCATCGCCCTCCAGCAGCACTGGCTCCGGTGCCTGATCGAGCTTAAGCCGTTTGGCTGACACGAGACTTCCCCTTCCTCTTGCCTGACCTGGCGGCCTTCAGGCCCAATCGGCCTGAGACGAACTCCCAGACGGCGCGCATCTCCTCCGCGCCCGGATGGGTCGGCACGTCGACAAGGCTGAGACCCTTGGCACCGGCGCGCGCATAGTCGGTGCGATCCGCCACCTCCACCGGGCACAGCTCACCGGCTTCTAGCAGGAAGCGCTTGACCGCGTTGATGTTCACGCGCGGCTTGACGAAGTTCAGGACCGCCACGGCCGGGCGTCCCTCCGCGGTCAGGTGGCGCAGGAACGGTGCCACCGATTCCGCGTCGTCGAAGGAGACGCGGGAAGGCACGATGATCAGATGGGCCGCCGCGAGCAACGCGCCGAAGGCTGCCGGCTGGGTTTCTATGCTCGGCGGCGTGTCGATGAAGAGCACGTCCGTCTCCTCGAACTCGGCGTCGTCGATCAGCGCATCGGCGTCCGCCCAAGCGACCTTGTAGTGGGCGATCTGCGGGACATCTTTCGGACGGCGCCGGGCCCAGATGGTCAGCGTCGCCTGGGGGTCGAGATCGGCGGTGGCAACCCGCAGGCCGGCATGTGCGGCAGCAGCAGCCAAGTTCCGCGACAGGAGGGACTTTCCGGACCCCCCCTTCGGGCTGCACACCAGTATCCTCAGCACGGCCAACGCCTCCCCGTTGCTGCCCCAAACGGCCTGTAGCATGCAGCTTGGGCGGCCGCCTAGCGAGGGTTCCAAAAGACTGACCCAGAGGTAGCTTGAAGAGGACTAGGTGCAGCCGAAGGAGGGGTTGTCGTTTTAGGCGGCAGGTCCGCAGCGGGCGCTGAGGCTGACGGAGGGGGCGGCATCGAGATGATGGTCAGATGTTTGGCAAGGACCATGCTCTTGGGACCGTGCCGGTAATCTCGCCAGCATGTTGGCCGGGAGCCTGGAATGTTTAACCGGTCAGTCTTTTCAAGCGGACCGCTTTACGAGGGCCCGGGCCTCGCAGGCGGAATCTGTCATTCGTGGGCTTCTCCCGATGAGGGCCGCTCACAGTGTGGGATCATCGCTAGGATACGTCTCACGGCGCTCGGAACTGCGGCAGGGCCGGTAGGTGGCGCGCCCGCCGCTGAAGGTCCCGTTGCTGGTGCTATGCGTCATGCTAGTGCGAAACATGGAACGGCTGGGCGGGGTAGTGAGGCAAAGCATTACAGCCGCGCACTCAGCGCCGCGGACAATGCCGCCAGGCCTTGAGCCCTTGCGACCGAGGGCCACGCCCTGACCGTAGATCTGAGACTCCATGACATGACACCGTCCGGTTGGGCGAAGATCGCGCTCGTTCTCGCCGCCCTGGCCCAGGGCCGTCTCGGGCCCGCCGCGGCCCTCGATGCCCGCCTGCTGAGCCTCGCCGGGGTGGACCCGTCGTGCGGCCAGAACTGGCTCGGCTACCTGCTGGCCATGCTGGCCTTCAACGCGGCGGGCTTCGCGCTCCTCTACGCGATCCTGCGGCTGCAAGGGGTGCTGCCGCTGAACCCGCAGGGCTTCGCCGGCATCCCGCCCTGGCTGGCGCTGAACACCGCCGTCTCCTTCGTCACCAACACGAACTGGCAGGCCTACAGCGGCGAGGCGGCGATGTCGCACCTGTCGCAGATGGCGGGGCTGGCGGTGCAGAACTTCCTCTCCGCCGCCACCGGCCTCGCGCTCGCCTTCGCGGTCGCGCGCGCCTTCGCCGGCGGCGGGCTGCGGGAGCTGGGCAACTTCTGGGCGGATGCGACGCGGGTGACGCTGTGGCTGCTGCTGCCCCTGGCGCTGCTCGCGGCCTTCGCCTTCGTCGCCATGGGCGTGCCGCAGACGCTGGCGGCCGCCGTCACCGCCGCCACCCCGGACGGCGCGGAGCAGGCGATCGCGCTGGGCCCCGTCGCCTTCCAACTCGCCATCAAGCATCTCGGGACCAATGGCGGCGGCTTCTTCGGCGTGAACTCGCTGCATCGTAGGGATGCAGGTTCGCAGCCACGTAGCGTACGCCGATGTCGCGGTGCGTCGCTCGCTCGATCCGCCGTGAAGAGAGGATGCCGTTAGCCTAGCTGTCTGGTTGTGAGACCTCCTTGGTAGCTTCAGCGACGAGGCGTGCCTGGGCGATGTTGCTCGGACCGGCATGACCTTCGGGCTTGCCGCGGGCGAGCTCGCGGTGGGCCTTGAGGCGTTCGGCGACGACCTGGCTGGGCATTCTGCCATCGAGCACGCGCTGGCGGCGGGCGTTGTAGGCGGTGTTGAAGCCGCGGAGCAGTTGCTCGAGCTGCTGGTGCGAGTGGACAGTGATGCCGAGCACCTCGCTGCTGATGCGGCCGTTGAAGCGCTCGGCCATGCCGTTGGTCTGCGGCGTACGAGGCCGGGTGTGCCGGTACTCGGCGCCGAGGTCGGCGCAGGCCCTGGCGAAGGCGGCGGTGAAGCAGCTGCCGTTGTCGGTCAGCACGTAGGTGAGGCGGAAGGGGAAGGCGGCCGCGGCCTCGCGCAGGAAGGCGATAGCGCTCCTCTCCGTCTCGTCGTCCTTGACCGCGAGATGGACGGAGCGCGAGTGGCGGTCGATGGTGACGAAGAGGTAGCGCTTGCGCTGCTCGCCGGCGATGGTCCGCAGCTTGGGCAGGTGCTTGATGTCGATATGAACGAAGCCGAGGTCGTAATCCCGGAAGGTGCCCTGGCCCTTGGCTGGCGCGGCGGAGGGCGGCAGCGGCCGACGGCTAATCCCCTCGGCCTTGAGGATGCGCCAGACGCTGTCGCGGTTGAGGTGCGGCAGGAAGTGGGTGACCACGAAGGTGAGGTCGTCGAGGGCGAAGTGGGTGGCCCGGCGCAGGGCGCAGACCACCGCCCGCTCTTCGTCGGTGGCCTTCCAGGGCAGCCGGTGAGGCCTGGCCGAGCGGTCCAGGCACGCGCCAACCCTGCGCTTGCGCCATTTGCGGATGGTCTCGGCAATCACCTCGTAGCGCCCGGCCAGAGTGCCGCTGGGCTCGGTCGAGCGGGCGATCTCGACGCGGATCGCAGGCGTGGTGCGGGCATTCGGATGGATCTGGAGCATGGCTTATCTCCGTCCCCGCAGGGCGCGAGGCAGGCGCTCGAACCGGTAGGCGCACTCTACAATCGCTACCCCAACCGGGTCCCAACAATGTTCCGCAACCTGACAGCTAGGCGTAGATCAGGAGCGCCAGCAGCAGCCGCGGATGGTACTGCGCCTTGCCGCCGGGCAGCGCCCGCACCTCGAAGGCTCCGAGCGGCGCTCGCTCCGCTGCCGCGACCACGAAATGCGCCACGTCATCCGCCGGGAGCCAGTCCTTGGCATCCGGCGGCGGCAGGAACGCCTGGTCACGGCTGAACGGGATGAACTGCGCCATGCCCGCCAGATTCGCCGATCTCAGCCCAGATGGGAATCCGACAGGCTGCTAGCTTGCGTCGGAATACGCAGCCAGGGGAGGAACATCAACGGATCACCCACGGATCCAACAACGAGACGCCAGTCGCCAGGAAATCCGCGGTATTGCGCGTCACGACGGTCAGATCGTGCACGAGGCCCGTTGCGGCGATCAGGGCATCGCGTTCAGCCCTCGGGTCCGGCACGTGCAGTCGTGCACATCGCTGGGCGACCCGAGTGTCGACCGGCAGGACACGCTCCCGGAAGGTCGGAAGGACCTGGTCCTCAAGCCAGCGCCTGAGCATCTGCCCCTGTGCCGGATCCCGATGCTCGATCCGCAGCACGCCGAGTTCAAGCTCCAGGACCGTGATGGCCGAGAGGAACAATCCGGCGACTTCCACACTATCGGCCCAGCGCACCACGGATGGATCGGCGTTGCCTGTCCGAGCTTTGCGCAACTCCGAGACGACGTTGGTGTCGAGGAGAAACATCAGGACAGATCGGCAGCCTGCATTCCGAGATGGATCTTGGGCGGATCGAAGCCGATGCCGTCATCATCCGGCATCGCCAGCAAATCGGCGATTCCCGTTTGAGCCCCGCGAAGGCGCTGGTAGTCCTCGAAACTCAACAGGACATGGGCCGGCCGGCCGCGATCGGTGATGAAGACCGGGCCCTCGACCGCCGCCTTCTTGGCCCGGCCGGTATCCTGATTGAACTCGCGGCTGGTGAGGGTCGTGACGGGCATGGAGGCTCCTCCTGAGGATGTAGGAACATTTATACATTCTGGCGTTGCTTTCAAGAGGTCTGCGACGACGGATTGACGGTAGGCGTCCAAAGGGTGTGACCGCTGCCCGCCTCCAAGCGCTGAGCCTGGCGCGGTCAGGCGCCAAACTACCGCCGGAGGCCTTGTTTCCAGGGCGTTTGGTGCCTCGCGAAAGCCCCTTCACGCACGCTAATGTATGATTAGCGTGCTTTCGACGGAAAAGGGTTGGGTTGCCTCAGTTGAAGTGCCGCGTCATCCTGATGCCGTGCAGCTTTTCGAAAGGAAGGGGAAGCGCGATGCACGCCACGGACCTTGCCGACGACGATGAGGCGGACGGTGCCCTTCTGCGTTTGCTGACCATCGCCGAGGGCGACACACACCAATCCGCCTACGTCGCGAATTTCCTCCTGGCCTGGTGGAACGCTCGCAACTGCGGCGGCTTCGATCTCACCGACCTCTGGGGGGTCGATAGCGCGATCTCCTGCGACATGGTCCGCGTGATGGGCTTCGTCGCCCGCCGTCACAACTACCCTACGACCTACGGCCTTGGGGCGCGCTTCGAAGGACTGGTCCAAACCTGGCGCCCGCACCTCACCGGCAAGCCACGACCCTCCGCATGAACAGCAGATCGAAGGTGGTAGCGGTATCGCTCGCTGCGCCCACCGCTTCGGCCCCCGCATCGCGGTCGCCTGCCAGCACCCGTGAAGCCCTGCCGCCGGAGCTGGCGCACCTGGCCGAGGGGAGCTTCGGCGAGGCGCTGGCCAAGGCGGTGGACCTCGCCCAATACACCCTCGCACCCCGCACCGCGCAGGCCTACGAGGGCTATTGGAGCGCCTTCCAGGCCTGGTGCGAGGGCCACGCCGCCCCGTCGCTGCCGGCCCCGCCTGCGATCGTCGCGGCCTACCTCGCCGAGCGCTCTGCCACCCTCGGCCGCTCCGGCCTGCGCCTGATCCTGGCCGCCATCGCCCACCACCACCGCCGCGCCGGCCAGCCCTGGACCTCGCGCGATCCGGTCATCGGCAGCGTCATGCGCGGCATCCTGCGCCAGCAACAGCGCCCCGCCCGCCCGGCCGCGGCCCTGACCTCGGCCGAGGTCAAGCGCCTGCTCGACGCCTGCGGCGGCGACCTCGCGGGCACCCGCGACCGGGCGCTGTTCCTGCTGGGCTTCGCCGGCGCCCTGCGCCGCTCCGAGCTGGTGGCGGTCGACCGCGAGCACCTGCGCTTCACCCCCGAGGGGCTGGTGCTGACCATCCCGCACTCCAAGCGCGACCAGGAGGGGCAGGGGGCCTCCCTGGGCATCCCGCGCGGGCTGAACCCGCTGACCTGTCCGGTGCGCGCGATGGAGGAGTGGCTGCGGCGTTCGCGCATCCCCTACGGCGCGGTGTTCCGGCGCCTGAGCAGCCGCGGCGCGCTGGAGGGGCGGCTGACCGGCAACGGCGTGTGGCGGATCCTGCGCCGGCGGGCAGAGATTGCCGGCATCAGCGTGGAGGAGGGCGAGCGCCTGTCGCCGCACGGGCTGCGGGCGGGCTTCATTACCGAGGCCTACCTGAAGGGGGCGCTGGACGAGCAGGTGATGCACCACACCCGGCAGAAGAGCCTGGCCACCACCCAGGGCTACCGGCGGCGGGCGCGCATCACCCGCGACAGCCCCGCCCGCCTGCTCGACCTGTAGGGCAGGGAAGGTTGCCCGCGCCTGCCGGGGCGGCCTATGCCGCCGACCCGCCCCCTCAGGCGGAGGCTCCCCTGGCGCCTGCGGACACAGAGTGGCTGCGCCACACCCTGACGGTGAGTGGACCGAATGAGGCGGTGGCGCGCTTTGCCGCGGCTGCGGCCGGGCCCGGGGTGATCCCCTGGGTGCTGGACCTCGACCGGATGGAGGAGGACTGGTTCCTGACGCTCGCATCCCCGCCGGAGGGTGAGCGGGCGATCAGCCTGGCCGGGGCGCGCATCCTGGCGCGGCGGCTGCGCGAGGCGGCGGCGGCCAACCACCAGCGGGCGCTGGCGCGGATGGTCAGCGACCGGCGCTGCCCCTTCGACCTGCAGCGGCTGTTGCCGGTGCCGCCGGCGATCCTGCGGCTGGGGCCGGAGGATCCGGCCAGCCGGGCATGGCTATGGGCGCAGTGGGGCACGACGCGGGCGCTACGGCACGTTCGGCTGCTGCCCACCGAGCTGGACGGGCGGCGCAAGCGGATGGGTGAGCTACGGGTGGAGTTCTGGTCGGCCGACTGGTCGCCCTGGCAGGCGCTGCGGCGACTGCGGCGCGGCTGGCCAGAGCTGACCCTGGCGCTGCGGCCGCACTACGGGGACGCCGCCGAGGCCGAAGCGGCGGGCGAGGGGAAGGTGGCGATCCTCCATCGCAAGTCGGCGCGAGCGCGCCGTGGCTGAGGCGGCCTCGGCCGCGGCAGCCGACGATTGGGGGCGGGACTTACCGACGGCGGAGCAGTGTTCGCCCGAGGCGGCGCCGCACCTGGCGGTGGAGGGGTTCGCGGGGCCGCTGGACTTCCTGCTGGAGATGGTGCGCCGGCAGCGGCTGGATCTCGGGCGGCTGCCGATCGTCGCCCTGGTCGAGCAGCTGGTGGCGGCGTTGGAGGACAGGGCCGGGGCGGTGCCGCTGGAGCGCCGGGGCGAGTGGCTGGTGATGGCCGCCGAGTTGGTGCGGCTGAAGGCGCAGCTACTGTGGCCGGCGAGCCCACAGGAGGCGGAGGCCGCCGAGGCCGAGGCGCGGCGGCGGCTGGGGCAGATGGAGGGGATCGCGGTCATCCGTGCGGCGGCGGCGTGGCTGGGGGCGCGGCCGCAGCTGGGCCAGGCGGTGTTCGAGCGGGGGCGGCAGCACAGGCCAGCGGGACCGGGGGCGGAGCGGGTGGTGGCGTTCTGGGAGGCGACGCTGGTCATCCTGGAGGGCAGGGCCGGGGAGAGGAGCGAATCCGACGCCCCGGCCGCTTGGCGCCCCACGCCGCCCGAGCTGTGGCGGGTGCCCGAGGCGCTAGCGCGCATCGCCGCGCTGCTGCGCGAAGCGCCGGCCGAGGGCCTGACGCTTGACGCCTGCCTGCCGGCGCTCGACCCCGCGGCACCGGACCGGCCGCTCCAATACCGCGCAGCGCTGGCCAGCACCCTCGTCGCCGGGCTGGAACTCGCCCGTGACGGTGCTGCCCGCATCGAGCAGGAGGAATCGTTCGGGAACATTCGATTGAATTGGCCCACAGGCACTCGGCACCCCGGCGAGCTGCAGTGAAGGTGGAACAAGGACAGCACGCCTTCTCCCTACCGCGCACGCTGCCGGAGCGCTGATCAGGCACCGCCGTCGATGGTCAGGATGGTTCCGGAGGTGTAGCCCGACAGCGGGCTGGCGAGGAACGCCACGGCGTGGCCGATCTCCTCCGGCCGCCCGGGGCGGCCGAAGGGCAGCGTCCGGAACAGCTCCTGCCAGCGATCGGCATCGCCTAGGAGCGTGTCCCGGTAACGGCTGAATAGGCTCGACAGGTGGGTTGGGTGGTGATTCGCTCGCCGGCATGACGAAGAGCTTTCGGCCCTGGAAGGTGGACGAGGTCTGGCTGCTGCCGCCCTCGGTGCAGGAGTTCGTGCCCCAGGGGCATCCAGCGCATCTGGTCCGCGACATCGTGGCGGAGGAACTCGATCTCTCGGCCATTCTTTCGGCCTACACGGAGCCCCGTGGCTATCCGCCGTACCACCCGGCGATGATGGTGGCGCTGCTGCTCTACGCCTACAGCCGAGGCGTCTATTCGTCGCGGCGGATCGCGCGCGCCTGCGAGGAACGGCTCGACTTCCAGGCAGTAACGGCGCTGAACAGGCCGGACTTCCGCACCATCAGCGAGTTCCGCCGGCGTCACCTGCCGGCACTGGCTGCGCTCTTCGTGCAGGTGCTCACCTTGTGCCGACGCGCCGGCCTGGTCGGCCTTGGCCATGTCGCGGTGGACGGCACCAAGCTGCGGGCCAATGCCTCCAAGCACAAGGCGATGAGCTACGCCCGGATGAGCCCGGCCGAGGCCGAACTGGCGGCCGAGGTCGAGGGATGGCTGGCGCAGGCGGAGGGAGCCGACGCCGAAGAAGACGCCACTCTCGGGGACGAGCGGCGCGGCGACGAGATGCCGGACTGGATGCGCGACAAGAGGCACCGCCTGGAGCGGATCCGTGCTGCGAAGGCGGAGTTGGAGGCCGAGGCGCTTGCTGCTGCGGCCTCCCAGCCGGATCCGGGAACGAAGGCCGACGGCTCGCCGCGTGGGCGTCGCGGACGCAAGCCGAAGCATCCGCCTTGCGAGCCCAGGCCCACGGCACAGCGCAACTTCACCGATCCGGAGAGCCGGATCATGAAGGGTCGCGACGGCTTCGTGCAGGCCTACAACGCTGGGGCCGCGGTGGACGCGACGGCACAGGTGATCGTGGCGCATCACCTGACCAACAACGCCTCCGACCAGGACGCCTTGGGACCGCTGCTCGACGCGGTCACGGCCAACACCGGCGTCACGCCCACCGAGGTCTCCGCCGACAGCGGCTATTGCTCGGAGGCCAACCTGGCCGACCTCGACCGGCGCAAGATCCGCGGCTACGTCGCCACCGGTCGCGCCAAGCACCCCGATGGCGGCGAGGACCGTCGCAGAGGCCCACTGGTTTCAGCCATGCGGCAGCGGCTCAGGCGTGCCGGCCGGCGCAGCCGCTACCGGTTACGCAAGCAGGTCGTCGAACCCGTCTTTGGACAGATCAAGCAAGCACGAGGGTTCCGACAACTCCTCCTCCGCGGCCTCGAGAAGGTAAAACACGAGTGGGCGTTGGTCTGCACCGCCCACAACCTCACCAAGCTCGCCAAGGCACCAACAGGATGACCCGCGCTGCAAGCTGGCGCACCACGGGCGCCGCTCAACGTTCCACAATGTCAGCCCGAAAAGTGGTTACCGAGACGGGCTCCTAGCTCCTGCTCCGCGCGGTGTCGGGCCAGCATCTGGTGGCGCTCGGTGGCAGTGGCTCCGGGGTTGATGCCGACCACGCGGATGTTGTTGGCTGGGCTGGCCCGGCCCAGGGACCGCGTTAGGGCCATCAGCGCCGCATTGCCCGCGGCGCCGGCGATGTAGCCCGCTGGGAACTTCTCCCCCGCCGCGCCGATGACGTTGACGATCACCCCGCCGCCTCGCGCCTTCATGAGGGGGTAGAGGGCACGGGTCAGGGACACGAAGCCGAAGACCTTCAGGTCCCAGGCACGGCGCCAGGTCTCGTCGTCCACCGCGAGGAGGTTCCCCGGCGGGATGGCCCCGGCGTTGTTGACGAGGATGTCGATCGCGCCGGCGAGGCCGGCGACGCGCCGCACCTCGGCATCGGAGGACAGGTCGGCGGAACAGGTCTCGACCCGGACCTGCTGGGCGCCGCGGATGGCCTGCGCCGCCTCCTCCAGCACGGCGGGGTCGCGCGCGACCAGGAACAGGTCGCAGCCCTCGGCCGCCAGAATCCGCGCCGTGGCACGTCCTATGCCGCGCGAGCCGCCCGTGATGAGCGCCCGCTTGCCCGCCAGTTGCAGATCCATAGCCACCTCCCTCGGGATCCCCCGGTTGGGCTCAGAAAGACGCTCCAGCGGGCTGATCCCCTACACGTTCGCCTTCATCCTGGCACATCGCACCGAGGCGCTGCAGCACGCCGCACAGCCCCAACCGTTCCCCGCCGATCTCGCGAGGAGCGATCAAGCACCTGGTTTGCGCCCTGCTGATGTTAGCCGGTGTCGGCATGCTGTTCTGATGCGTGGGCGACACGCTCGGAACGGTCAGATCGGGAGCCATGAGCCCGGAACCGCCTAGCCGGCGGCAACGGGATGGATGCTGGCCTGGCGATCAGAGGCCACGGACCGCGTCCGCCGCGCTGTTCGCGCTGAACCACAGCGACGTCCCGAACAGCTGGGCGATCGAGACGATGGCGACCGGTCCAAGGAGGTCCGGGCGCTGCGGAAGGCCGCCCTCGTTCGTGTCCATGGAGGCTGCGTCCGATCCTCTGCGATGCGTGGGGCGCCGCGCGCTGCCACACGGCGGGCATTCCGCGGCGCCGATAGGCGGCGGAGTTGCACAGCCGAAGCCGGCGAGGCCACGGGCCCACGCTTCCGACCCTCGCTGTCCAGTGGGCAACGATACTCTCAGCCGCCGCCCTGCGTCCTTCTACGAGGCGACAGTGGGTATAGACCATCGGCCAAACTGCGCTGACCGATCGGTGAAGGTTGCCGGCCAGGCGATCCGGAAGGATTGCAATTGGCCATAAAGGGGTCTCAGTAGCAGGGGAACCGAAAGTTCGATTCAGCGCATCGACGCGGTTGCGTAGGATCGCACCCGGTCCACAATGGAACCTTCGTCCCGGAGTTGCGCAGCAGGCAAGTCGCTGAGCGGGTTGAACTGCGGCGTTGGCAAGAAGCTCAAGATTTTGGCGCGGCATGCGCGACGCTCCAACCCTTCCGATCACGTCGTGGCGATGTCGTTCAGCTTCCATGTTCCCTCGAACACGGGCTCCAGCGGGCCGTAGAGGCGGAACATGGCGAAGAAGCCCTGCCCTGGGATCGTCCGGATCCAGTTGTCTTCCATCCCGGCCGGCACCTGCGGCCCGAAATGCAGGTCTACGGACCTGTCGGCGTTCTTGCGGAGATTGACCAGGCTGCTGCGCCCCGCCCGCTGCTGATCCGTGTCGATCATGCTGCGCGTCCGGTTGTCGTAAAGGGTGACGGACCAGAACGCCTTGGCCGGCGTGCCGGCCTCGACGCGGAGCCGGTAGGCCTTGCCGCCCTCCAGGAACGCCCCGCGGCCATCCCGGAAGGTCGAGGTGTACCAGGTGCCCTCACCCGACACGGGATGCGCCGTGTAGAGGTAGCGGGCGTTCATCGCGAGCTGATACCAGCCCTGCGCCCGCTCATCCAACTCGATCCGCTCCGCCGTCTCGAACTCCGGCGTCGTCGCGAAGGTGATCCGCTCCCACTGGCGGTCCGGCCAGATCTGCCGCCCCTCGAAGCGGTTGGCGAAGGCCATGTTCGCCGTCATGGCCGCGCCCATTGCCGCGGCCCTGGCCAGGATGCGCCGCTGCCGCTCGTCCGGGCGAAACGGCTTGCCGGGCTCCAGTCCCAACGGCTTGATCATCGCATACATCAGCTTGTCCTGCGGCTCCACCCGCACGTCCGAGAGGCCATCGGCCAGGTATTCGAAGAAGTGCTCGTCCTTCGGCCAGTCGGAGTCCAGCGGGACGCCGCCGACGCGGATCACGCGCGTCGGCGGGATCGCGTCCCGCCGCGCCAGCGGATACAGCCCGATGGAGGCGAGCAGGTTGACGAGTGCATCCGGCCCCTCGCCCGGCCGCGGCGTTCCGCGGGCGAGCACGAACACCCGGCTGGTGCGGCAGCGCGCCGCCAGGAACCCCGCCGGCACCTCCCCCTCGAAGCCGGGCGGGAGGAGGAGGAGCTTCGCGCCCCGCCGCGTCTCGCCGATGCCGATGTCGAGGGCGGCCCGCTGCCAGAAGTCCACGATGCCGCCGAGGACGCCCTCCGGGACGTCGATCACGAAGGGGCCGGTCCGGCTCAGGTTGATGATGGACATCCCGTAGGTCGAGACGTCGTTGCCCGTCATGAAGATCTGCTTGGGAGACAGCGGCCGGTCGAAGACGATCATCGCCGGAGCCGCCGGATCGAGGCCGACCGCCGCGAAGGCCCGTGTCAGAATTTCGATAATCGTAGAATCGAGCTCCATGGATTTCAGATGGTTAAGGGCGTCCAGAAGCCGTCGTTGCATCAGCCTCTTGCTTATTCAGTATAATCGTTATAAGGTCGTTCCGATTTAGGGAGTGACCGGTGCGGCGGGTCGAACTCCACGCTCCTGGCGATGCAGCCTGGTCTCTGGGCGAGGAGCGGCGGCGTGTGCTGATCGAACTCGTTGCTCATGAGCGAACAACGGTTGCCGAAATCCGGGCCGCAGCCGAGCAACTCGGCATCGGACAGGCCTACTGCTATCGCCTGCTCCGGCGCCTGCGCGCGGATCCGACCGTCACCGCGGTCGTGCCACGGCCTCGTGGCAGGTCGCATGGTGCAAAGCTGCTCAGCCCGGACGTAGAGACCATCATCGAGACGGCCATCGACGACTTCTACCTCCAGCGGAACTGTCCGTCGGCTTCGGCTCTCGTCCGTGAGATCGCACGGCGCTGCGTCCAGGAGCAGAGGCCCGCGCCAAGCTACACAGCCATCACCCAGCGCTTGGCGGACCTTGATCCGCGCGAGGTACTGCGTCGGCGCAAAGGGGCGCGGCATGCGCGGCGTAAACTGGGGCGGATCGTCGGGCACCTCACCGAGGAGCAGCCTCTTGGCCTCGTCCAGGTCGACCACATCCTGGCCGACGTCATGGTGGTCTCGGCCCTCGACCGCCAGCCCCTCGAACGCCCCTGGCTCACCCTGGCCATCGACGTCGCCACCCGCATGGTCGCGGGCTTCCACCTCAGCCTGGAGCCGCCCTCCGCACTGAGCGTCGCACTGGCCCTCAGCCGCACCGTCTTGCCCAAGGAGGCCTACCTGCGGGATCGCGGGGTGGACCTGCCCTGGCCCGTGTCGGGCCTGCCGCAGCGCCTGCATCTCGACAATGCCAAGGAGTTCCGCTCGGCGGCGCTGCGACGGGGCACGGCGCAGTACGGCATCGAGGTGCGCTACCGGCCTCCCGCCACGCCCCATTGGGGCGGCCACATCGAACGGCTGATCGGCACGATGATGGGCGCGCTGCGCCTGCTGCCGGGTGCCACCGGCCGCAGCGTGGCGGAGCGCGACCGGGATCCGGCCGCGACCGCGGCGATGACGCTGGACGAGCTGGAAACCTGGTTGGTGCACCAGATCGCCGGTGTCTATCACCACGGCGTCCACCGGGGCCTCGGCAAAGCCCCGATCGCGGCCTGGACGGAGGCGATGGCCCGCTTGCCCGACCCACACCGGCAACCGCAGGATCCGGATCGTTTCCTTCTCGACTTCCTGCCGTTCCGCCAGCGTACCATCCAGCGGAGTGGCATTTCCCTCTTCAACATCACCTATTCCGATGGGGTGCTGTCGACCTTCCCGGTCGGGCGGCGCCAGATGTTCATCGTGCGCTACGACCCTCGGGACATGTCGCAGGTCTATCTGCGCGACGAGGAGGGACAGTACTGGCCCATTCCCTACGGCGACCGCCGCCTGCCCGCGGTGTCGCTGTCGGAGATCCAGGCCGCCAGCCGTCGCCTGTCTGCCGCCGGGACACGGGACGTCACGCAGCGCCAGATCTTCGCCTCGATCGATCGGCAGCGTGAGATCGTCGCTGGAGCTGAGGCGGAGAGCCGGCGCATGCGTCGCGACCGGGAGCGCCTGATCCAGCCGCGGCGTCGGGCAACTCCGAAGGAGGAGCCGCGGGTGGAGGCGATCTCCTCCGAAGACGACGTGGGTCCGATTCTGCCCTATGCGGTGGAGGAGTGGTCGCGATGAGCGATCTCGGGCACCTCGACCCCGCCTACCAGCCAGTGGCCGAACTGCCCGATGAGGAGCGCATCCAATGGATTCGCGCCGAGCGCTGGATCAGTCACCCCGCGGCCGAAGCGGCACTGGCCGCCATGGACGACCTGCTGACCTACCCACAGCGCAACCGCATGCCCTGCCTGCTGGTGCACGGCCGCACCGGCATGGGCAAGTCGATGATCCTGCGCAAGTTCAGCCGGGATCATCCACGGGCGGTGGATGCCCGTCTCGGCGTGGCGCAGATGCCGGTGGTGCTGATGCAACTGCCACCCGAGCCCGCGGAGGTGCCATTCTACGAGGAACTGCTCGGGGCGCTCGGGCTGCCGCTGCTCGGCGAGGTCAGCAGGATCCGGGCACGGCGGATGGCACGTGACGCGCTGCGCATCGTCGGCGCGCGGGTCCTGGTGATCGACGAGATCCATGCCTTGTTGGTGGGTGGAGACCGGCAGCAGCGTATCTTCCTCAACGTCATCCGACTGCTGGCCAACGATCTGGAGATGCCCCTGGTCTGCGCCGGCACGCCGGAGGCCAGGCGTGCCCTCCTGACCGACAGCGGCTTGGCGGATCGGTTCGAGGCGGTGGAACTGCCGCGCTGGCGCGACAATCTGGCCTTCCGGCGGCTGCTGGCCAGCTACGGAGCGCTGCTGCCGCTACGGCGGGGTTCGGAACTGGATCAGGGCAAGGTCCGCACGGCCATCCTGACCCTGACCGAAGGCATCACCGTGCGCATCGCGCGGCTGCTGGAGCGGCTGGCGGTGGAGGCGATCCGGGACAGCAGCGAACGCATCACGCTGCAAAGCTTCGAGACCCTGCCACAGCGGGCTCCCCTGCTGTCGATGGAGGCACGGCGGCGAGCGGACATCTCCGCATGAGGATAGGGCAGGGGACTGGTCAGACGGTCCAACCCCTGTTGATCGTGCCACCATCGGAGGAAGACGAGCTGACCTCCTCCTGGCTGATCCGTACGGCACAGTTCCATGGGCAGCCGGTGCTGAAGCTGCTGCGGGAGATCGGACGGGCGCCGGATGCCATGGATCTGAGCGCGATGGATCTCGGCACGCCGAGGAGCGCTCTCCGGCCGGCTGCGGCGGTGCTGGGCGTCGGGATTGAGTATCTTGCGAAGCGCAGCATCCCCGGCGCCTACCCTTGGGCGAGGGGGCTGCTCGCGCGCTATCCCGGGGCGGGACCGATCCGCTATGCCGCCTGCCCCCATTGCCTGGAGGAGCAGCGGCTATCTCATGGCGTCAGTTGGCTCCGGCGTGCCTGGGTGCTGGCCCCCTGCACGGTCTGCTCCCGCCACCATGCACCGCTGGTGGAGGTCCGGCCAGGCGAGGTCGCCCACCCCGCATGGGCAGACTACGCGAGCCGATATCCACTGGCCGGGATAGGCAGCTACCTCGCCCGGCCAACGCGACCGGACGCTGCCGCCGCGCCATCATCCGAAGCCCGCCCGATGGCAACCGGGATGGAGGCGATCCTGTACCATGAGATGGTGCGGCTGCAGGAGGCATCGCTGCTGGCCTCCGCTCCGGGGCGCGCGCGCCGGCCCATGCGCGGGCAGGACAGGTCAGCGCACGACGTCGTATGGGCATTCACGCGAGCCGATCGGTTCGAGCCGGATCGCCTGGTTTACGAGGCCTTCGCGCTGGAGCGCCTCGACAGTCGCTGGCAGATGGCGCGGCGGCGATTGGCCGGGCCGGTCGAGTTCTCCACACTTTCGTTGCGCAGCCGGCACCTGATGCTGGCGACCGCGACGATCCTGACGAGCACCACGGCGTTGCGGCGCGCATTCCGTGACCCGCCCGGCGACTGGCAAAGTGATGCAGCCGCTCTCCTCGACTGCCTGACCGATGCCGATCGGATGGAATGGCGAAAGCGTCAGCAGAACTGGCGGACCAGAGAATTCTACCATTTGAAGGAGTAAACCTCCTTATCGCGCTCGTTCTACTTTTCAAAAGAAACGACAGCGGCGATCGGACGCGGCGAGGACATCGCAGCGGACGCGCTGGCCCTTGGGGCCCCAGGGTTGGGGCCGTCTGCCCGCCGGGACCGGGCTGGAGGCGGGGGCCGGGCCGGCGGGCGCGACCCTATGGCTGAAGGACGCGCCGCTGCTGCATCCGGACGTGATCGCGGTGCCCGGGCAGGAACAGGCGCCCCGATGGAGGCGCAGGGCCTGCGCGAGGTGGTGGCCCAGGCGCGGTCGGAGGCGTGAGGGACGCCGCGCCGCTGGCCGGTCCCTGCCGGCCGCGCGCGGCTCACCCCTCGGTGCGGGGCTCGCCCCCCGGGCCTGCCTCCGCGGGCGCGTTCCGGCCGCGCCCGCGGAGGTAGGCCTGGGGGGCGCAGCCCATCTCCATGCGGAAGGCGTAGGTGAAGGCGGAGGTCGAGCCGTAGCCGAGCTCCATCGCGGTGCGCGTCACGCCGAGGCCGCCGCCGAGCAGCTCCACTGCCTTGAACAGCCGCAGTCGCCGGCGCCAGGAGCGCAGGCTCATCCCCACCTCCTCCTCGAAGCGGCGCGCCAAGCTACGCGCCGACATCCCGACCTCGCGGCCCCATTCCTCCGGGCCGCGGGGGTCGGCAGGGTCGGCGTAGAGGGCCTCGCACACGGCCGCCGGTGCGCCGCCGCGCGGCCACGGCAGGGCACCGGGAAGGGGTGACGCGCGCCGGAGCTGGTCGAGGATCAGGGCCGCGACGCGGCGCGCGTAGCCGTCGCGATCATTCCGTCCCTCGATCTCCGCCGCCTCCACGATCAGCTCCCGCAGCAGCGGCGTCACGGCGAAGACGCTGGGTTGCGCCGGCAGGCCGTCACGCACCTCGTCGGTGATCCAGAGGCTGCGGAACTCCGCCCCGAGCAGCGATCCCACCCGGTGTGACAGGCCGGTCGGCAGCCACACCGCCTGCTCAGGCGAGATCACGAAGGAGCGGCCCTCTACCGCGACCGTCAGCACGCCGCTGATCGCATACACGACTTGGTTCCAACGGTGCGCGTGCTCGGGGAAGTAATGGCGCGCCGCGATGGACTGGGCTCGCACGGTCAGGGGGTCAGGGGCCGACAGTCCCGGCGGTGCCGCGATGGTTTCCCAGATCATGGCGCCCCGCGCTTGGCCCTCACATTGGCAGATATTCTACAGAGATTGTCCCCCTGTGGAAGGCGACGAGGGCTTGGGGAAATTATGTTTACCCTCGAACAACAGCACCTCCCCTGTTCCCTCTCGACGCGAGGAACCAGCCATGGCCCATCTCGACAGCCGCGGCCTGCCGATCTCGACCACCTCCGACCGTGCGGCCGAGCGCTACCGCGAGGGTGTCGATCTTATGCTCTCCACTTGGCCTGGTGCGGCCGAGGCGTTGGACGAGGCGATCGCGGCCGACCCGGACTTCGCCCTTGCCCACGCCGCCCGCGCCCGCACGCACGCCATGCGCTCCGAGAGCGCGAAGGCCAGGGCCGTGGCCGCGACGGCGGTCAAACGGGTGGCGCGCCGCGGCACGGAGCGCGAGCGGAGCCACGTCCACATCATTGCTCTCGCAGTGAACGGGCGCTCGGCCGAGGCGCTAGAGCAGGTGCGGATGCACGCCGACACCTGGCCTCGGGACATCGTTATCCTGTCCCTGCCGCTCGGCGCCTTCGGGCTGCTCGCCTTCTCCGGCCAGGCGGACCACGACCAGGCGCGCGTGGACCTGTGCGAGCGCCACGCCTCCCACTTCGCGGCCGACGACTGGTGGTTCCTCACCTACCGCGGCTGGTCGCACGCGGAGAACGGCAACGTGGCTTACGGTCGCGATCTTACCCAGCGCGGCTTCGACCTGCGCCCGAACAATGCCAACGCAGCCCACGCCCTGTCGCACGCGATGTACGAGGGTGGCGCCAATGATGAGGCCGACCGCCTGATCCAGGCTTGGCTGCCGACCTACCCACGGTCGGGCATCCTGCACGGGCACATCGCCTGGCACTCTGCCCTGGCCGCCCTGGAGCACGGCGACGTGGAACGTGCCCTGGCCATCTACGGCGAGCACGTGCAGCCCTCCGTCTCCACCGGCAATGCCGTCAACGTGGTCAGCGACACCGCCTCGTTCCTGTGGCGCCTGCAGGCCTACGGCCACCGGGTGCCGGAGGGGCTGTGGCAGGCCGCCTCGACCTACGCGACCCCGGCCTTCCCGGGTGCCGGCTTCGCCTTCGCCGACATGCACATGGCCCTGCTGGCCGCGGCGACGGGGGACAGTGAGGGGCTGGAACGGCGCGTCTCCACCCTGATGGGGATGATCGAGGCCGGGACGCTGGCCGCGGGGCCGGTAGTGCCTGCCATCTGCCGCGCCGCCCTCGCCTTCGCCGACGAGAACTACGCCGGGTGCGTCCGCATCCTGGAGCCGGTCGCCGACGACGTCGTGCGCGTCGGCGGCAGTGGTGCCCAGCGCGAGCTACTGGACGACATGCTGCTGCTCGCCCTGATGAGGAGCGGCGAAGCTGCCAAGGCTGGCAGCCACCTCGACCGCCGCCTGCACCGCCGTCCCTCGCCGCGCGACAAGGCGTGGCAGGGCGCGCTGGCGGTCTGAGGCAGGCCATGTCTCAGGCAGGCACCGCGGCCGCCCCCATGGCCATCCGGTCGGCGACCGCGTCCCACGCGCACGAGCGCGGCAACGTCCTGCGCTTGGCGACCGCGCAGGCGCTCGCCGGGGCCAACTCCGTGGTCGTCTACGCCACTGGCGCCGTGGTCGGCAGCATGCTCACCCCGAACCCGGCGCTGGCCACGCTGCCGGTTTCCATCTTCGTGGTCGGCATGGCGGCCTGCACCCTGCTGTCCGGGCTGATCGCCGCGCGCCATGGCCGCCGCGCCGCCTTCCTGGCGGGCGCCGGCTGCGGCGTGCTCGTCGGCCTACTGGCCGCCCTGGCCGTGGTGCTGGGCTCCTTCTGGCTGTTCTGCGCTGGGACCTTCTTCGGCGGCGCCTACGCTGCCGTGGTGCTGAGCTTCCGCTTCGCCGCCGCCGACTGCGCGCCGGCCGAGAGGCGGCCGCGGGCGCTGTCGGCGGTGATGGCTGGCGGAGTCTTCGCCGGGGTGATCGGTCCGCAGCTCGTCACCCACACCATGGACCTGTGGCCGCCCTACCTATTCGCTGTCACCTTTATGGCCCAGGCCGGCGTGGCCGCGTTCTCCGCCCTGATCCTGCTCGGCGTTCGGCTGCCAAAGCCGACGGCGGCCGAGCAGGCAGCGGGCCGCGGCCGCCCGCTCGGGCTCATCGCGCGCCAGCCCCGCTTCGTCACCGCCGTGATTTGCGGTGTAGTGTCCTACCTGCTGATGAACTTTCTCATGACTTCCGCGCCGCTGGCGATGCGGATGTGCGGACTGTCGCAGGGCGATGCCAATCTAGGCCTGCAGTGGCACGTCATCGCCATGTACGCGCCGAGCTTCTTCACGGGGCGGCTCATCACTCGCTTCGGTACCACCCGCGTGGTGGCGGCCGGACTGGTGCTGACGGCCGCCTCTACGGCGGTAGGCCTACTGGGCGTGGACGTGGCGCACTTCTGGGGCACACTGCTCCTGCTCGGCATCGGCTGGAACTTCGGCTTCGTCGGGGCCTCGGCCATGGTGCTGGAGTGCCACCGGCCTGAGGAACGCGCACGGGTGCAGTCGTTCAACGACTTCGTCGTCTTCGGGACGATGGCCTTCGGGTCCTTCCTATCGGGCGGTCTGCTCGCCTCCTACGGCTGGGACACGGTGCTCTGGCTGTCCTTCGCGCCGTTGGCCCTCGCGGTGGCCGCGCTGGCTCTCACCCGGCCGGCGCGCTCTGGCCGCGCGACTTGAGGGTGTTACGGACCTGCGTGCGGCCTCGTTTAGGGTGAATGCCCTCTCGCAAGCCGTACCCGTCCGATGTGTCAGATGAGGAGTGGGCGCTGGTCGCGCCTTATCTGACGCTGCTGCCCGAGGAGGCCGGTCAGCGTGAGCACCCGTTGCGGGAGGTGTTCAACGGGCTGCGGTACCTGGTGCGCTACGGCGTGGCCTGGCGGGGGATGCCGAACGATCTTCCGCCCTGGCACGCGGTCTACGACCAGGCGCAGCGCTGGCTGCGGGCAGGCTGCTTCGAGATGCTGGTGCAGGACCTCCGGGCGGTGCTCCGCCTGGCTCAGGGCCGGTCGGAGGAGCCCTCGGCGGCCGTGCTGGACAGCCGCACCCTGCGCTCCACGCCCGAGAGCGGCGCACGCGCCGCCTGGGACGGGCACAAGCGGATCAGGGGCTCCAAGCTGCACCTGGCCGTCGACACGCTCGGCCACTTGCTGGCGCTGCACGTCACCCCGGCCAACGCCGATGACCGCTCGACCGTCTCCACCCTGGCCGAGGCCGTCCAGGACGCGACCGGCGAGAGCGTGAGCCTGGCCTATGTCGACCAGGGCTATACGGGTGAGCGACCCGCTCAGGCCGCAGCCGCTCACGGCATCGTCCTGGAGGTCGTCAAGCTACCCGAGGCCAAGCGCGGCTTCGTCCTCCTGCCCCGGCGATGGGTTGTGGAGCGCTCATTCGGCTGGTTCGCCCGCTTCCGCCGCCTCGCCCGCGACTACGAGCGCCTGCCCGAGACCCTCGCAGGCCTGCACCTCGTCGCCTTCACCGTCCTGCTCCTCAAGCGTGCCGCAGAACTCGCCGCCAGTGCGTAACACCCTCTTGAGTGCCGTGCGGACCCGGGTCGCCATCATCGGCGGGGGCCTCGCCGGCCTCTGCGCCGCGCGGGCGCTGCACGAGGCGGGGATGGAGTTCCTGCTTCTCGAGGCCCGCGATCGGCTCGGCGGGCGCGTGCTGTCGGTGGACGCGGCGGGGCGGGACGCGGGTGACGGCTTCGACCTCGGCCCGTCCTGGTTCTGGCCGGCCATGCAGCCCGGGCTCGAGGCGCTGGTGCGGGCGCTGCGCCTGCCGCACTTCGCCCAGCACGGCGAGGGGGACATCCTGCTGGAGTGCACCGCGCACGGCTCCCCCCAGCGCTACCGGGGGATGCGGCAGGAGCCGGAGGCCATGCGCCTGGTCGGCGGGATGGGAGCTCTGGTGCGGGCGCTGGAGGCAGGGCTTCCTGCGGAGGCCGTCCGGCTCGGCGCCCGGGTGGCCGGCATGACGCTTGGTGGCGCCGGCGTCACCCTGCGCGTGGCACGGAGAGGCAGGGAGCCACGGAGCCGGGGCACCTCCAACCTCATCCTGGCTGCCCGGCTCCGATCCACGGAGCGACAGGCTGCGGCCAGCGGCGTCACATCTGGCGTGAACAGGGTTTGCTTACCTCACCGCGCAGCACCCACAGTGCAAAACTCCGCCCAGCCCGACAACCCGGATCAGCTCGGCTTCCCGTCCGGCCGCGGCCGCAGGAGCATGGGCCCGTGCGTGACGAGGAAGAGGCAGAAGGCGAGGATCCACAGGGTGCCGGCGGCGGCGTAGGGCAGCATGCCGGGCAGCATCTCCTGGCCGAAGGCCCGCAGCAGCGCCGCGAGGGGGAGCAGCATCCAGGCGGCCACCATCGCCAGCGACGCCCGCAGCGGCCGTCCGGTATGACCAAGCGTCGCGCGCGGCATGACCGCGAGGATCATCAGCCCGATGGCGCCGATGCCCTGAAGGTGCAACCAGTTGGCTGCCCATCCCACACCCGTCAGCAGGTAGGCCGCCTTCACCGCCAGGGCCACCGGCACCAGCAGGTAGGCCAGGTGCAGCACCCAGAGGATCGGCTGCCCGAGGGTCCGCATCCCCTGCCAGCGCGACAGGCGCAGCAGCGCCAGCACCGCGGCAAGCGTGGCCACGGCCCCGGCCAGCGTGCCGCCCGGCACCGCCAGATCCACCGCGGCGACGGCCAGCAGCGCGGCGATGCCGGCGGCATCCACGCCTGGCAGCGGCCGGGGCGCGGCGTCCTCGCCCGACGCCCTGAGCGCGTTGCGGGTGAAGGCGGGGATGATGCGCCCGCCGATCAGGCCTACCAGAGCCAGGGCGACGTTGAGCGAGAGCAGCGCGCCGCGCTCGAAGGTGCCGCCCCACCACCCCGCCGCCTCGCCGAGCATGAGGACGTCGCCCGCCCAGAAGGCAAGGACGAGGGCGGGCGGGCCGAACAGGCGCGGCGTCGCGGCCCGCGCCACCGCCGGCAGCACGGTGACGAGCAGCGCCGGCATCGGCAGCAGCGCGACGATGGCGGCGACGCCGGCCGGCACCGGGGAGCCGGGCAGCAGGACCAGGCGCGCCGCGACGAACAGGGCCGCCAGCAGCGCCAGCGGCGCGCCGGCATAGGCGGGGCGGCCGGTCCAGTTCGGGATGGCGGTGAGGAGGAAGCCGGACAGGGCGGCGCCGACGCAGCCCGCCAGCATCTCGTGCCCGTGCCAGCGGGCACCCGGGAGGGGCCCGTCCGACGGTCCATGCCCGTGCAGCGCCGCGAGCCACAGCGCGACAGCGATGACGGCCCAGGCGGCGCAGAGCAGGAAGAAGGGCCGCAGGCCCTGGCGGAAGACGGCGATCCCGGCCACGGCCGCTGCGTCCCGGGGGGTGGTGTCGGTTGCGCTCATGCTGGGTCCGATCTGCGGCGTGGCGGCGGCGTCCCGCCACGGAAGGCGCCCGGCCCGATGGCCGGGGCGGCTGCTAGGGCTTCACGCCGTCCTGCATCCGCAGGGCCGAATCACGCCAGGGCCGGAGCTGTGGCAGCATCTCAGCGGCCAGCCGCCGCAGGCCGTCATCCGGCCCCTGCGCCGCCGCCTCGTAGCCCCGGATCTCCTGCGTCAGCGCCTGGACCTGGACCTCCGCGTAGCGGCGACTCAGCGCGAGATGGTCAAGCGGCTCCAGGTTCTCCAGCACCACCCGGTGCTCGAACTCCTCCTCCGTCGGCAGCGCCAGGTTGCGCTCCCGGGCCACGGCCCGCAGGCGGTCCAGTTGCTGTGGCCGGAAGCGCGCCATCCCCGCCGCGAAGGCCTTGACCTCCGGCCGGGTGTCCTTCGCGGCGGCCAGGGCGGCGGCGCGCTGCTGCAGCACGGCGGAGCTGTGGGCGAAGGCGAGGAAGCGCCCGGGCTCCACGGGGCGGGCTCCCGCCGCCGCGTCCTGGGCCGCGGCGGGAAGGGGTGCGGCCGCGACGGCGAGGAGGAGGGCACGGCGCGCGGTCCCCTGCGTCACGGCTACTGCCATCCCGGCACGCCGGTCATGTCCGGCAGCCTGTGGGCGATGCCCTTGTGGCAGTCGATGCAGGTCCGCTCCCCCGTGAACAGGAACCGCTCGTGCGCCGCCGCGGCCCGGGGGTTCTGCTTCGAGATGTCCATGGAGACCGTGGAGTGGCAGTTGCGGCATTCCAGCGAGTCGTTCGCCTTCATGCGTGCCCATTCGCTCTCGGCCAGATGCCGCCGAAGGTCGAGGAAGGCGTCCCGCGTGCCGATCGAGCCGAAGATGTGTCCCCAGACCTCCTTGGAGGCCTGCATCTTGCGCGCGATCTTGCGGGTCCATTCGTGCGGCACGTGGCAGTCCGGGCAGCCGGCGCGCACCCCCGAGCGGTTGGTGAAGTGGATGGTACCCTGGAGCTCCTCGTAGACGTTGCTGCGCATCTCGTGACAGCTCACGCAGAATTCGGTGCGGTTCGTGGCCTCCAGGGCGGTGTTGAAGCCGCCCCAGAAGACGACGCCGGAGACGAAGCCGCCGAGCGTCAGGAAGGCGAGGCTGAAGCTGGTCGTGGGCGAGGTCGCCACGCGGACCAGCTTCAGCCCCCAGAACCCGGACCACAGGCGCCGGATCAGGCCGGGCCGGCGAAGCGGCGCCCGGTCCGATCCGGGGGACCCGCCACCCCGGGGGGCATCCTCCTCCGCGCCCGACATCAGCGGTTGCT
The DNA here is from genome assembly GCF_020991085.1 of Roseomonas sp. OT10. Taxonomy (NCBI): domain Bacteria; kingdom Pseudomonadati; phylum Pseudomonadota; class Alphaproteobacteria; order Acetobacterales; family Roseomonadaceae; genus Roseomonas; species Roseomonas cutis. The sequence continues at coordinate 266,111 of NZ_CP087720.1, forward strand.
CCGGCCGCCGGGCTGCCGCTCGGGCTCGGTCAGGGCGTCCATGTCCACGAAGCGGTTCTCGACCAGGGGCCGCGCCTCCGTCTGGGGGACGTGGCAGGCGAGGCAGGAATAGCGGCGGGGGGCAAGGCCGCCGAGCGTGTTGCCCTCCCGGTCCTGGTAGTGGGTGACCGAGATCATCGGCGCTTGGCTCTGCTCGGTGAAGCGCCGGGCGTGGCAGGACATGCACTTGTTGGCGTTGAGGTCGAGCGCATAGCCCTCGATGGCATGCGGGATCACCGGCGGCTGGTCGGGGTAGTTGCGGCGGACCCGCACGTCGTTGGTGACGGAGCGCTGCATGGGGGGCGCGGGCTGCTCGCGGGTGAAGGGCTCAGGCCCGCGCAGCCGCGGTGCGTCCTGGGCCAGCAGCGTGCCGGTGGCGAGGCAGGCGGCGGCAGCCATGACGCCGATCAGCAGGCGGGGGCGCATCACCGCACTCCCGCGCGCGGGTCGGGCGCCGAGGCGGGCGCCGGCCCCGTGGGGGCCGCGGCCGCCACCACCTTGACCGCGCACTTCTTGAAGTCCGTCTGCTTGGAGATCGGGTCGGTGGCGTCGAGCGTGACCTTGTTGATGAGCTGGCTGGCGTCGAAGAAGGGCACGAAGACGACGCCGCGCGGGACCTTGTTGCGGCCGCGCGTCTCCACCCGGCTGCGGATCTCGCCGCGGCGGGAGGCGATGCGGACCTCCTGGCCCCGGTGCAGGCCGCGCTTCTGCGCGTCCTCGGGGTGCATGAACAGGATGGCGCCGGGGAAGGCCCGGTAGAGCTCGGGCACCCGCAGGGTCATCGAGCCGGAATGCCAGTGCTCCAGCACCCGGCCGGTCACCAGCCACAGATCGTATTCCGCGTCCGGTGCCTCGGCGGGCGGCTCGTAGGGCGCGCCCATGATGTTCGCCCGCTTGTCGGGGTTGCCGTAGAACTGGAGCCCGGTCCCCTTCTCCACATAGGGGTCGTAGCCCTCGCGGTAGCGCCAGCGCGTCTCCTTCCCCTCCACGACCGGCCAGCGCAGGCCGCGGACCTCGTGATACGTGTCGAAGGGCGCGAGGTCGTGGCCGTGGCCGCGCCCGAAGGAGGCGTATTCCTCGAACAGCCCCTTCTGGACGTAGAAGCCGAGCTCCTTCGATTCGCGGTTCTCGTAGCCCGCCGCGATGTCGCCCAGCGGGAAGCGGTCCACCTGGCCGTTGCGGAACAGCACGTCGAACAGGCTCCGGCCCCGGTACTCCGGGGCCTTCGCCAGGATCTCGGCGGGCCAGGCCTCGTCGGTGGTGAAGCGCTTCGAGAACTCCATGAGCTGCCACAGGTCCGAGCGCGCCTCGCCCGGCGCGTCCACCAGCTGGTGCCAGAAGTGGGTCCGGCGCTCGGCATTGCCGTAGGAGCCCTCCTTCTCCACCCACATCGCGGTGGGCAGGACGATGTCCGCCGCCATGGCCGTGACCGTCGGGTAGGGATCGGAGCAGACGACGAGGTTCTGTGGGTTGCGGTAGCCCGGATAGGTCTCGTTGTTGGTGTTGGGCGCCGTCTGGAGGTTGTTGTTGCACATGATCCAGTAGGCGTTGAGCTTGCCGTCCTTCAGCATCCGGTCCTGCTCGACGGCGTGGTAGCCGACCTTCCCCGGCAGCAGCCCCTCGGGCAGCTTCCACAGATGCTCCGCGTGCCTGCGGTGCTCGGGGTTGGCCACCTGCATGTCGGCGGGCAGGCGGTGCGAGAAGGTCCCGACCTCGCGCGCCGTGCCGCAGGCGGAGGGCTGGCCGGTGAGCGAGAAGGGGCTGTTGCCCGGCTCGGCGATCTTACCGGTCAGCAGGTGGATGTTGTAGATCATGTGGTTCGCCCAGACGCCGCGGACGTGCTGGTTGAAGCCCATGGTCCAGAGCGACATGACCTTGGTCTTCGGGTCGGCGTAGAGCTTCGCCAGGGCTTCGAGCTGGGGCTTCGGCACGCCCGAGAGCTCGTGCGCCCGGTCCAGCGTGTAGTCGGCGACGAGGCGGACATAGGCGTCGAAATCGGCGGGCTGGGAGACCTGGGCGTCGTTCGCGTGCTGGGCGCGCTGCTCCAGCACGTTCTCGGGCCGCAGGCCGTAGCCGATATCCGTGTTGGCCATGCGGAAGTTGACGTGCCGGTCCACGAATTCCCGGTTCACCGCGCCGGTCCGGATGATGTGGTTGGCGATGTAGTTCAGGATCGCGAGGTCCGAGCCGGGCCTGAAGATGACGGCCGCGTCGGAGAGGTCGGTCGTCCGGTGCTCGTAGGTGGAGAGGGTGTGGATGCGGACGTGCTCGGCGCTGAGGCGGCGGTCCGTGACCCGGGTCCAGAGGATCGGGTGCATCTCCGCCATGTTCGAGCCCCAGAGCACGAAGGCATCGGCATTCTCGAAATCGTCGTAGCAGCCCATCGGCTCGTCCATGCCGAAGGTGCGGATGAAGGTGACGGCGGCCGAGGCCATGCAGTGGCGGGCGTTCGGGTCCAGGTTGTTGGAGCGGAAGCCGGCCCGCATCAGCTTCGAGGCGGCGTAGCCCTCCCACAGCGTCCACTGGCCGGAGCCGAACATGCCCACCGCCTCCGGCCCCTTCTCCTTCAGGACCTTCTTCCAGTGCGCGGCCATGGTGTCGAAGGCCTGGTCCCAGGAGACGGGCTGGAGCTCGCCCTCCTTGTCGAAGCGGCCGCCCCGCATCCGCATGAGGGGACGGGTCAGCCGGTCCGAGCCGTACATGATCTTCGAGAGGAAGTAGCCCTTCACGCAGTTGAGGCCGCGGTTCACCTCGGCGCGCATGTCGCCGTGGGTGGCGACGACGCGCCCGTCCTTCACCCCCACCATGACGCCGCAGCCGGTGCCGCAGAAGCGGCAGGGCGCCTTGTCCCACTTCAGCCGCAGCTCCTCGCCGAGCGGGATGTTCTGCGCCCCCGCGGGCAGGGCGACGTTGGCCGCGGCGGCCGCGGTGGCGGCGGCCAGGGCCTTCATCAGGTCACGGCGTGAGAGATCCATGTGTGTGGCCCCCGGCACTGGCTTGCCCAGGATTGGCTTTCGCGGGATCGGCTTTCCCGGCACCGGCTTCCCTGGGATGGGACGGTTCGAACTGGTGGAAGACGAGGTTGGCCGCGAGGACGCCATCGAGGCACTGGACCTGGCCCAGGCGCTCGACGATGTCGCTCTCGGTCGTTGTCTCGAGCGTGACGACGAGCCTGCCCTCCGGCACCCCGCCATGGACCTCCACGCCGTCCATGCCGCCCAGGACGGCCGCGACCCCGGCAGCGCGCTCCCTGTGGCAATGCACGACGAGGCTGGAGACGTGGAACTCGTCAGGCATCGGCAATCCCCCCGGCCGCGGGCGCCGCGACCGCGATGGCGGCGGCGGGGCAGACGGGGGCGCAATCCGCGCAGCCCGTGCAGGCCTCCGACTCCACGCGCGGGACGGCGCCGCCGCGGACGAGGGAGAAGCGGATGGCCCCGGTGGGACAGGCGTCCCGGCAGCTCATGCAGGCGACGCCGTGGAAGGCGAGGCAGGAGCGCGCGATGGCGGCCACCGGCGGGCGCGCGGCGGCCGGCGGCCGATCATCCGGGATTTGGGCGCGAGCGGATCGGCCGAGGAGGAGGCCGCGCCGGCCGAGCTGGGCGGAGGAGGCCATGGTTGCCGCCCTCACACCGGGCCCGGCGGGCCGGTGAACAGGTAGTACATCCAGACCAGGAAGCCCCAGCCCGCGACGACGCCGACGGCAATGAAGGGCCAGATCAGCACGGCGAGGATCAGAAAGACGAGGCCTTCCTGCCGCCGCCGCGACCGCGCCTTCGGATCGACCTCTGTGGCCCCGGTGCTCACCTGGCCTCCCCCTCCCGCCGTGGCACGCCCCATCGGGAGATACCCTTCGCTGCCCCGCCTCCCCGTTCGGAAGCCGGGGCGACGCGGGGCATCCTTCCCGCTGCCGGACCGGGATCGGCGTCCTCGCCCCGAAGCTCGTCCGTCCCGACACCGCCCGGCATCCACCCGACCGGGTTTCGTGGCGGATGCCGCCCCTCCGTCCCGGGCGTCGGGGACAATGCCGGCGCGGGAAGGGCCGGTCTTTGCGCCAGATCAAACAGGGCCGTCCCGAGGGGAGGAAGCAGGCTGGCCCCGGGGCCCTTCAAGGGAAGGTGATGCGTGGCCCGGCGGTCAGCCCCTCCCGGCGATGGCCCTGAGCGCCTGGCCATCGCGGATGGCGACGCGCTGCCTCCCCCCTGAGACGAGGCCGCAGCGCTCCCAGGCGCGCAGTGTCCGGCTGACGGTGTGGAGCGTGGTGCCGGCCATCTCGGCGATGTCCTGGCGGGAAAGCGGGAAGCCCACCTCCGTGCCGTCCTCCGCCGGCTGCCCGGCCTGCCCCACCAGGCGCAGCAACACCCGGGCGATGCGGCGCTCGACCGGTTCCATCGCGAACTCCCGCAGCCGCTGGAGCATCTCTTCGGTCCGGCCGCCGACCATGTCGAGGGCGTTCCGGGCCAGGCCGGGATGCTGCTTCAGGAGGCTGGCGAAGGTTTCCGCCGCCCAGGCCAGGACCTGGCTGTCCACGATCGCCGTCGCCGTGGCCGGGTAGGGGGTCCGACGGAAGACGGCGACGCAGCCGGGAACGTCCCCCGGCTCCATGACCCGGATCGTCAGGGCATCGCCGCCCGGGGTCCCATGGCTGATCTTGACCCACCCCCTTACGAGCAGATGGAGGTAGCTCGGCTCGTGGCCCTGCAGGAACATGATCTGCCCGGCACGGAAGAGGCGCGGGGTGGCCGTGGCCGCGATGGCCTCCAGGGCCTCGTCGGAGAGGTTCCTGAACAGCGGCGTTCGGCCTAGGAAGGCTGGGTCCCCCTCTCGGGCCATGGCAAGTTCCCTCCAGCAACGCTTCGTGCCGTTCGGACAGGCTTGCTCGCCGATCCGTCGGCCGCCTGATCCAAGCCGATACCCTCAACGCAGCAACCTTGCCAGTCGGGCAGTTCATGCGGCCTGTGCACGGGAAGGGCTGGAGCGACGGGTTGGGGGACCTGATCAGATGTGGCCGGCCCTGTCAGCGACGTCCGCTGAACCGTCTGGCGCCCGCGGGTTTGCGGGCGCGTCGCCGCCCCCCCTGACGACTACTCCACGGTTGCTGCGGATCGGGCGACGATCGGGCCCCAGCAGTCGAGGTCCCCACGCCAGAAGGTGCCGAACGCCTCCGGCCCGCTTGTCCCGGCGCGGATCCCGTGATGCAGGCCGAGAGGGGCGCACGGCGGGAGGCGCAGCTGCGGGCGCTGCTGGCCGAGTACGTGGACCGGGCAAGGGCGCTGCGCGAGGTGGCGCGGGAAGCGTGGGACGCGGCCGAGGCGGCGCAGTCGCGCCTGACGGACGAGCAGCAGCATCGTGGCGACAGCGGCTTGGCCGTGCTGCGGGAGCGCGCTGACGCGATGACGCTGGAAGCGGCGCAGCTGCAGCTCGACGCCTACGAGCGGTCGGTGGAGGCTGCCGCGGCGGCGACGGTGGTGGGAATGGCCCGGCGGGGGATGGCGTGGCTGCCCGCCTCGGACCGGCCGGTAGATGATGCGAACGACCCGTTCCGGGTCTCGCGCCCGGATGGGGAGCCGGCGCCGGTCAGTCGTGCAGCCCGTTCGGCGGTGTGACGGTGGCGATGACGGCGTCGGCATCGTCGAGCAGATGGTAGGTGGCCACACGGCTCGGCCCCGGCTCCGGGTCGAGCATGCCGACCTGGCCGTCGGCCAGGCAGATGAGAGGCGAGCCTCGGGACAGCGCGTCCCGGTAGGCGGCCTGGAGCACCGCCGCGGCGGTCTGGGGGCTGTCGGCTGGGATGGAGAAGTCGCAACAACTCTGGGTGGTGACTTCCTCGCGGATGCGCAGTCGAAATGTCGGTATGTGGTGCTCCTGGCTGCCGTTGCAGCCGCCAGAACGTCTCTACCAGCAATCGTCCAAATATGATATCAATGTCTCGTTAATGAATGAGACAGATCGGCTGCCAGAGGGCGGCCTGCTGCTCGGCGGCGCCGGCTGCCCTCGACGCCGCGGACAAGGAGCGGCGACTGGACCTGGGATGCGTGGCGGCGCAGGGCACCTTCGGGTGCGACGGCAGCGGGTGCTCCAGCATCATTCCTAAGGGTAAGCCAGCCACCGCTTTTCTGCTGGAGTTGATCGCCCGCCTCCAGGCCAGCGCCACGGTGCCGATGATTGATGTGCGGGCCTATGCCATGTGGCTGGCGGCGTAGCTGCCCCCGGGCAAATCCTTGCTCAGTGGCGGATCATCCAGATTGCCCGCCGAACCGCAGCAGGTTGCCTGACCGGAAGCCCAGCAGGCTGACGAACCCGGACAGGATGCCCAGCAGCACGAACAGCCACCGCATCCCGATCAGCTCCCCCAGCGGGCTGGCCAGAGCCAAGCCCACCGGGGCGCCCAGCGCCATGACAGCCATCAGTAGCGACAGCGCGCGCCCCTGCTGGTGCCGAGGAACCGTGGACTGCAGCAGCGCCATGAGCGGAGCATCCCCGATGACGAACGCCAGCCCGCTCAGGCCCCACCAAGCCACTGCGGCCCAGAACATGCTGCCCGGCATAAGAACACCTAACAGAACCGCCCAATCTGTCCGAGGCAGACGAGGGCGCAGGCGAGTGTGGCGAAGGCGAGGTGGATGTCGGCGCGGCGCTCGTAGCGGATGGTCAGGCGTCGGTAGCGGGCCAGCCAGGCGAAGGTGCGTTCCACCACCCAGCGGTGTCGGCCGAGCCGGGCGCTGCTCTCGACGCCGCGCCTGGCGATGCGCGGGGTGACGCCGCGGGCGCGGCACTCGCGACGGCAGCGGCGGTGATCATAGGCCTTGTCGGCGTGCAGCTTGTCCGGCCTGCGGCGCGGGCGGCCCCGGCCCCCATCCCGGATCGGCGGGATGGCGTCGAGGGTGGGCGCCAGCATCAGGCTGTCGTGCCGGTTGGCCCCGCTGAGTATCAGGCCAAGCGGCGTGCCGCGGGCGTCCGTGACGAGGTGGCGCTTCGTGCCCGGCTTACCCCGATCCGTCGGGTTCGGCCCGGTCTCGGCGCCCCCCTTTTGGCCGGGACAGACGCGCTGTCCAGCGCGGCCCGGCGCCAGTCGATCTGCCCGGCCACCTGGAGCCGCTCCAGCAGAGCTCGGTGCAGGGCGGCCCAAACCCCGGCCTCCTGCCAGTCCCGCAGCCGACGCCAGCAACTCATCCCTGACCCGCAACCCATCTCGGAGGGCAGCATCTCCCACGGCAGGCCGGACCTCAGCACGAACAGGATCCCCGTCAGCGCTGCCCGGTCAGGTAGCCGCGGACGACCCCCCTTCGGCTTGGGCCGCTCCCGCGGCAGCAGCGGCTCGATCGCCACCCAGAGATCATCCGGAACTAGGGGCTTCGCCATGCCCCAGGAACGCTCAAGAGATGGTTTCGTTAGGTACTCTAAGAGCCGCCAGCGCGAGGCCGAAGCAGGAGGCGGCGAACCCCCACAGGACCCAGAGGATGTGCCGCCGTGGCGAGAGCGCGGCCACCACCATCCCGCCCGCGATCATGGCGGCCCCCGCCACGCCCTCCATGACCGCGACCTCCGCGGCACCGCCCCCGAAGTGCTCCTTCACCAGCAGGGGCACCAAGGTGTAGGACGGCATGATGACGAGCACGACGGCCCCCAACAGCCCGTAAAGGCGCCGCAAGCCAGGGTGGCCCCAGACCAGCAGGACACCCTCCCGAAACTCCGACAAGATGCCGGTCCGCCCCGTCGGCGGCGTTTTGGGCTGCGGGATGCGGAAGACCAGCAGCGGCACGATGCCGAGTAGCGCTGTCAGCACGTCGATGCCGAGCGCCAGCCCGATCGGCATCACGCCGATGGCCAGGGCGCCGAGCGGCGCGGCGGCCACGGTCATCAGGCCCAACAGCGTCTGGTTCAGCCCGGCGGCCTGCGGCAGGAAGCTCGTGGGCACCAGCATGGCCGTGCTGGCCGTTGCGGCCGGGGCCTGGAACGCCTGCATGGCGCTGCGGACGGCCATCATGGCGTAGGCATGCCACAGCTCGATCCGCCCGGTCAGGAACAACGCGATCAGCACCAGCATGCAGAGCGCGCTGACTGCGTCCGCCCCGATCATCAGCAGTCGGCGGCTGTAGCGGTCGGCGAAGACACCCCCAAGTGGACCGAGCAGCGCCTGCGGCAGCAGAGCCGCCATGCCTGCAGTGGCCAGCGCCGAGACGCTGCCAGTGGTGTCAGTGATCCACCAGAGCAGCACGAACTGCGTCAGGTCAGAGCCGATGAGCGAGAGCGCCTGTCCGGTGAAGATGGACCAGAAGCGCAGCTTCCATCCGGGGCCCGCGTCATGGCAGGCCCCAGCAGGCACGTGCTCGGTGGTGGCGGGTGTCGGCAGGTGCATGGTGCCTCACCGTCCGGCGAAGGCTTCAGGCCTGGGGCCCGGCGCCCCAGCGCTTGCCTGCTGTTCCCCCATGTCGCCGAAGCCGCCGCCCATCGCCGTGTACAGGGCCACCGTGTCGGCAAACCGCGCCGCGCGTGCCTGGATGAGGGCGATGCGCGCCCGGGCGTCCGCCTGCTGCGCGGTCAGCACCTCCAGCGTCGTAGCGGCGCCGAGCCGCTGCTGCCGCCGGGCGATCTCCAGGGACTGGCTCGCGACGCGTGCCGCCTCGCGCTGCGCCTGCAGGGTCTCGGCGTCCAGCTCCACCGCGCGCAGCGCGTCCGCCACATTCTTGAAGGCGCCCAGCACGGTGCCGCGGTACTGGGCCGCCGCGACGTCGCGCGCGGCGACGGCCGCGTCGCGCTGGCGCGCCAGCCTGCCCCCCTGGAACAGCGGCTGGGTCAGCCCGGCGGCCACGGACCAGATCAGCCCCTGCGGCGTGAAGGCGTCGACGCCTGCCGTCTGCGCCGTGCCGTAGCTGGCGGTCAGCGTCAGCCGCGGCAGCATGTTGGCCGTGGCGACGCCGATGCGGGCATTGGCCGTCTGCAAGGCGGCCTCGGCCGACAGGATGTCCGGGCGCTGCCGGACCAGCTCTGAGGGCACGCGGACCGGCAGCGTTTCCGGCAGGCGCAGCGCATCCAGGCCGGGCACCGGAGGCGGCGCCCGGTCGGTGGTCCGGCCGGTCAGCACGGCAACCTGCGTGCGCTGCTCCTCCGCAGCCTTCAGCAACGCCGGGAGGTCGGCGCGGCGCTGCGCCACCTCGGACTCCTGCAGGAGCACCTCGCTGCGCGGCACGGCGCCGAGCGCGAGACGGCTGCGCAGCAGGCGCAGGCTGTCCTCGGACGCCGCGATGATCTCGCGCGTCGCCTGGATCTCGGCCCTGAGCGCCGCCTCCTGCACGACAGCGTTGACAAGGTTTCCGGCCAGGGTGAGCGCGGCGGCGCCGACCTCATGGCGCTGCCGGTCCTCCTCCGCGACCAGTCCCTCCACCTCGCGGCGGGTGCCGCCGAAGGTGTCGGGGGCGTAGCTGACCTCCACCCGGCCGGTGTGCAGCGAGTAAGGCGGGAAGCTGCCCGTGCCGCCGGTCGGAACGGGCTCCGCTCTCTGGCGTGTGGACTGCGCGGACAGCCCGAGCGTCGGGAAGAAGCCGCCGCGGCCCGCCGCTACCAGGGCCTGCGCCTGCCGCAGGGTGGCGCGTGCGGCCTCCAGGTCGGCATTGTTGACAAGCGCCTCGGCGACGAGGGCGTCCAGTTCCGGCGAGCCGAAGGCGCGCCACCAGTCCGCGGCCACCGGCGCGCCCGGCACGAAGCGCTGGACGCCGCCAGAGGCGCCATCCGTGCCGACGGTCGAGGCCGCCAGCGGTGCCGGGCGGTACCCGGCCGCGTCCGGCGCTGCCGGGCGCTCGAAGTCGGGGCCGACGGCGCAGCCCGCGAGCAGGGCGAGCGCCACCCCAGAGAGAAGGAAACGGCGACTGGTCATGCTCAAATGGCCTTCTCGGGGGCGACGGGCGAGGGTACGTGCGCCTGCTCCGGCGCCGCCTCGGCCTTGCCCGCGAACCATTTGTAGAAGAGTGGGATCAGGAACACGGCCAGGAAGGTCGCCGCCAGCATGCCGCCGACCACGGCGGTGCCGATGGAGACGCGGCTGCCCGAGCCCGCGCCGGTGCTGATGGCCAGCGGCACGCAGCCCAGGATGAAGGCCAGCGAGGTCATGACGATGGGCCGGAAGCGCAGCCGCGCCGCGGCCAGCGCCGCCTCGAAGGGCGACTTGCCCGCACGGCGTTCCAACACCGCGAACTCGACAATCAGGATGGCGTTCTTGGCGGCCAGGCCCACCAGGGTGATCAGGCCGACTTGGAAGTAGATGTCGTTGTTCAGCCCGCGCAGCCACACCGCCAGCAGGGCGCCGAACAGGCCGAAGGGCACGGCCAGCAGCACGGCGATGGGCAGGGTCCAGCGGCCGTACTGCGCCGCCAGGATCAGGAAGACCATGATCACGCCGAAGCCCAGCGCCAGCGCCGCCGCGTTGCCGCCTGCCACCTCCTGGTAGGCTGCGCCGCTCCAGGCGATGCCGAATCCTTGCGGCAACGTGCTGGCTGCCAGCTCCTGCATGGCCTGCAGCGCCTGGCCGGAGGAATAGCCCGGCGCGGCGCCGCCGTTGATGGTGGCGGCCGGGTAGCCGTTGAAGCGCTCGGCCAGATCGCTGCCGACCACGCGGGTGAGCGTCAGCATTGCGCTGGCAGGCACCATCTCGCCATTGGCGGCGCGCACGAAGACGCGGCTGAGGTCGCCCGGTTCGCGTCGGTACTCGCCCTCGGACTGCAGGTTGACCCGGTAGTTGCGGCCGAGCAGGGAGAAGTCGTTGACGTAGAGGCTGCTGAAGGTGCTCTGCACGGTCTCGAACAGCGCGGACAAGGCCACCCCGCGCGCCTTGGCGGCGTCGCGGTCGATGTCGAGGCGGTAGCGCGGCACGTTGGACTGCAAGGTGGTGCTGACGCCAGCCAGTTCCGGGCGCGCCTGGGCGGCCGCGACCAGGCCCTGCACGGCCGCCGTCATCGCCTCGCGCCCGCCGCCAGTTCGGTCCAGCACCTTCATTTCGAAGCCCCCGACCGTGCCGAGGCCCTCGATGGCGGGCGGGTTGAAAGCCATCGCGACAGCGTCGCGTACTTCGGACAAGGCGCCGAACAGGGATCCCGCCAGCACACGCGCGTCCTGCTCCGGCGCCTTCCGCTCCGACCAGTCCTTCAGCTCGATGAAGGCGGCGCCCGCGCTGCTGCTGGCAGCGCTGGAGAGCAGGTTGAAGCCGGAGAAGGACATGACCGAACGGATGTTCGGGTCGGCGCGCAGGATGTCCACGACCTCGCGCCCGGCGGCCTCGGTGCCGTCCAGCGCCGTCGCGGGCGGCATGTTCCAGACCACGAACAGGCTGCCCTGGTCCTCCTCCGGCACCAGGCCGCCCGGCACGGTGCGGAACAGCATGACGGTCAGGCCGCAGACCATGGCGAGCGACAGCATCCCCAGGAAGCCGCGGCGCAGGAACAGGCGCACCCCGGCCGCGTAGCCGCGCGTGAGCCAGTCGAAGCCGCGGTTGAACAGCCGGAAGGGCAGCAGGGGCTGGCCGTGGCCGGGCTTGAGCATCACCGCGCACAGGGCTGGCGTCAGCGTCACCTCCCAGTCGGCGAGGTACATCGCGCCGTAGTTCTCGAGCTGATGGCCGCGGGGGATGGCGGTGCGGCCGGCCCAGAGCGTGTCCACGATGGCCTGTCGGTCCACCGCGTGCGTCATGGCGCGCCGGACGCGCGGATCGGCCAGGACGGGGTTGGACTTGTCCAGGGCCATGATGCGGATGTTGTTGATCGGGCTGCCCAGGACCTCGAAGCGCCGGTCGCGCTCCACCAACGGGATCTGGTCCGGCGGGATGTCGCAGGCGAAGTCCACCTCGCCGGAGAACAGGGCGTTCACCCGGCCCGACACCTCCGGCACCTCGACGTAGCGGATGCGGCGCGCCGGCGGGCGGCCGCCCCAGTAGGCGTCGTGCGCCTTGAAGGTCAGTGAGACCTCGGGGCGGTACTCGGCGATGCGGTACGGGCCGGTGCCGACCGGGCGCCGGGCGACAATCCGACCGTGGAAAGGATGTGCCTCCGGCCTCCCGGACCGAGATGCGCGGCAAGGGGCTTCTGCCGGGATTGCCGGAGGTGAACAGAGTCCTCGCTCGGGCCTCTGCCTCGTCCCGCATGAAATTTTCCGGTCAGCCGCCCAGCCGTTGCGACCAGCGGCTATGGTCCGCCCCGCCATTCCGACCGTGTGACAAGGAAATGACATGCGTGGGCTCTTGAACGTGGGGCTGCTCTGCGCGGCCGCTTTGGCAGGGCAGGCTGCCCGGGACGGTGCGAACGCGCAGACGGTCTTCCCAGTGGACCGGGCGGAGATCCTCGCCGGCAGCCGCTTCGACCTGAAGGTGGAGTTCCCCGGTGTGGTGGCGCAGGACAGGATGCGCGTGACCATCAACGGCCAGCCGGTGCAGTCGGTGCTGGGCCGCGCGCCCGAGTTCGTCGAGCGCGAGGACGGGCAGGCGGCCTCCAGCCTGCTGCTGCGCGACGCCAGCCTCTCCGCCCCGGGCGTATACACGGTGACCGCGAGCGACGGCACCAACACGGCCAGCGTGACCTGGCAGGTCTATGCCGGCGGCGCCCGCCAGGCGCGCAACGTCATCCTCTTCGTCGGCGACGGGCTGACGGTCGCCAACGTGACCGCCGCGCGCATCCTCTCCCGCGGCATCCGCGAGGGCCGCTACGAGGGCCGCCTGACGATCGACGGCTTCCCCGCCATGGCCACCATCGGCACCTCGGGCGTGGACAGCATCGCCACCGACAGCGCCAACTCGGCCGCGGCCTACAACACGGGGCACAAGTCGGCGGTGAACGCGCTGAACGTCTATCCCAGCCGCGCCCGCGACACGCTGGCCCATCCGCGGGTGGAGACGCTCTCCAGCATCGTGCAGCGCAGCCGCGGCATGTCCGTGGGCGTGGTGACCAACACCGAGATCCAGGACGCGACCCCGGCCGCGGTCTTCGCCCATACCCGCCGCCGCTCCGACTACATCCCCATCACCGACCAGATGCTGGAAAGCGGCGTGGACGTGCTGATGGGCGGCGGCTCCGCCTCGCTGCTGCCGCGCTCGATCGCCGGCTCCCGCCGCTCCGACGAACGCAACGTGCTCGATTCCTTCCGGCAGCAGGGCTACGCCTTCGCCGAGACGGCGGGCAGCCTGGCCGAGATCGCGGCGAAGCCGGAGACGCGCCGCCTGCTCGGCCTGTTCAACCTCGGCAACATGGACGGCGCGCTGGACCGCCGCCTGCTGCACCGCGGCACCACCCAGCGCTTCCCGGAGCAGCCGGACCTCACCCAGCAGGTGCGGGCGGCGCTGGAGGTGCTCTCGCGCAACCCGGCCGGCTTCTACCTGATGGTGGAGAGCGGGCTGATCGACAAGGCGAACCACCCGCTGGACTGGGAGCGGGCGGTGTTCGACACGATCATGCTGGACAATGCCGTGAAGGTGGCCCGCGACTGGGCGGCGGAGCGCAACGACACGCTGATCGTCGTGGTGCCGGACCACACCCATGGGATGTCGATCATGGGCACGGTGGACGACGACAAGCCGGGCCCGCTGATGCGCGACAAGGTCGGCGTCTACCAGGATGCCGGCTTCCCGAACTACCCGGAGCCGGATTCCGAGAACTACCCGACCAGCGTGGACGTCAGCCGCCGCTTGGCGGTCTTCTTCAGCGCCACGCCGGACTATTGCGAGACCTTCCGCCCCAGCCTGGACGGCCAGCGCGTCCCGGCGGTGCGCCAGGGCAACGTCTACGTCGCCAACGAGAAGCTCTGCGAGACGCCGGGGACGCAGCGCCGCGAGGGCGTCCTGCCGCGCACGGCCGACACGGGCGTGCATGCGGTCGACGACGGCATCCTGCGCGCCTGGGGCCCAGGCAGCGAGCGCTTCCACGGCTTCGTCGACAACACCTACATCTTCCGCGGCATGGCCGAGGCGCTCGGGCTTGGCCAGTAGCCGCACGATCGGCCGGCGCGTCCTGTTCGGCGCGCCGGCCCTCCTCTCCCTCCGCGCCGCGCGGGCGGCGGAGCCGATCGGCTTCGACGAGCTCTACGGCGCCTGGACCGTGACCGGCCTGCGCTTCTCCGACCGGGTGCAGCGCCTCGCCGGCCACGCCGTCACGATGCGCGGCTTCATGGCGCCGCCGCTCTCCGCGGACGCCGTCTTCTTCGTCCTGACCCGGGAGCCGATGTCGATCTGCCCCTTCTGCTCCTCCGACGCGGCCTGGCCGCCGGACATCCTGGTGGTCTATCTGCGCCGACGCGCCCTGCCGCTCGATCCCTCGACGCGCATCGAGGTGACGGGGAGGCTGGAGACCGGCTCCTGGACCGATCCCGAATCCGGCTTCGTCAGCCAGCTCCGCTTGCGCGACGCGAGCTTCACCCGTGCCTGACGTCACCTTCGCCGCGGCGGGCGCGCTGAGCCTGCGCGACCTGGTGCTGGGGGTCGCCGAACGCGGCAGGCCACCACGCCGGCTGCTGGAGGTCCCGGTGCTGGACCTTCCGCCCGGGTCCAGCCTGGGCATCGCCGGCCCCTCCGGCTCCGGCAAGACCACGCTGCTGCACGCCCTGGTCGGCATCGCCACGCCCCTGTCGGGCCGCATCGCCTGGGGCGGGACGGTCCTCACCGACCTGCCGCCCGCCGGCCGCGACGAATGGCGCCGCCGCCACGTCGGCATGGTGTTCCAGGAGTTCCATCTCATCGATGGGATGGACGCGCTGGGCAACGTGCTCCTGCCCACGCGGTTCTCCCGCTGGGGCCCCACGCCCCGGGAAGCCGATGCGGCCAGGGCCCTTCTGCACCGGATCGGCCTGCCCGCCGGGCGTCAGCCGGTCGCGGCGCTGAGCCGAGGCGAGCGGCAGCGCGTGGCCCTGGCCCGTGCCCTGCTGGGTCGCCCCGCGCTGCTGGTCGCCGACGAGCCCACCGCCAGCCTGGACGATGCCGCGGCCGCCACGGTCGCCACGCTGCTGCTGGAGCTGGCGGCCGAGGCGGAAGCCACGCTGCTCGTCGCCAGCCACGACCCGCGCCTGCTCGGGCGCCTGGAGCGACGCGGCCGGATCGAGGCGGGCGTGCTCCTCGCATGATGAATCCCTGGCCCGTGGCCCGGGCGGCGCTGCGCCGCCGCCCCTGGACGGCCGCCGCGCTGTCGCTGCTGGTGGCCCTCGCCGTCGCGCTGGGCGTGGCTGTCGGCGCGGTGGAGCGCGGGGCGCAGGCGGGCTCGGTCCGCGCCGTCGCCGGCTTCGACCTGATCGTCGGCGCGCCCGGCAGCCCGACGCAGCTCGTCCTCGCCTCGGTCTTCCTGCGCCCCGACGCCGTCCCGCTGATGTCCGGCGCAGTCCTGGGCCGGCTGCAGCAGGAGCAGGGCATCGCCTGGTTCTCACCGATCGGCTTCGGCGACAACTGGCGCGGCAACCCCATCGTGGGTGTCACGGAGCCCTTCGTCACCCGCGGCGGACGCCGCGCGCTGGCCGAGGGGCGCCTCTTCGCCGGGCATGAGGAGGCCGTGGTGGGCGCGGCCGTGCCACTGCGGCCCGGCGAGAGCCTCACCCCCGGCCATGGCCGCCACGCCGATCCGGACGAGGGCGAGGGGCACGGCCATGAGCACAGCCATTACACCGTGGTCGGCCGGCTGCCGCCGCAGGGCAACGCCTGGGACCACGCCATCCTGGTGCCGATCGAGAGCGTCTGGGAGCTGCATGGCCTCGGCGACGGGCACGGAGCGGATGCGGGGCAGGAAGCGGGGATCGGCGCGCCCTGGACGGACCCGCCCGGTGTGCCGGCCGTCGTGGTGGCGCCGGTCGCGGTGGCCGATGCCTATCGGCTGCGCAACGCCTATCGTGGCCCGGAGAGCACCGCGGTCTTCACCGCCGAGGTGCTGGTGCCGCTGCTGCGCGTGCTGGGCGACGTGCGTGACCTCATGGTCGGCATTGCCGGGGTGACGACGGCGCTCGTCCTGCTGGCCGTCTTCCTGTCCCTCACCGCCCTGCTCGCCACCCGCCGGCGGGAACTCGCCATGCTGAGGGCGATCGGCGCTCCCCGTGCCTATGTGCTCGCGGCCGCCTGGACGGAGATGGGCGTGATCCTGGGCGCCGGTGCCGTGGCCGGGCTGGCGCTGGGGCTCGGCCTCGCCCATGCCCTGGCCGCTCTGGCCAAGCCGGATCTGGCCTTCGATCTGCCCGTGCGGCCAGCCTGGACAGACCTGGCCGTGCCGCTCCTCGCCTGCGCCGTGGGCCTGCTCGCCGCCCTGCTGCCCGCCTTCGCCAGCAGCCGCCGCCCCGTCGAGGCCGACCTGCGTCAGTGAGCCTGTCACGGGGGCCCGCTGTTTGTGTTCGCTGGAGCACAAGCTGGGCATCCACGGCTGCCCCACGGCGGTGCTGGCCTTCGGCGATGCCGGGGGCGCCATCGGCACGCTGGTGGGCGAGGCCAATCGCGGCCTGAACCACATGTTCACCATGATGAACGCGGCCCGCCTCTCGGTCGGGCTGGAGGGCTTGGGCATCGCCGAGCGCGCCTGCCAGCAGGCCCTGGCCTATGCGCAGGAGCGGCGGCAGGGACGGGCCGTGGGCGATGCCTCCCCCGACGCGGCGCCGATCGCCCGCCATCCGCTCAGCCCGTGGCCCCGGTGGAGGGAGCAGCGGGGGGAGGCAAAGTCTCCCCCCGGGGGGGGGAGCGCAACACTGGGGGACGCGGCAAGACGACCACCTGCGGAAGGCGCCAGCCGCAGGAGTGGCACCGGACGGAGATGGCGCCGTTGCCGCCTCCCGGTGCCGTCTCCGCTCGTGACGGCGGCCTGCCCATACGATCAGCGAAGGCGAGTCGCGCTTCTCGCCTCCTGCGATGCGGCGAGGAGGCCGGCTTTCAGCAGCATGGCGTCGTTACCGGGTGTGACCAGCCCGAAGCCTTCCGCCAGCCGCGTCCTGGCCGCCGGGCCATCCGAGCAAAAGATGCCCGCGATCAGGCCCCGCGACGTCGCGGCCTCCCGGATATGGCCGATGGTGCGCGCGACCTCCGGGTCGTCGTGTTCCGCCTTCGGCTTGCGCCCGATCTCGATCGCCAGGTCGTTCGGCCCGACGTAGATCCCGTCCAGCCCCGGCGTATCCAGGATCGCATCGAGGTTCCCGAGGGCCTCGCGCGTCTCGATCATGCCCAGCACCAGGATCTCCTCGTCGGCGTGGGCGAAGTAGTCCGCACCGCCGTAGAGCAGCCCGCGCGCCGGCCCGAAGGAGCGTCGGCCGCGCGGCGGGTAGCGGCAGGCGGCGACCAGCGCCTCCGCCTCCGCCCGCGTCGAGATCATCGGGCAGATCACGCCATACGCCCCGGCATCGAGCAGCCGCATGATCGCATGCGGCTCGTTCGCGGGCGGGCGCACCAGCGGCGTGGCCGGGGTCGCGCTGATCGCCTGCAACATGGCCAGCGCCTCGGAGAAGCCCATCATGCCGTGCTGGAGGTCGATCGTGGCGGCATCGAAGCCCTGGTGCCCCGCCAGCTCCGCGGCATAGGCGGAGGGGATCGAGAGCCAAGCGTTTAGGATGGGCTGCCCCGCCCGGTGCAGCGCCCGCAGCGGGTTCGCGCGCATCCGCCCTACTCCGCCGCCACCGCCAGCTCCTGCGCGACCGTCAGCGGCAGCAGCCGCAGCGAGGCGACGTAGCCGTTGTGGTCCAGCGCCCAGCCCTTGGCCGCCGCCGCGCGTGCCAGGGCGGGCCAGAACTCCGGCCGCTTGCGGTGGTCGCCCGCGGTGACGAGGATCATCTCGCAGGGCGCGTCGCCCGAAGCCGCGATGGCGCGCCAGCTTCCGGCCGGGAAGGAGAAGACCTCGCCCGCCGCCACCGTCACCCGCACCTCCTCGCCCGGCGCGTTCATCGCCACCTCGGCGGTGCCGCCCATCACCATCAGCACCTGCTTCTCCGGCAGGCGATAGGCGCCCACCCGGTTGCCCGGCGCCACGCGCAGCCACTCCACAGAGAAGCCGTGCGGGTTGGTGATCGGCAGCTCCAGGTCGCGGTCCTGCATCATGCCGTGGCCCAGCACCGGCGCCATCTCGGCGGCATGGCCGGGCAGCACGGAATCCAGCAGCGGCCGCGCGCTCCAGCGCCGGTCGGCCGCGCGCACCACGCGCCTGGCCATCTGCTCCGGCGTCCAGCGGCGGAAGGTGGCGATGGTCGCCTCGTCCACCGGTTGCAGCAGCTCCGATTCCGTCGGCTTCGGCTGCCCGGCCTCGGTATCCACCATCATGTTGTCGCGGGTCAGGTACAGCCCGTGCCCGGCGGCGTTCGCCAGGATCGAGGGGTGCCAGATGATGCCGCCTGTGTCGTCGCCGCCCAGGGCGGTGAAGATCCACCCGGTCTCGTTGCCGCTGTTGGTGAAGCCGCGGAAGATCCAGGTCGGCACGCTCACCACGTCGCCGGGGCCGCCGCTGACCTCGTTCTCGCCCCCGGCGCCCCAGCGGAAGGTCCAACTCCCGGACTGGATCATGAAGACCTCCGCCGTGTAGTGGACGTGGAGGTTGTTGGTGATGCCCGGCGGCATGGCCGCGGCGCCGAGCGAGAAGCCGTGCGGCTCCTGGATGTTCACCACCTGGTCGGCGGACTGGGTCACGCCCGCGCCGATCAGCGAGTAGTTCTCCTTCAGGTGCGAGCCCGGCATCTTGCAGTCGATGAAGGCCAGCTTGCAGGCCACCATGTCGCCGCGCGCGATGTGGCGGGCGCGGGCCTGTTCCTCGGTCAGCCGTTCGGTCATGTCGTCGCTCCTCCGTCCTGTCCTGCCGCCGCGATCAGCCAGCGTGCAGGGCGATCTGTTGTGTACGGCCACCTCGTCCACGGCGGCCCGCTCCTCGCGGATGCGTCCCCGGGCAAGGCGATGATGGGTGGTGCCCGGGACTGGCAGCCCCGGGTCGTCGCGCGATGGCGTGCCCCACGGCGAGGCCGTGCATCACGGCCGTGCCTCCGCCATGGCCAGAGACGGCCTGGCCAGCCAGTCCGACAGCGCCGCCGCCAGGGCTTCCGGCGCCTCCAGCGGCGCGAAATGTCCGGTACCGGGCAGAATGACCGCACGCCCGCGCGGCGCGACCGCGGCGATCTCCTCGCTGCGGTCGGGCGGGCAGAGCGCGTCCTCCTCCCCCGTCACGGCCAGCACCGGCATGGCGAGGGCGGACAGGCGCGGGCGGCTGTCGGCGCGGTGGATGACCATGCCCGTCTGCTCGCGCAGCACCCCGGTGCCCAGCGCCTCCGCCATGTCGCCCACCAGCCGGCGCAGCGCCGCATCGTCCTGGCGCGCGGCGGCGACGTAGGAGGGCCAGAGCGTGCGCTCCAGCACCGGGCGCACCCCCTCGCGCTCCATCGCCTCCAGCAGCGCCCAGCGGCGTGGCGCGTTCTCCGCCGGGTCGGGGCGGGCATTGCCGGAGAGGATGGCGAGCCGCGTGATCCGCTCCGGCGCCTGCGCCGCCATCTCCAGCGCCACGATCCCGCCGAGCGAGAAGCCGGCCAGGGCGAAGCGTGGCGGCGCCTCCCGCAGCAGCCGCGCCGCCATGGCGGGGGCCGTCGCCGCCCCGCGCAGCGAAGGCATCACCACCGCCGGGTGCGCCAGCCGCTCGCGCAGCGGGTCCCACAGCCGGTCGTCGCAGAGCGTGCCCGGCAGCAGGAGCAGCGGCTCAGGCATAGGCGGGCGCCTCGGCCTCGAAGCGCAGGCCGGTGCCGGCATCGAACAGGTGCAGCCGGCGCGGGTCGATGCGCAGGCTGACCGCCTCGCCGAAATCGGCGCGCACGGCGCGGTCCGCCTTGGCGATGACGCGGGTGGGGCCGATATCGGCGGTGATCAGCACCGCCTCGCCGGTCAGCTCCACGGCATAGACGCTGCCACGCATCTGCCCTTGGCCGGCATCGGTCACCGCCACGTCCTCCGGCCGCACGCCCAGCACCACGCCGGCGCGGTTGCCCTGACCGATGCCGGGGATGCGCACGCCCGGCGCCACGAAGGCCCCGTCCTCCAGCGCGCCGGGGATCAGGTTCATCGCCGGCGAGCCGATGAAGCCCGCGACGAAGAGGTTGGCGGGCCGGTCGTAGACCTCGGCCGGCGGGGCGATCTGCTGGATGGCGCCCTTGTTCATCACCGCCACCCGGTCGGCCAGCGTCATCGCCTCGATCTGGTCGTGGGTGACGTAGATGGTGGTGATCGCCAGCTCGTGCTGGAGGTGCTTGATCTCCGCCCGCATCGTCACGCGCAGCTTGGCGTCGAGGTTGGAGAGCGGCTCGTCCATCAGGAAGACCTGCGGCGTGCGCACGATGGCGCGCGCGAGGGCCACGCGCTGCCGCTGCCCGCCCGAGAGCTCGCGCGGCTTGCGGT
>NZ_CP087721.1 GCF_020991085.1 Roseomonas sp. OT10
GGATACCAGGGACACCAGCTTGAGGATTATCCGGGCCATGCTGATGGGGGGTCGTCGGGTGCGGAGCAGCCGAGAAGGCAGCCATGCCGGGCGATCCCGCACCCTGGTCGATGGTCAGGCCGTTCGGCGCTCGTGCGCTGGGCGCCGTAGTGACGTAACCGGCTTGCTGAGCAGAAGCGGTGCCAGGTGCTACAATAGCCGTCAGCATGAGGGCGACGGCGCCTCCGAGGGGCCAAGCGCGGACCGCGCCGCGGAGCTGGCCTATGAAGCCTGAAGACCGATGTAGTGTGTGGACAGGCATCTGAACCTCCTTGGTTGAGCGACAAGCGTTGCTCGCCGACGCAGCCAAGATAGAGGTCGTGCATTGCAGGAGCCTTCCTGGAAGGCGACAAGATATTTCTATGTGCCGGCCATGTGCGGCGCTCGTCACTGCAGCGGCGGCCCCGCGGTGAACGGGGTCGCCGCCGCATCAACTTAGGCGGCCATCGCGCGGCAGGACGCAGCACACTTTCGGCACTGCTCGGCGCATGCCTCCATACCCCCCACGGCGTCGCAGCTCGCCGCGCACTCCTCGCAGATCTCTGCACACTCACGGCAGGTATGCTTATGATGGTGGGTGCCGATCAGCATCATGTTCGCCGAGGTCTGGCAAATCTCGGCGCATGCCATCATGAGCTTAAAGTGGGCCGGTTCGACATGTTGGCCGCCGACCTCTAAGCAATGGTTCATGGCCATGCTCAGGCAGGTGCTGTGGCAGCGCAGGCATTCCTCGATGCAGGCCTGCATTTCGGTGGACATGTGGTGCATAGCGGTTCTCCGAGGACAATGGCGCCTCAATGAGACAGCGAAGGCGGCGTTGGTGGGTTTCGCTGTCGACGGCCGGTGCTCGGTCAGGCTGGCAGCTGGCACCGGCCCGTCTCTCAATCGAGCCTTAGCGGCCAGCTCAGGGTGTGCTGCATGTCTATGACGACGCGGAACGCGGGCGACTTCCCGGCAAATGCAGTGATCCAGCGCAGGATTTCAGAACGTCCATGCAGACTCGTGAGACCCTACGAATGTTACGCCTGGGGTGTGGGCGTAATGCTCACGAAGGACATTGAACAAGGCAACTAAGCTGAAGCCTATGGAGTGCTCGTGCATCGCTAGTGTCTCCGCCGATCCCTGCCATCGGCGCCGACCCGCCTTGACCTCGATCAAGTCGCCGTTCTCGGGCGCAGCGCGGCCTGTCCAGCCATCCTGGTCAATGCCGGGCCCACATCCGGTCAGCTCCACCGCCGAATAGGATGACCTCGTAGGGCGTCCCCGGGATGTCCATGCCCGGTGAGGAGGGCGGCATCCCCGGCGCGGCAAGTCCCTTGGCGCGCGGGCGCTCCGCCAGCAGGCGGCGGACATCGGAGGCAGGGACGTGGCCTTCCACGACGTAGCCGCCGACCGTGGCCGTGTGGCAGGACTGGAGCTTGTCCGGCACGCCGTTGACCGCCTTCACCGCCTGCAGGTCCGCGACCTCATGGACGGTCGCCTCGAAGCCCGCCGCGCGCATGTGCCTGACCCATCCCTCGCAGCAGCCGCAGCTCGGGTCTTTCCACACTTGGAGTGCTGGGCCCTGGGCCCGAACTACGCTGACGGGCAGCGCCGCAGCAGCCAGCCCGAAACCAAGGAGGGAGCGCCGGGCGGCGCCGCCCCTGAACCCCTTGCTCATGACATCGCTCCCTGGAAGCTGCTGATTGTGCTCTTGCCGTTCGCCTGTCGCAGGCTCCCGTCCTGACCGGCGTCATGGCCGCCGGCGGCGCAGTGGTCGCCTTCGGCAATCTCGTCGAGGATCGGGCACTCCGGCCGGTCGTCACCGTGGCAAGCGTCAGCCATACGCTCCAACGCCTCGCACATCCGGGTCATCTCGGCGACTTTGGCGCGCATTTCGGCCGCATGCTCGGTGGCAATGCGCTTCACGTCGGCGCTCGCACGATCCTCGTCCTGCCAGAGGCCAATGAGCCGCTTTATGCTGTCCAGCGGCAGGCCGAGGTCCCGCGCCCTCCGAACGAAGCGGAGGGTACCAATGTCCTGCTCCGAGTACACGCGGTAGCCCGCCTCAGTCCGCCCCGCCGCGGGAAGGAGGCCCACGCTCTCGTAGTACCTCAGCATCTTCGCGGAGACGCCGGACGCCTTCGCGGCCTGTCCGATGTTCATGGGGACCTCCTTTTCAAGGCACCGCAGTCCTGATCACGGCTAAGATGGAGATTCCCACTGTGGGAAGGTCAAGGCATCCCCCAGAGAATCCCCGTTCGGCAGCTGATGGTCCTTGACCTTCCCATCATGGGAAACACCACCTTCCCGGTCACCTGAGCAACGAGGGCCCGCCACGCGGCCCAAACCGGGGCGGCAAGCATGAGCAGTCACCACACCAGTCACGGGCATTCGCACCAGCACGGGCCGGGCTGCGGCCACGACCATCATCACGGTCCCGGCCCGGCCGCTGACGCCGGGCTCGTCACAGATCCGGTCTGCGGGATGAAGGTCGATCCGGCCACCTCGAAGCACCGCTTGGAGCATGCCGGGACGACATTTCACTTCTGCTCAGCTGGGTGCCGGACGAAGTTCCAGGCTGACCCCGACAAATATCTGAAGCCGAAGGAGGCCGCCGCGGCCCCGCCTCCAGCTCCACGGAAGGGCACCATCTACACCTGCCCGATGCACCCCGAGATCCGGCAGGAGGGGCCCGGGAACTGCCCCATCTGCGGTATGGCGTTGGAGCCGCTGGACGTCACCGCTGAGGCCGCCCCCAACCACGAGCTGGCCGACATGACCCGCCGGTTCTGGATCGGGCTGGCCCTCACACTCCCCGTGGTGGTGCTGGAGATGGGGGCTCACATCCCTGGCCTCGGGCTCCATCACCTGGTGCCGCCCAGGATCTCAGTCTGGATCCAATTCCTGTTGGGGACCCCCGTCGTGCTTTGGGCCGGCTGGCCGTTCTTCATGCGCGGTTGGCAGTCGGTCGTGAACCGCAGCCTCAACATGTTCACGCTGATCGCCCTCGGGACCGGCGCCGCATACCTCTACAGCTTGGTGGCGACCTTCGCCCCCGGTGTCTTTCCGGAAGGCTTCCGGGGCATGGACGGCACGGTGGCCGTCTACTTCGAGGCAGCTGCTGTCATCACCGTGCTCGTCCTTCTCGGGCAGGTGCTAGAGCTGCGCGCCCGGGAGCAGACCGGCGGTGCCATCCGCGCCCTACTCAACATGGCGCCGAAGACCGCGCGGCGCCTCAAGGAGAATGGAGAGGATGAGGAGGTTCCCCTGGCGGACGTCCAGGCTGGCGACCGGCTGCGGGTGCGTCCGGGAGAGAGCGTGCCGGTGGACGGCGAGGTATTGGAGGGCGGTGGCGCCGTGGACGAGTCCATGGTTACCGGCGAATCCCTGCCGGTGGAGAAGGCGCCCGGGTCCAAGCTCATCGGCGGCACAGTGAACGGAACCGGCGCGCTGGTGATGCGGGCCGACAAGGTCGGCTCCGACACCATGCTGTCCCGCATCGTCGCCATGGTCGCCGAGGCTCAGCGCAGCCGAGCGCCCATCCAGCGAATGGCCGACCAGGTGTCCGGCTACTTCGTCCCGGCGGTCATCGCCGTCGCGGTCCTGGCCTTCATCGCCTGGGCCGTCTGGGGCCCGTCACCGGCACTCTCCTACGGGCTGATCGCAGCCGTCTCAGTGTTGATCATCGCCTGTCCCTGCGCGCTCGGCCTGGCTACGCCCATGAGCATCATGGTGGGTGTTGGCAAGGGAGCCGGTGCGGGTGTGCTCATCAAGTCAGCTGAGGCGCTCGAGCGCATGGAGAAGGTCGACACCCTTGTCGTGGACAAGACCGGCACGCTGACTGAGGGCAAGCCCAAGGTCGTGGCCGTGGTCCCGGCACTGGGTCTGACCGAGGCCGAGGTGCTGCCCTTGGCGGCCAGCCTGGAGAGGTCGAGCGAGCACCCGCTGGCGGCGGCCATCGTGGCCGCGGCCCGGGAGCGCGGGGTCGAAATGTGGGAACCCGCCGAGTTCGACTCTGTGACCGGCAAGGGGGTCACCGGCACTGTCGGCGGACGGCGGGTGGCCCTGGGGAATGCCCGCCTAATGCAGGATCTCGGCGTGGACCTGGGCGGGCTGGCCACCACGGCGGACGAGCTCCGGCGCGAGGGAGGGACGGCGCTTTTCCTTGCGATAGACGGCAGGCCCGGTGGCGTTATCTCCGTAGCGGACCCAGTCAAGGCGACTACGCCATCCGCCCTGGAGAGCCTGCGCGCCGCGGGCGTCCACATCGTCATGCTGACCGGCGACAATCAAACGACGGCCGGTGCCGTTGCCCGGAAGCTCGGCATTGGCGAGTTCCAGGGCGACGTCCTCCCCGAGGACAAGCACCGCATCGTTCGCGATCTCAGGGCGCAGGGGAAGGTCGTTGCGATGGCCGGTGACGGCGTCAACGACGCCCCGGCGCTGGCCGAGGCCGACGTGGGCATCGCCATGGGCACCGGGACGGACGTCGCCATGCAGAGCGCAGGCGTGACGCTGGTGAAGGGTGACCTTGCCGGGATCGCACGGGCGCGGGCCCTGAGCCGGGCGACCATGCGCAACATCCGGCAGAACCTGTTCCTGGCCTTCATCTACAACGTGCTCGGGGTGCCGCTCGCGGCAGGCGTCCTCTACCCGTTCCTCGGGATACTTCTCAGCCCGATCGTCGCTGCCTTGGCAATGGCGCTGAGCTCGGTTTCGGTGATCGGCAACGCCCTACGACTGCGCACAATCCGGCTGTAGGGCGTGAAATGAGGAACTGCCTGGCACGCGCCGAATACGGCCGACAGGTGTCGTGGTGGCGGCGTCAGCCGCCACCACGGTGCCGATTACCGGGAGCGGGACCGTCCCTGGGACGAGCCGCCCATCATGTTGCAGTGCGCCATCATGGACTGCATGTCCGGCGGGATCGGCCGTCCCGCGCTGGCGTCCGCCTGCATCTGGCGACAGTGCGCCATCATGTCTTGCATGTTCATGCCGGACATGTTGTGGCCCTGCATGCCCGACATCCCCTGCATGTTCCCGTGGTTCATCCCGGGCATGTTGGAGTGGTCCATGCCCTGCATGCCCGCGCTGTCCGGACGCTGCATCGCGGCGCCCGGCGTCGTCGTGGAACGGCCCGCGGGCTGGACCGGAAGTTCCGCGGAAGTGGGTGCGGAAGCCTGTGGCGCGGACTGCGGCGCGCAAGCCACGGCTGTGAGCGCGAGGCCCAGGCCCACGACGAGACGTGCGGCCCACCCACTGCGAGAAGCGGCGTTCATGCGTCCTCCTATTCGCCATGCCACGCCGGACCGGGCTGGCGGATGCGGATGGAATCCCGTGTCCGGCGGGGCGCTCCCGCGAGGGGCGGCAGCCAGGCGCAGCGTACAAGCTCCCTTCCGGGCCGTCGTTGCCGGAAGGCTCGCTCAATTCTTACGTTTTATTGCCAGAGCCTCAGCGCGATTGATGAAGCCGGGGCGACCGTAGATATCCAATGCAACAGGCGGTGATGGTGCACGGCATCGCTCGCTGAGCACGCGCAACCGCAGCGCGCCGTCACTGCCACGCCTCCCGTCATTTCACGAAGGAGCTTCCGAGCATGGTTGAGGTTACGCTGTCGCGGCGCAAGATGCTCGCTGCTGGCATCGCCGCCCTCTCGGCTCCGGCTCTTCCGGGATCCGCCCTGGCTCAGCCGGCCGTCGGGCGGGCGATGCCCCGCGAGTTCAATCTCGCGATCGAGCACGTGTCGTTAAACATCACCGGCCGCAGCCGCCCGGCCATCGCGGTCAACCGCTCCGTTCCGGCCCCCGTCCTCCGCTTTCGCGAGGGCGAGGAGGTAATCATCAACGTCGCCAACCGGCTCCGCGAAGAGACGTCGATTCACTGGCACGGCCTGATCCTTCCGAGCAGTCAAGACGGCGTGCCGGGCATCAGCGATGGCTTTCAGGGCATCGCGGCAGGACAGACGCACCAGTACCGCTTCCCACTCGTGCAGTCGGGCACGTACTGGTACCACAGCCATTCCGGGACGCAGGAGCAGGCTGGCCTCTACGGTCCGCTGGTCATCGATCCGGTGCGCCCCGACCCTTACGGCTACGACCGGGACTACATCATCCAGCTCTCCGACTGGACAGACGAGAACCCGCACCGCGTCATCCAGAACCTCAAGCGCGACGCGGGCTACTACAACTACAACAAGCGCACCGCGGCGAGCCTCGCCAACGAGCTCGCGCGCGCCCCGAACGCACAGGCGCGCGAGGCCATCATCCGCGACCGGCTGATGTGGGGCGACATGCGGATGGACCCGACGGATATCGAAGACGTCACGGGCTACACATTCCTGGTCAACGGCCGGACGCCCGAGCAGAACTTCACTGCGGTCTACCGTCCCGGCGAGACGGTTCGCCTGCGCTTCATCAACTCCGGCGCCATGAGCCACTTCGACGTGCGCATCCCCGGGCTGGAGATGACCGTTGTCCAGGCGCACGGCAACAACGTGCAGCCGGTGGCTGTGGACGAGTTCCGCATCGCCCCAGCCGAGACCTTCGACGTGCTCGTGCGCCCCGCGGGCGGGCGCCAGTTCCAAATCCTGGCGGAGTCCATGGGCCGCCAAGGCTTCGCGAGCGCCAGCTTGGCCACCCAGAACGGTTTACCGATGATGCCGCTGCCCCCGCACCGCGAGCGGCCGCTGCTGACCATGGCCGATATGGGCGGCAACTACGGGCCCAAGGGCCTGGACCGCGGCACCCTGCGTCCCGAGACGGACCGGCCCGGCCAGATCGCCCCCATGGAATCCATGGACATGGGCGGCATGGACCACTCGGGGATGTCCGGCATGGGTTCCAGCAGTGCCCAGGGCGGCATGCAGGGCATGGATCACTCGAACATGCCCGGGATGAACCACGGAAATATGCCGGGAATGAACCAGGGCGCCCCGGCCCGGGGGACGGGCGGTGCTCGCCAAGCCCCGGCCAGGCCCCCGGCCATGGACCATTCGAACATGCCCGGCATGGATCACTCCAACATGCCGGGCATGGGCCGCTCGTCGTCCCTGGCACGGGATCCGGGCTTCCGCTTTGCCGTCGCGGACCTTCCGGTAGGTTCCGTGCCGGGCGCGGGCCTTTTCCGGTTGGCCCAGGCGAGCCAAGGCTCCATGCAGGGCATGGACCATTCGAACATGCTCGGCATGGACCACTCCAGCACGCCAGGGATGGACCACTCGAGCATGCCGGGCATGGGGCGGCCGCAGGGAGGTCAGCAGCCCCGGCCGCAGCGGCAGCAGGGGCGCCAGGGCCAGCAGCCCGCGCAGCGGCGCGACCAGCGTGGCGCCGCCCCAGCTGCGCCGGACCACTCGGCGATGGGCCACGGCGCGCCGGGCACCGGCCAAGTGGGTCAGGTCGATACTTCCGCGGCCAGCGCGCATGCGGGCCACGGGGGGATGGCGCCGCCCGACCCGTTCGCGGTGAACACCGGGGCGCCTCCGGGCACCCGTGTCCTGACATACCGCATGCTCCGGGCGCTCTCGAATCCCTACCCGGTACGCGAGCCCAACCGCATCATTGAGGTGCGCCTTACCGGCAACATGGATCGCTACTTTTGGGCCATTAACGGCAACCGCTTCAGCGAGGCGCAACCAATCGTGCTGAACCTCGGCGAGCGGGTCCGGATGCGGTTCATCAACGAGACCATGATGAGCCACCCGATGCACCTGCACGGCGTCTGGATGCAGCCGCAGGTGGGCAACGGCGCCCAGAACCCGCTGCTGCACACCATCAGCGTCAAGCCTGGCAGCACACTCGATGTGGATGTGGAGGCGGATGCCGAGGGCGGCTGGGCCTTCCACTGTCACATGCTCTTCCACATGGAGACCGGGATGATGCGGAAGGTCGAGATCCGACGTCAGCCGCGCGTCGCGTCTAACGGCTGATCACGAAGGACCGACACCCGATGCGACTTACGACCAAGGCGGCCGCCCTTCTCACGACCCTGCTCGGCTTCACCCTGGCCGGCGGGGCGTCGGCCCAGCAGGCCGCCTCCCAGAACGCGGTACACGATCCGGGCGCGCACGGCGCCTCGTCCCACGAGGTCTACTTCGGCGCCGTCCTTTTCGAGAAGCTCGAATGGGGCGTCGGCCTCAACGGCGCACCGAATATTGCGCGCTGGGACGGTCAGGCTTGGTACGGCACCGACTACGACAAGGTCTGGATCAAGACGCAGGGCGAGCTTGAGCGCGGGCGCCGCGCCGAGAATGCCGAGATTCAGCTGCTCTACTCCCGCCTCATCGGGTACTTCTGGGACTTCCAGGCGGGTGTCCGCTACGACCCGCGTCCGCGGCCGGACCGCACCTACGGCGTTATCGGCATTCAGGGCTTGGCCCCGGGCCTGTTCGAGGTGGACCTCCAGGGCTTCGTGAGCGAGAGGGGCGACCTCTCGGCGCGGCTTGAGCTCTCTTACGACGTCTACGTCACCCAGCGGCTTGTGCTGCAGCCGAACCTGGAGGTGAACGTCGCTGCCCAGCGCGTGCCGGAACTCGGCATTAACAGCGGGTTCAATGACATAGAGGCAGGTTTCCGCCTCAGGTACGAGTTCACCCGCGAGGTCGCGCCCTATGTCGGCGTGAACTATACAAGGCGCTTCGGCGAGGCCGCCAAGTACGCTCGCGCTGAGGGGGGGAAGGCCGAGGGTATTGAATTCGTCACCGGCATTCGTCTGTTCTTCTGAACGGGCCCGTCGAATGAATGCTTGCTGCGAGGACGAAGGTTCCGTCGGAGGGCCGCGTTGACCGAGCGTCCTGGAAGCGACGGTTCCCGCGGAGTGCCCGCCCCCAACCTTCCACCTATGTCGGGAGAGGGGCGACACGTTCTCGTCGTCGAGGACGATGGGGAACTGCGCAAGCTCCTGCTCACCCTTCTGCGCCGCAGCGGGTTCCGCGCCAGCGGCGCCCGCGACGGCATCGAGATGCGACGCCTCTTGGCATCGGCCCAGGTGGACCTCGTGCTGCTCGACATCATGCTGCCGGGTAAGTCGGGGTTCGAGCTCTGCCGGGATCTCCGTGCCGAGGGACGGATCCCGGTCATCATCCTGACCGCCCTGGCCGAGGCATCGGACCGCGTTGTCGGGCTGGAGCTGGGGGCGGACGACTTCGTTGTGAAGCCAGCCGACCCCCGGGAGCTGGTCGCCCGCATCCGGGCTGTCCTCCGCAGGGCCGAGGGCCCTGAGGATAACGCGGGCGGTAAGGGCCGTGAGGTGGCGCACTTCGCCGGGTGGTCCCTGGATACCCGGCGTCGCGAGCTTCTCAGGCCGGACGGCGTCGCGGTCGAGCTGACCAGCGGCGAATATGACCTCCTCCTGGCGTTCGTGGAGCGGCCGCAGCGTATCCTGACGCGGGACCAGCTCCTGGACATCGCCCGGAACCGCCCCTACGGCGGGCTGGACCGCTCGATGGACGTCCAGATCAGCCGGCTGCGGGCCAAGCTCGGATCCAGGCCCCACGAGGACGGGGAGCCGGGCCTCATCAAAACGGTCCGTGGCGTAGGATACCTGCTGTCGAGCCTCGTGGATTGGTCTGGGTGAGAAGGTTCCTCCCCCAGTCCCTTGCAGCACGGACCCTGGCGACCCTGACAATTGGCTTCGCGGTGCTCTTCGCCGCCATGGTCGGCATTCACGACGTGCTGCTCCGCCATGCCGTGGAGCGGGGGACCGAGGAGCTGCTAGCCCAGCGCCTGGCGACGATCCTGGATGCTGTAGCATCGGCACCGGAGGGCGACAGGGACCGGATCGCCCATGCCCTGTCGCGGGCGGACCTGGAGGTGCACTGGCGCCGCGACGCGGCCCCCACCCCCGAGCACCCCTCTCGCGAGGAGTGGCCGACCGTCGCGGCCCGAACAGCGGCCCTGAGCGGCGTGGCGACCGAGTTGCGCGTGCGCCCCGGACGCTACGAGGCCGCGTCGGACCGGCTCGTCGGCATCGGAGCGGTGGCCCGCCTACAAGACGGCTCCTGGCTGGAGGTGGAGCTCGCCTCCTTCACCGTGTTATCGGCCGATCAGGGCGTGCTGCACTCCTACGCGGCTACCGTCGGCTTAGCCCTTCTCCTGGCTGTCGGCTTCGCGGCCCGTTCTGTCTCGGCGCCGGTCTCGGCGCTGGCGAAGGCCGTTTCCCGCCTCGACCCCGAGGGCGAGCCGCCAGCCCTCTCTGCTTCCGGCCCGCGCGAGGTCCGCCAACTCGCGGAGGCGCTGACCGACATGTCCATGCGGACCCGTGACGCTTTCCGCCAGCGGACCCTGGCGCTCGGCGCGCTCTCTCACGACCTGATGTCGCCGATCGCCCGGCTGCGTCTCCGGGCCGAGGATCTGCCGGAGGAGGTTCAGCAGCCGATACGACGCGATCTGGCCGAGATGGAGACGATGGTCTCCGACGTCCTCGCCTACCTCCGAGGCGGGCACGGCGGTGAAGCCGTCCTGCCGCTGTCGATCGCGGCGCTCGTCCGCACCGTGGCCGACGAGTTTGCCGATGCGGGGACGCCGGTCGAGGAAGGGCGCATTGACGACGCCGTTGCCCCGGGGCGCCGGGTCGCCATCAAGCGGGCAGTGACGAATCTGGTCGCGAACGCCGTTCGGCACGGGCGCGATCCATGGATCGAAGTCGAAGCGCTCCCCGACGCAGTGTTGGTGCGGGTGGGCGACCGCGGACCCGGCATACCGCCCGAAGACCTCCCCAGGGTGACTGAGCCGTTCTTCCGGGGGGACCGCGCCCGTACCGCGGGCGGCGGCAGCGGCCTGGGCCTCTCGACCGCCCAGGCCATCGTCGAAGCCCACGGAGGGCATCTTGCCGTCGAGAGTGCGCTCGGGCGTGGGACCGTGGTCACCCTGACCCTTCCTCGCTGGCCGCAGGGCGCCGACGACGGCCAGCCAAGTAATAAAACGATGTAATCCGGCGCCCGCCGGACAGCCGCTGCACGGCGTTAGGGCCAGGCGGATCGGCGCCGGTTCCGGGGCACGTGTCGCGGTACCCCGTGGCAGGAAGTTCTCCCTGAATCGCTAAACTGCGCCGCATAAACAGCGAGGAAGGACGAGCCCGATGTTGACAAGAGGTCACGCTATTCAGGCCACTGCGGCGGCCGCGGCAGCGCTCCTATGGGCTGGCGCCGCGTCGGCCCAGAGCGCCGCGGGCCAGCAAGCCGGTCACCAGGGGGCCTCGGCGGGGTACCATGCTGCCATGGAGGCCATGAACCGCGACATGGCGGCCCAGCCTATGACCGGCAACGCCGACCATGACTTCGCCAGCATGACGGCGCGGCATCACCAGGCCGCCATCGACATGGCACGGGTCGAAGTCGAGCACGGGCGTGATCCCGAGATGAAGCGTAAGGCTCAGGAGATGATCCAGAAGCAGCAGCAGGACATCGCCGAACTGAGGACCTGGATGTCA
Source organism: Roseomonas sp. OT10 (assembly GCF_020991085.1). Taxonomy (NCBI): domain Bacteria; kingdom Pseudomonadati; phylum Pseudomonadota; class Alphaproteobacteria; order Acetobacterales; family Roseomonadaceae; genus Roseomonas; species Roseomonas cutis. The sequence goes on from NZ_CP087721.1 coordinate 11,446, forward strand.
CGGCACCCGGCCCGCTAGGACTTTCGCGGCCCACGGCCCACGGCCCACGGCCCACGGCCCACGGTCTGCGGTCTGCGGCTCTGGGCGGTTGTCGCTGACTGGCCGGACGCCATGCCTGGGCTAACCGGCCCGCGCACGCCGCGGTCGCACCTCCAAGGAAATAGAGATGAGCTACCTCCGCTTCGGCGCGATGATCCTGGTGTCCACGGTCGTCATGTTCGGGCTTATGTACCTGAACACCTACGCATTCGAGCATGTGTTCTACAGCCAGACGCGGACGTGGATGGCCCTCATGATGGGCGGGGCGATGGCCGTCATCATGATGCTGTTCATGCTGAAGATGTATCACAGCAAGCGCGCGAACCTGGCCATTGTCGCAGGTGGGGCGGTCGTGTTCGCCGCGTCACTCTTCCTGGTTCGCAGTCAGGCGACGGTCGGTGATGTGGATTACATGAAGGCCATGATCCCGCACCACTCCATCGCCATCATGACTAGCGAGCGCGCCCATATCCGCGACCCGCGCGTGCGACGTTTGGCAGACCAGATCATCGAGGCGCAGGTCCGCGAGATTGGGGAAATGAAGCAGCTGATCGCCGACCTCGAGCGCAATCCGACCGCTCCAGGGGCGCCGGACCTGGAGCCGCGGGTGGCAAGCGCGGCTATAACAGGCCGATAACGTCGGAACGGGCGCTTCCGCTCCTCCGGACGCCCTCCCCCTCTTGCCTAGGCCGCCCCGTAGCGGAAGCCGGAGCGTGGACGCTTGCCCGGAATCTAGGCGCGCAGGTCTCTCCCCTTGACCTTGCCACAATGGGAAGCCCCACCTCCCGGCGACTGTCGTGGAAAGGGGAATGCCCATGCGCTTCATCGTCGAGAACATGCACTGCGAAGGCTGCGCCAAGGGCGTGACTGCCGTGGTGAAGGAAGCCGACCCTTCAGCACAGGTCGAGGTCCGGCTCGAAGACAAGTCGATTTCCATCAACGGCGGCCGCCTTGGCGGCGAGGCGCTTCGAAGCGCCCTGTACACGGCAGGCTGGAAAGCCGCCGGAATGGCTGGTTGACTGTAGGCGGGCGTCGGCCTGCAGCGGAAATAAATTGGTGCGCGATTGCCGCTGCCGCACTGCGGTGTCCCGCCTATTCATCCTGCAAGGCTTCCGCCGTCATCCCAGTCGCGGAATCGCCTCTACAGGAGAGACCATGCTTTCACGATTTGCCTTCCTTCGGAACGGCGCGCTCGCTGCGGCCTTTGCCGTCCTGATGGCTCCCGGTGCTGCGTCCGCGCATGCGATGCTGCACTCCTCCGATCCAGGCGACGGCGCAACCCTCAACTCGTCTCCGCGCGCGCTGCACCTGATGTTCACCGAGGAGTGCCGCGTGACGTCGCTGCGCCTGCTCGACGAGGCCGGGAAGGAGCGGCAGATCCGCCGTGAGGGCGGGCGGGAGGCGGCGAGCCACGCGACCGCGACCGTTCCCTCGTCGCTCCCGCCGGGAGCCTACCGGATCGAATGGCGGGCCATGGGCGGCGACGGCCATGTCATGAGCGGCGCAGTGCGCTTTGCCGTGACATCTTCGCGGTGATCTTGGAGCTGCTCGGGCCGGAGCCGGACCTTTACCGGGCGCTCTCGGCGGCGTGGCGCATCGCCTTCTACGTCACCTGCTTCGGGGCCGCTGGGCTGGGCGTCTTTGCCATCGGCTTCAGCCGCCTACAGACGCCCCAGGACGCCGCTTCGTGCCGTCGCCTGACCCGGACCATGGTGGCACTGGGCTTGGCGTCCAGCCTACTCTGGCTGGCAACGCAGGTTGCCTTGGCGTCGGACGGGGATCCGTTCGACGCTGAGGTCTGGGACATGATGGTCACCTCCCGTCCGGGGATCTCCGTCCTGATCGCCTGGACGGGCTTGCTCGCGGTGGCGGTTGCTACCTGGATGGGGCAGCCGAGCCTCGTCGTCGGCGCCGCAGGTATCCTGACGATTGCAGCCAGCTTCACAGCCGTCGGCCATACGACGCAGCACCAGCCACGGTGGCTCCTCGCGGCAGCCCTGGTGACGCACCTCGTTGCGGTCTCCTTCTGGTCCGGCAGCCTCTGGCCGCTCGCTCTGGCCTCTAAGCGGGGCGGTCCGGAGGCGGCACGGCTGGTCGAGGGCTGGGCTAGGGCCGCCACTTGGCTCGTGGGTGGCCTGGTTCTCGCCGGGGCGCTGCTGGCGTGGCTTCTCGTGGGCAGCCTCGAGACCCTGCTAACCACGGCGTATGGCTGGGCTTTGATGACCAAGCTGGCGCTGGTGGGCGTCCTGCTCGGCTTCGCGGCATGGCACCGCTTCCGGCTGACGCCTGCCCTTGCGGCCGGCACTCCCGGAGCGGGAAGGCGTCTTGCTGTCTCCATCGGGTGGGAGATCGCGGTCATGGTCTTGGTGTTCTGGGCCGTGGCCGAGATGACGTCCACCAGCCCCCAGGGCGAGGGATAGCTTCCAGCGGTGCCGCGCCTATTCCCTCCCGGTCCAGGCCCTGGACGTGGTGAAGGCGCGGCACCGCGGAATCCGGCCCCACTCACTGGCAGCACGCTGCGTCGGGGAAGGTAAAGCGGCTACTATTGCTCTTCCGGGCGACGTGCCATCAGCGCCATGCGGGTATCCGCACCGGAGTTTGGTGGCAGCAAATTCAGACCCGGAGGGCGCGTCCGAGCTTGCGTCGGTTGGTAGGTCTGCCGACGTGATCGCTTACGCCAATTTCCATGTGCAGCCCCGGGGTTCCACTCCAGTACATGGCAGCGCCAGCCGTTGGCGGTTTACAGCGTTGTCCTATGTGAATCTGGCGGCGGCTTAAACGAAGTTCGCGCAGTTCCCTGTCCGCTCAGTCCACAGGTAGACACTACATCATTTTGTTGCACGGTGATCCGCTGTTCGACTGAGCCGTTCTCATTGGCCGGTCACTGCGGGGGCTTGGAACTGCCTACCCTGCCCGGCCGGTACATTCCTCATCGTGCAAGGAAAACGCTATGGCACATAATCCGCAGCACTTTGGGCTGAGCAGTGGCCGCGATTTCCAGAGAGCGTTCGGTGACTATGACTTGCGCATTGGACAGGCGCACTTCGACTTTTTCTCCGGGTCAGACGCCATGGACGTTCAGTTTGGCCGAGCCAACGCGGACATCCTCCTCGGCAATGCTCAGAACGATGACCTGCTCGGCGGTCGCGGAAGCGATGTCCTCGTCGGCGGTGCGGGTATGGATCATATAGATGGAGGCAAAGGCAACGACCTCCTGATTGGTGGCGACGCCGCCGACGGGCTTCGGGGAGCGGACGGGCGAGACTACCTCAGCGAAGGGGTGGGCCACGGCGACCTCGAGGGCGGCGCTGGAAACGACGTGCTCTCCGGTGGGCTGGGCGGCGATGCGTTCATCGTCGACCCTACCAGCGGCCACGACATTGTCGTCGACTTCCAGGCTGGGCCTGGCATCCTCGATCACATCGCGTTCCGCGAGATCACGCCGGAGGAGCTGACGTTCCAGGACACGGCTGCTGGTGTGAAGATTAGCTGGGCGGATGGAGAGGGCTCGGTGCTGCTGGCGGGTATCGAGAAGGCGGATCTCGCCCAGGACGATTTTATGTTTGCGGATGACCGCTATCTTCTCCAGCCCACCAGTGCCGACGCGGACCACGTATCCGCCGTCAGCTTCGCAAAGGATGAGGGCTTCAACGTTTTCGCGCCGGACATCACCGACAGCACGACGCCCGCCACCACCATCCACTTCGACGAGTTCAATGTGCAGATCGGCGCTGCGCAGGCGGACGCCCTTGCGGGCACGGACGCGCGCGACTTCTACTTCGGTCTCGGGGGAGATGACCGGCTGTCAGGGGCAGCCGAGGACGACAACCTCACCGGTGATGCCGGAAACGACACTCTGGACGGCGGCATGGGCCAGGACCACCTAGTAGGCGGCGCCGGGGACGATCAGCTCTTCGGAGGTGACCAGGCCGACAACCTCATGGGCGAGGACGGGAAGGACACCCTGTACGCCGGTGCCGGTCACGACATGCTCGAGGGCGGGGGCGGCGACGATGTCCTGAACGGCGGGGACGGTGCCGACGCCTTCATCGTGTCTCCCGACAGCGGCAACGACGTGGTCACAGGTGGCTTTGATGCAGGCCCCGGCGCTTTCGACCACATCGCCTTCCGTGACATCACGCCCGATGAGGTCACGGTGGCCGACACGACTGGTGGAGTGCTGGTCAGCTGGACCACGGATCAGGGAACCGGGTCTCTGTTGCTCGAAGGCCTTACGAAGAGCGAGATGGCTCAGGACGACTTCATGTTCAATGCAGATGCAGGTACAAGCGGAGCTTTTGTGAACGATCCCGCCATTACGGATGAGGGCTCGTTGTACCTCTTCCGGGACGGAACCACGACCACTGATGTGCAGCAGGACTACCTGTTGGCCTAGTTCGCTTAGCGGCCCTGCGCCGCAGTGCGTGGCGCAGGGCCCGCGACCGGGGCACCAGGGAAGCCCGCCGGATTCCGCACCCAATCACCTGGAGTTCTCTCCTCCAGGACGAGTCTGGCGTCCCTGCAAAGCGTGCTCCCGTTCCGGCCAAGTGCTCTTAATAAACGCCAGCACCGTGCGGATCTCGGCGTCGGTCAGAACGTCGCCGAAACTAGGCTTATCGTGCGTTGGTTCCCGGCCAGAGGGGCAGGTTGGCCCGAACTGGCTGGGTTTTCGGATGGGCGCCGCGGAACGGGGCGGGGCCGCGCCCTCCCCGGCTGTGCCCGACGCGCGTCCGGGCGGCGGGCATGATCCTCTGGCCGGCACACCTCCCGCTAGTCAGGGCTGACGGGGTCGTCATGTCTCCCGCCCGAGCGTCCACTGCACCCTCGTGGGCGGACATCGAAGCGGCCCGCTGGAGCTCGTCTGCTACGGCGTGGTCTGGCCGATAGCAGCATGGCCGCTCTCGAGATCTGGAAGCGGCGAAGCCGACATAACGCGCTGCCGAGATCCGGTGCTCAGACTCCGCGGCGGGGTCGATCTGCGCCGGGATCGCGAACTCGACGTGTGAGAGCCAGCAGCGCGACCAGGGACAGCGCGGTGAGGGTGCTGGACAGCATGAGCGCCGCGTGCGGTCCGAGCGCATCCAGCACCAGCGCGAAGAGGAGGGGCGCCCCGCCCTGGAGGAGGCGCGCCGGGGCCGCGAGCAGCCCCGTGCGCAGCCCGTAGCCAGCCGGGCCGAACAGGGCGAGTGGCAGGGTGCCGCGCGCGATGGTCAGCAGCCCGTTCCCGGCACCGTGCAGCAGTACGAAGGGGATGGCGACCACCGGCCCGAGGAAGGCCAGGAGCGCCGCGCCGACCGGATGCAGGCCCGCGGCAAGCTGCGCCGTGACGAGGGGCGACGCCTTTCTGAGAAGAGCGAACTCGGCCACCCGGGCCGCCACCTGGGCCGGGCCGACCAGGGACGCCGCGAAGATCGCCGCGGTCGGTGCCGCGCCCAGGGCCTCGATGATCCGCGGCAGGTGGGTAGCAATGGCGGTGGAGACGAAGGTCGTGGCGGCGAAGACGGCCGCCAGGATGACCATGGTCCAGGGCACCCCGCCCGGCGCCGCGTCGGCCGGGACCGCGGCCGCGGCCGGAGGCGGCGGCGGGACCTTGGCGACGAGGAAGCGGTTCAGCGGCAGGGCCACGACCAGGTGCAGCACGGCCCAGGCGAGGCAGGCACCCCGCCAGCCCAGGGCGTCGATCATGAAGGCACTGGCAGGCCATCCCACCGTGGAGGCGAAGCCCGCGAAGAGGGTGATGCCAGTGATCGCGTTGCGGGCCTCGCGCCCGTACAGGCCGGTCACCGTGGCGAAGGCCGCCTCGTAGAGGCCGAACCCCATGCCGACGCCGATCACCGCCCAGGCCAGGGCCAGGGTGACCGGCCCAAAGGCGAAGGACAGCAACGCCAGCCCGGCCGCGAAGACGAGGTTCGAGGCCGCGAGGACGTCGCGGCCGCCGTAGGTGTCGATGAGCCGCCCGGCCGTCGGACCGACGAGGCCGGAGAGCAGCAGGGCGCCGGAGAAGATCCCGAAGAACAGGGCTCGGGACAGGCCAAGGGCCTCGCACACCGGATCCGCGAAGACGGCCGGGAGGTAGTAGGTGGACGCCCAGGCCAGGGTCTGCGTGATGCCGAGAGTGGTGGTGACAACCCCCCGGCGCCGCACGAGATCCGCGGCCTTCATCCCCGCTCGTACCAGCCCTTCGTCCGCATCACGATGTGGACCACCGAGAGCATGACGGGCACCTCGACCAGCACGCCGACCACGGTCGCCAGCGCGGCCCCGCTCTCGAAGCCGAAGAGGGCAATGGCCGCCGCGACGGCCAGCTCGAAGAAGTTGGAGGCGCCGATGAGGGCGGAGGGACCGGCGACGCTGTGCGCCGAGCCGCACTGCCGGTTCAGCAGGTAGGCCAGCCCGGCGTTGAAGTAGACCTGGATCAGGATAGGAACCGCAAGCAGCAGGATCACCAGCGGCTGCGCGAGGATCTGCTCGCCCTGGAACCCGAACAGCAGCAGCAGCGTGGTCAGCAGGGCCACCAGCGACACCGGGTTGATCGCCTTCAGCATGCGCCCGAGGGCCGCCTCGCCGCCCGATGCCAGCAGCGACCGGCGCCAGAGCTGCGCCGCGACGAGGGGCAGGACGATGTAGAGCAGGACGGAGAGGAAGAGGGTGTCCCAGGGCACCGTGATGGCGGAGAGGCCGAGGAGCAGGCCGACCACCGGCGCGAAGGCCACCAGCATGATCGCGTCGTTCAGCGCAACCTGACTCAGGGTGAAGTTAGCATCCCCGTCCGTCAGGCGGGACCACACGAAGACCATGGCGGTGCAGGGCGCCGCAGCCAGCAGGATGAGGCCCGCGATGTAGCTGTCTCCCTGTCCTGCGGGCAGCCAGGGCCGGAACAGCCAGCCGATGAACAGCCAGCCCAGCAAGGCCATGGAGAAGGGCTTCACCAGCCAGTTGATGCCCAGCGTCACGGCGATGCCGCGCCAGTGCCGGGTGACCTGCCCCATGGCGGCGAAGTCCACCCGGAGCAGCATGGGCACGATCATCGCCCAGATCAGGACCGCGACGGGGATGTTGACCTGGGCCACCTCCATGCGGCCGAGCGCCCGGAACGGCCCGGGCAGCACGGCGCCGAGCGCGACGCCCGCCACGATGCAGAGGGCGACCCAGAGGGTGAGGTAGCGCTCGAAGGTGCCCAAGGCCGCCCGGCGGTGCTGGATGGCGGCCTCGCGGTCCACGGCCGCGCTCATGCCGTCAGGCCCTTGGCGACACGCTGACCGGCGGCATCGACCACTGGCTCGCCGTCCTCCTTCGTGAAGCCCCCAAGCTGCGGGTTCGGCAGGATATTGAGTACAGCCTCGGAGGGCCTGCACAGCTTCACCCCGAGGGGCGTCACCACGATCGGCCGGTTGATGAGGATGGGGTGGGCCATCATCGCGTCGAGCAGCTGGTCGTCGGTCAAGGAAAGGTCGCCGAGGCCCAGCTCCGCGTAGGGCGTGCCCTTCTCGCGCAGGACGTCGCGGACCGGCACGCCCATGCGCCGGATCAGGTCGGCCAGGACGTCCCGGGTCGGCGGGGTCTTCAGGTACTCGATCACTTCCGGCTCCTCGCCGGAGTTCCGGATCAGGGCCAGGACGTTGCGGGAGGTCCCGCAGGCCGGGTTGTGGAAGATCGTGATGGTCATGCCGCAGGCTCCGGGGAGGGGCAGGCACAGGCCGAGAGGGCGGCGACCGCGGGGGTGCAGACCTCCGGGTGGCCCTGGCAGCAGTCCCGCATCAAGAAGGCGATGAGGCCGGATAGGGCGTCGTAGACGGCCGAGTACCGGATGGACCGGCCGTCCCGGCGCGACTGCACCAGCCCGGCCGCCTCGAGGTGGGTGAGGTGGAAGGACAGGCGCGAGGAGGTGGCGCCCATCGCCTCGCCGATGGCGCCCGCCGCCATGCCGTCCGGCCCCGCCGTCACCAGCAGACGCACGATCCGGAGGCGGGTCTCCTGCGCGAGGGCGCCGAGGGCATCGAGTGCTTGCGTTTCGTCCATGACCCCTTAATGTCTCAAGACACGTTGAGGTGAAAGAGGGAAGATGAACGCGCCTGCTCTGCCCCTGACCATCGGCTTCGTGGGTGACGCCTCGCTGGGCGCGGTGCTCGACGCCCTCCGGCCCCACGCGGCGCGACGGCTGGTCATCAGCTACGACGGGCGCCAGACCGAGCCCGGCTACCACGTGACCGAGGTGAAGGCGGGCTCCTTCGTCACCCTGGACTGCGGTGGGAACCCGGATGCCTGGCAGGAGACGATCCTGCAGGTGGAGGACCTGCCCGCCTCGGCCGAGAAGCCGGAGCACATGGAGGTCGGCAAGTTCCTCGCCATCCTCGAAAAGGTGGCGTCCCGGGTCAGCCTGCAGCCGGGCAGCCGCCTGACCTTCGAAGTCGGGCCGCCCGGCCGTCCCATGCAGATCTTCGACGTCGAGGCGATCCGGATCGAGGCGACCAGCGCCGTGATCGAGCTCGGGCCCCGGGCCGCCATCTGCAAGCCGCGGCACCGGGCGGAGCAGGAAGCGGCCCAGGCCGCCTCGCCCTGCTGCAAGCCGTCGAGCGGTTGTTGCTGAAACCAGTGCCACACGCCGGGAACATCGGCTGCGACTTCCGCTTTTGGGAGGTCGTGCGCGACCCGCTGATGGCCGGGTCGGGCGCGAAGCCGCCGATCTGGCCTCCCCTGAACATGTGCCGCGCGCCGGTCCTCGCGCCACTTCTCCTCCTGCGCCACGCCGGCCTGCACCAGCACGAGCCGTACCGGCGGCCCCGGCGGCTCCGGGCCGGAGAGGCGCCACGCGCCGAAGGCGGCGAGGGCCAGGGCCGCGGCCCCGCCCGCGAGCCAGGCCCGGCGGCGGTCGGGGAGGACCGGGAGGCCCGCGAGCAGGAGCGTCAGCAGGGAGAGGCCGTGCACGCCGACCACGGCCGCGCCCTGCACTGGTAGCGCCGCGAAGGCCCAGACGCCGCCCAGGGGATTCCACGGGAAGCCGGTGAACAGCACGCTGCGCAGCATCTCAGCGAAGGTCCAGGCCCCGGCGAAGCCCGCCAGGCGGCACCAGCCCGGAGGCAGGAACCAGGCGGCGAGCGCGGGTGGCACCGCGTAGAGAGCCATCACGGCGGCGAGCGCCGGCGCGGCGAGCGGCACGAGCCACCACCAGCGCGCCGGGTCTGTGAGCAGCGCCTCCGTAACCCAGTACAGGCCCCCGAGGCTGTGGCCGAAGCCCCAGGCCAGGCCGAGCCTGCCCGCCCGTCGCCACGACGTCGCGGCGCCGAGCAGCGCGAGCAGCCCCGGTACGGCGAGCAGCAGCACCAGCACCGCATGAAGCGGGGGCAGGGCGAGGGCCGAGAGCAGCCCGAGGGCGAGCGCCGCGGCGAGAGCCCGACGCGGCGGCAGTCCGGCAAGCCAGGTGAAGAGGCGGGCGACCGCGTCCGGTGGCGCGAACCCTTCCCCTCGGCCCGGCGCGGTCCCTCTCCGCCCCCCCGCGGCCTCGGGCTCGTCGCCCGTGCCGCCTCGAGAGGGCGAGGTGGAGGCGACGGCGCTCGGGATCGGGCGGCCCGCGCGCGTCCGGAGGGCGCCGCCGCTCATCCGATCCTCGCGAGCCATGGGAAGGCCACTAGCATCCAGTCCGCGAGCGCGGTGATCTCGCCGGTGGCGATGAGCACCCACATCAGCAGGCCGGAGGCGAACTGCGCGACCCTGACGGTGCCGCAGGAGCTCATCTGGTCAAGGTTGCTGTGGCGTCCATCCAGGCTTTCAGGCCGACCTTGAAAGCGTCCCGGCCCTTGTCCGTCAGGGTGTAGACCTTTCGCTTGCGGCCGGAGACGACCTCGGCTTCGGGGGGGCACGCGGCCGTTGGCTACCAGTTGAAACCTGTGTCGGCCCCGGAGTGCAGTGAAACATGGCGGAAGCGGACCACCTGGGCTTTGTGGTTCATCCGACACTGCGCGAAGATGCCCGAACAGCCGCGGGCACGGGCCAAGAGGCTGACGTTGATATCCGCGACAGCTATCCGGGCTCCGGGCTTGAACCGGGAGGTCTCTGCGAGAAGGACCCCGTTCTCATAGATCGAGGTCTGACCATCCCACGCGAGGTCGGTCGTCGATTCACCCTCGCCAGACGCCGTGTACAGATAGGCCGCCGTGCATCGCGCCGACTGAGCTTGGCACAGCATTCGCCGGGTGTCGGCTTTCCCGACTGTGATGTTGCTAGCCGACAGGTTCACCAGAACAGTCGCACCAGCCAGCGCCGCGATGGCGCTCGGCTGTATCGGCACCCACATATCCTCGCAAATCTCAGCGTGGAACACGAGCCCTGGGCGGTCCTCGGCCACGAAGATGAGGTCGGGACCGAATGGCACGTGCTGCTCACCCAGGCGGATCATGCTGCCTTCCGTACCTTGCCCGGACGCGAAGTAACGGCGTTCGTAGAACTCGCGGTAGTTTGGCAGGTGAACCTTCGGGACCACCCCGGCCACCCGCCCGCCATGGACCACCACTGCTGTGTTGTAGACGCGCCCCGCGTGGCGCAGGGGTGCTCCCACCACCATGACGGGCTGGATATGGACGGAAGCCTCCACAATACGCCTCAGGGCGGCCTCCGCAGCGTCCAGCACAACATCCTGAAGGAAGAGGTCGTCAATGGAGTAACCGGTCAACGCCAGCTCCGGGAAGGCGACCAGGGACACCAATCGTGCGTCGCAGGCACGCGCGGTCGTCAGCAGGGTGTCCGCATTCACCTCCGGGTCGGCAATGCGAACAGGAGTCGTGCAGGCGGCGACCCTTACCTGGGCGTCCGGTCCGGATGGCCCGGTGCTCTGCCCCGGAGGCAGCTCTGGCTGAACGTTCTCAGTCATTGGTTGCCTCACGCAGATCCGTCCTGGCATCGCGGACGATCGACCATGCCGATTGCAGGAAAAGCCCGGCGATGACGACGGCCACGGCGAGATCCGGCCATGCAGTTCCGGTCCACCAGACGAGACCCGCCGCGACCACCACGGCGAGGTTGCCGATGGCGTCATTGCGGCTGAATAGCCAGACAGCCCGGACATTGGCGTCACCCTCCCGGTGCGGGATGAGCACCGCCGCGGAGGCGACGTTGACCACCAGCGCGACGGTGCCGAAGAGGCCCATCAGTTCGGCCTCGGGCTGGTTCAGCACCAGCACCCGGTAGCCAGTGGTGGCGAGCACGCCCAAGCCGAGCGCCGCGAGGAACAGTCCCTGGATGAGGGCGGACCGGGCGCGCCAAGCGAGGCTCCAGCCGATGGCCAGCAGGCCGAGGAAGCTGATCAGGCCGTCGCCAAGGAAGTCGAGAGCGTCCGCCTTCAACGCCTGGCTGCCGGAGACGAAGCCGCCAACCATCTCCACGAGGCCGTAGCCGACGTTGAGTCCCACGACGATCCAGAGCGCCCGGCGGTAGGCGGGCGTGATGTGGCCAAGGTCCCGGGGCAGATCGTCGTCGTCGCTCATCCTATGCGTCCGAGCCCCGGGAAGAGCTCAAGCATCAGGATGGCGAAGTCGGTCAGGTGGCCCGTGATCATGGCCGCCCCCATCACTACCATGACGCCACCCGCTACGATCTGAAGAACACGGCCGAGGCGCCGCAGCCCGCGGAACGGGCCGCGCAGGAAGGCGTCCGCGAAGGCGGCGACCAGCAGGAAGGGCACGCCCAGCCCAGCTGCGTAGGTGGCCAGGAGCACGATGCCGAGGTGGCTGATCTCGCTGGTGGCGGTCAGCGCCAGGATGGCGCCGAGCACCGGCCCGATGCAGGGCGTCCAGCCAAAGGCGAAGGCCAGCCCGAGCACATAGGCGGAGAGCGGCGTGCCGCCGCTGAGGGTCGGCATGAAGCGGAGGTCGCGTTGCAGCGGCATCAGCCGCAGGACGCCCGCGGTCATGAGGCCGAACAGGATGACCACCACGCCGCCCACGATCCCGGCCTCGTAGCGGTAGCGCAGCAGGGCTTGGCTCAGCGCCGAGGCGCCCGCGCCCATCGCCACGAAGACGGTCGCGAAGCCCAGAACGAAGCAGAGGCCGAGGCCGACCGTGGCGAGGCGACCGGGCGCCGCGCGTTCGGCGGCGACCGAGCGACCGGCGACGTAGGAGACGTAGCCGGGCATCAGCGGCAGCACGCAGGGCGAGAGGAACGAGACCATCCCGGCCAGGAAGGCTGTCAGGAGGCCGGACATCTGGAGGAGCGGGTTCACGGCGGTCCCGCCCTCAGGGTCGCGCCGCGGAGGTCGGCGCGCCCGCCGGGTCGCGCCTCCCGCCGACGAGGAGCAGGAGCGCGACGCCGACGAAGATCGCGGTGTCGGCGAGGTTGAAGGCGGGCCAGTGGTACCCAGCCACGTGGAAGTCCAGGAAGTCCGTCACGGCACCGTGCCGCAGCCGGTCGACGACGTTGCCCAGGGCGCCTCCGACGATGAACCCGACCGAGGCCGCCATCCCCGGCCGCCGGTCGCGCGTCGTCCAGACGACGAGGCCCACGACGACGGCGAGCGCGAGGGAGGACAGGAGCCAGGGCGTCGCGGGGTGGTCCGCCGACAGCAGACCGAAGCTGACGCCCCGGTTCCATCCCAGCACCAGGTTGAAGAACGGGGTGATGGGGATGACGCGGGGCGGATCCATGAGATAGGCCAGTACCCACCACTTCGTCGCTTGGTCCAGCGCGAAGGCCAGCGCGGCCGTCGCCGCGCCCCCGGTCCAGGCGAGGCGCGCCCTGGGCAGGCCCTCAGCCATGCGCCACGCCCTTAAAGCGGTATCCGAGCAGACGCAGGGCGTTGAGGGTTACCAGCACCGTCGCGCCGGTGTCGGCCAGCACGGCGGGCCAGAGGCCGGTGATGCCGACCACCGTCGTTACCAGGAAGATCGCCTTCAGGCCGAGGGCGATGGCCACGTTCTGGTGGATATTGGAGAGCGTCGCGCGCGACAGCCCGACCAGGGCGGCCACGTCCACGACACGGCTGTTCAGCAGCGCCGCGTCGGCCGTCTCCAGGGCCACATCGGTCCCGCCGCCCATGGCGATGCCGACTGAGGCGGCCGCGAGCGCGGGCGCGTCGTTGATGCCGTCGCCGACCATGGCAACGGGTGCTTTTTCCTTAAGGGCGCCGATCTCCCGCAGCTTGTCCTCCGGCAGCAGCCCCGCTTTCACCTTGAGGCCGAGCGCCCCGGCGATGGCCTGACCCGTGCGGATGTTGTCGCCGGTCAGCATGACGGCCTCGACCCCGAGGGCGCCGAGCGCCCGGATGCCCGCGGCCGCGTCCGGCCGGGGCTCGTCGCGCACCGCGATCAGGCCGGTGTGGGCACCGTCCACGGAGACGACGACTACCGTCTTTCCTTGGCTCTCCCACTCGGCGACCGTCCGCGCCGCGTCGGCCGGGAGCGGCGCCTGCCCGGCGGCATGAGAGGGCGAGCCGACGGCCACGCGCTTGCCGGTCACGACCGCCTCAACGGCCTTGCCCGGGATGGCCCGCGAATCCTTGGCGGGGCGCAGTGGGATGCCATCGGCGTCCGCCCGCTCCAGGATGGCGCGGCCGAGCGGGTGGCTGGAGCCGTTCTCCACCGCGGCGGCGAGGCCGAGCATGGTACGCTCCGGGCCGGAGAGGGCGAGGAGGTCGGTCACGCGCGGGCGCCCTTCGGTCAGGGTGCCGGTCTTGTCGAAGGCGACGGCGCGGATCCGGCCGATGGTCTCCAGGGCGCCGCCGCCCTTCACCAGCAGACCCCGCCGGGTGCCGACGGCGAGGCCGGAGGCGATGGCCGCAGGCGTCGAGAGGACGAGGGCGCAGGGGCAGGCGACCAGCAGCAGCGCCAGGCCGCGGTAGATCCAGGTGTCCCAGTCTGCGCCGACGACAAGCGGCGGCGCGGCGGCGACCAGGGCCGCCACAGCAACCGCGATCGGCGTGTAGACGGCCGAGAACCGCTCGATGAAGCGGGCGGTCGGCGCCTTGGCATCCTGTGCCTCCTCCACCAGGCGGATAATGCGGGCGATGGTGTTGTCCGAGGCAGGCCGGGTCACGCGGACCTGCAGCGCGCCGGAGGCGTTGATGCTGCCCGCGAAGACGGAGGCGCCCTCGGCCTTGGGGACAGGGACGGACTCGCCGGTCACCGAGCTCTCGTCCACCTCGGACTCGCCCTCGGCTACCTCGCCGTCGGCCGAGACGCGGTCTCCCGGGCGGATCAGGACGAGGTCGCCGACCTTGAGGCTGGCAGCGGGCACCTCCCGCGCCGTGCCATTCTCGATGCGCAGCGCGGTTCTCGGCACCAGGGCGCCGAGCGCCTCGATGCCCGCGCGGGCACGCCCGGCCGCGACGTTCTCGAGCAGCTCGCCAATGGTGAAGAGGAACACCACCACGGCCGCCTCGGAGGTCGCGCCGATGGCGATGGCGCCGACGGTCGCGATCGACATCAGCATCTCGATGCTGAAGGGCGACCCGGCGCGTGCCGCGGCGATTGCCTTGCGGCCGAAGTAGACAAGGCCGAGCAGGGCGGCGGGCAGGTAGACCCAGTGGTCCAGGGCCGGGACAGCGAGCGAGACGGCAAACCCGGCCACCATGAGGGCGCCGATCGCTGCGGCGAGCCGCGCCTTTTTCCCCTTCCACCATGGCTGGCGTGGGCGAACAAGCGCCAGGTCGGCGGCGGCGCCAGGCTCGCCCGCGACCACCCGCGGCGCCTCGACGGGGGCGACGCCGTAGCCGAGCTTACGGATCTGCTCCTCGACGGCCGAGCGCGGCGTGGCCGCCTCGTCCAGCCGGAAGGCCAGAACCTGGCTGTGGTAGTTGACCCGGATGTCTTCGGCCCCGCCGAAGCGGCCAACCGCCGTTTCGATTTTCGAGGCGCAGGACGGGCAGTCCATGCCCTCCACGTGGTATCGCAGGGCCGACCTGGACCCAGGGGCCAGTTGAGCCGTTCCGCCGTCAGCCATCGCCGCCACCCAGTCCTTGCCAGTCACGCCAGAGGCGCGACGCCGTAGCCGAGCTTGCGGATCATATCCTCGACGGCCGAGCGCGGCGTGGTCGCCTCATCCAGCCGAAACTCCAGGGTCTCGGTCTTGTAGTTGACCTGGATGTCCTCGGTGCCGCCAAGGTGCTCCACCGCGTCCTCGATCTTCAAAGCGCAGCTGGAGCAATCCATGCCGTCGACCCGGTAGCGCAGGTCCACCCGCGTCCCGGGCGCCGTAGTTTCGCTGTTGGCCATCGTTTGCCTTCCCTTCCAGGAATGTGCCCGCCGGTTGGCGCGCGGACAGAAGGCTCCCTACATGGACCCTGTAGCCACTACAGGGTCAAGGGAATGGTTGTGGAAAAGCCCCTGAACATCGGCGCCCTTGCTAGGGTGACCGGAACGAAGGTGGAGACCATTCGCTGGTACGAGCGGGTCGGCCTGCTCCCGGTGCCCGCCCGCAGCGCGGGGAACTATCGAACCTACGGCGAGCCGCACCTCGGCCGCCTGAGCTTCATTCGGCGCGCCCGGGACCTTGGCTTCTCGCTGGAACAGATCCGCGCCCTGCTTGACTTGGCCGAGGACCGCGAGCGCTCCTGCGACGCGGTGGACGTCATCGCCCGCGAGCACCTGGACGAGGTGGACCGGAAGATCGCCGACCTGCAGGCGCTGCAGCGGGAACTGGCCTCCCTCATCGGGCAGTGCCGTCACGGCAACGTGGCGGAGTGCCGCATCATCGAGGCGCTTGCCCCGCCGAAGTAGACGTGTTGGATGCGCGTTGTTCTCGATGAATGATCAGGCGGGCCAACAGATCGCTCCGGGCAGGCTGAAGGCCAGCAGCGTCGAGGCATCCCTTCCCGGCGCAGACATGCTGACGTCCCTCATGCCGAGGGCTTCCAGGCGAGGAGGCGCAGGGCATTCAGCGTCACCAGCACCGTGGCGCCGGTGTCCGCGATGATGGCGGGCCACAGCCCGGTCACGCCCATCAGAGTCGTCACGAGGAAGACCGCCTTGAGCCCGACGGCGATGGCGACGTTCGCTTTCACGTTGGCCATGGTGGACCGCGACAGGCTGACGAGTTCGGAGACGCCGGTCACGCGATCCTTCAGGACCGCTGCATCCGCTGTTTCCAGGGCCACGTCAGTGCCGCCGCCCATGGCGACGCCCACCGAGGCTGCCGCCAGCGCCGGGGCGTCGTTGATGCCGTCACCCACCATGGCCACGGAGCCGGACGACCGGAGGGCTCCAATCTCGCGGAGCTTGTCGTCCGGCAGCAGCTCGGCCTTCACGTCCAGGCCCAGCCCCTTGGCGATGGCCGCCCCGGTCCGGGCGTTGTCGCCCGTCAGCATCACGGAGCGGATGCCGATCCGCGAAAGGGCGGCGATGCCCTCGGCCGCGTCGCCCCGAGGCTCGTCACGGAGCGCCAGGACGCCCGCGACGGTGCCGTCCGCCAGGATCACGACGGCCGTCTTGCCCTCGTTCTCCAAGCGGGTGACCGCCTCGGCCAGTCCGCCGAGTTGGGCGCCCGCCTCCGCGGCGTGGCGCGGGCTGCCGACGCTGACCTTGCGGCCGTCGACCGTGGCGGTGACCCCCTTCCCGGGCACAGCAGCCTGGTCGGAAACGGGCGGCGTCGCGACGCCCCGCGCTTCCGCCGCGGCCACGACGGCCTTGGCCAGGGGGTGCGAGGACCCCTGCTCGACCCCGGCCGCCAAGGTCAGCAGGTCGGACTCGGAGGTTCCCTGCGCGGGCAGGATGTCCGTCACCTTGGGATGACCCTCGGTCAGCGTGCCGGTCTTGTCGAAGGCCACGGTCTTCGCCGCGCCGATCTCCTCCAGGGCGGCACCTCCCTTGATAAGCAGGCCGCGCCGGGCACCGGCGGACAGGCCGGAGGCCATGGCGGCTGGCACCGAGATGACCAGGGCGCAGGGGCAGGCGATCAGGAGGACGGCCAGCCCGCGGTAGACGCTGGTCCACCAGTCCCAGCCCAGCAGGAAGGGCGGGACGAGGATGACCAATGCTGAGACGAGCATCGCGCCCGGCGTCCACCAGGTGGAGAAGCGCTCGATGAAGCGCTGCGTCGGTGCACGGGAGGCGGTGGCCTCCTCCACCATGCGGATGATGCGGGCGATGGTGTTGTCGGTAGCGGCTCGGGTCACGCGCACCCGCAGGGCGCCGTCGGCGTTGATGGAGCCCGCCACGACCGCCTCGCCGGGGCCGCGGGACACGGGGATGCTCTCCCCGGTGACGGGGCTCTCGTCGAGCGCGGACCGGCCTTCCTCAATGGTGCCATCGCAGGGCACGCGGTCGCCGGGGCGGACCAGGACGAGGTCGCCGACGGAGAGCTGGTCGGAAGGCACCTCCTCGGTGGAGCCGTCCGCCCGCAGGCGCCGCGCCGTCCGAGGCATGAGGTTGGCCAGGGCCTTGATGCCCGCCCGCGCCCGCCCGGCCGCCACATTCTCCAGCAGCTCACCCAGAGCGAACAGCAGGACGACCACGGCAGCCTCCTCGGCTGCCCCAATGACGGCGGCGCCCGCCGCAGCGGTCACCATCAGGGTCTCGATGGAGAAGGGTGTCCCGGCCCGGGCCAGGGCGAAGGCGCGGCGGCCGAACGGAACCAGGGCCACGAGGGTCGCGGCCAGGAAGAGCGGGTAAGTCAGCCGGGCGGGAAGAACCAGCGACAGGGCATAGGCGCCGAGGACCAAGGCGCCGAGCAGCCAGACCAGGCGTGCCTTGCCCGTGGCGTACCAGGGCTTCGTGGCATCGGCCGGATTCTCGTGGTCGGCATGTGAATGGCCGAAGGTATCGCCGTGGCCATGTTCGCCGTGATCGTGGTCCGCTTGGTCATGCCCGGCATGGTCACGCTCCTCCGCGGCATGGGCGTGACCGTCAGCAGGAGCCACGACATCGTTCGCCGGGAGCGGCCGAGCCGTGTAGCCGAGACCTGCCAGCGACTGCTCGATGGTGGTGGCGTCGGACGCGCCTGGCTCCAGCCGGACCGTCAGACGCTCCGCGATGAGGTTCACCGAGACGTCCTTGACGCCTGGAAGGCGGGTGACCGCCTTCTCCACCTTCGCCACGCAGGAGGCGCAGTCCATGCCCTCCACGCGCCAGGACACGGACTGCCCCTGGCTGCCGTTCCGTGTGCCGTCCATCTAGCGACCTCCTGCTGACGGCTTCTGAGATGGGACCTCCAGTGGCTGGAGGTTCAAGAGAGAATTTGCGGGCCGCCCTGGGGAAACGCCCGCCAGGGTCACCCGTCAGTGGCGGTGCCCTGCTTCCGCGGCGCCCCAGTTGTCCGTCGTGGTGCCCCCGTGGGCGCCCGCCAGCTCGGCCTGGACTGTCGCGTGGGTGATCCCGAACCTCGCGGCCAGCATGGCGCCCAGCGCATCCTCCAGGCGGTCCTCCCGGGCCAGGGAGGGCTCGACCACCACGTGGGCCGACAGGGCCACCTTGCCGCTGGTCAGGGACCAGACGTGCAGATCGTGGATGTCTCGCACCCCCGGCGTGTCCCGCATCGCGGTCTCGACGGCATCCAGATCGATGCCGCGAGGCACGCTCTCCAGCAGCACGTCGATGGCCTCGGACAGGAGGGTCCAGGTGCGTGGAAGGACCCATAGGGCGATGCCGATGCCGAGCACCGGATCCACCCAGGTCCAGCCGGTCGCCCAGATGACCGCCGCGCCGACGATGACAGCGATCGAACCCAGGAAGTCGCTCCAGACCTCCAAGTAGGCGCCCTTCACGTTGAGGCTGCTCTCGCTGCCGCCCGCGAGCAGGCGCATGGAGATCCAGTTCACCAGCAGGCCGAAGGCGGCGACGGCCAGCATGCCGACGGTGCCGACCTCGGCGGGCTCGCGGAAGCGCTGGTAGGCCTCGTAGAGGATGTAGATGGCCACCAGGAACAGCAGCGAGGCGTTGAATGCGGCTGCCAGGATCTCGAAGCGGTGGTAGCCCCAGGTCCGGCGCCTGTCCGCCGGGCGGCGGCCGATGCGGATGGCGACGAGCGCCACGGCCAGGGCTAGCGCGTCGGTCAGCATGTGGGCGGCGTCGGACAGGAGCGCGAGGCTGTTGAAGACGTAGGCGCCCGCCACCTCGGCGAGCAGAAAGGCGCCCGTCAGGGCGAGTGCCTTCGTGAGTGCCGCGGAGTTGGCGTTGCCCGCCCCGTGGTCGTGACCTTGTCCCATCGGACCTCCGCGTGCATTCGGCCGCCGATCCTGTTGAGCGGCGTGGTGCCAGGCGCCTCGCCAACGTTCGGCAAGGCGCCCGGGCCAGGGAGACCTCAGAACCGCGCCTGTCCGCTGCGCCCGGCCGGGTTCTTGATCTGCAGGGTGACGGAAGTCCCGCGGGCAACGGGGGTCGCCGCCGTGCCGGTCATCGTGTTCTCCGCCCCCGGGGCGAGCTGGACCACCTGACGGGACTGGCCAGAGCCGACCAGGGCCGAAGCCGTGTACCCGGCCGAGGGAACCGGCTTTCCGGCCTCGTCGTAGAGATGGACCGTCAGGGTCCGTTCGGCGGTCAGCAGCTCGGCGTGGACACCCACCACGTCCTGCATCTTCCCGCCGTGCGGGCCCTGATCGCCGTGGCTGTGGCCCTGCTGGGCCATGGCGCCGGTGGAGAGGGCGGCGACCGCGATGGCGGCGAGGATGGTCCTGCGCATGTCTGGATCCTTCTGGAAGGTTGGTCAGTTTCCGGGAGCCGCCCGGGAGGACGGCTCCCGGCACGCTCACTCGGCCGGGGCGTGCCCGGCCCCGACGGGGACGGACTCCTCGGCCGCAGGGACCTGCACCCGCCCGAACCGCACGTAGAGGGCGGGCAGCACGAGCAGGGTGAGCAGGGTCGCAGTGATGAGGCCGCCGATGACGACGGTCGCCAGCGGCTTCTGCACCTCCGCCCCGGGGCCGGTCGCGATCGCCATGGGTACGAAACCCAGGGACGCGACGAGCGCCGTCATGGCCACGGGCCGGAGCCGGGTCATGGCGCCCTGGAACACGGCGTCCCGCAGGGACAAGTGGCCGCAGAGGATGAGGTCTTTGATGGAGGTCGCCATCACCAGTCCGTTCAGTACCGCCACGCCGGAGAGCGCGATGAAGCCGACCGCGGCGGGCACGGAGAACGGCATGCCCCGCAACCACAGCGCCAGCAGCCCGCCGGACAGGGCGAGAGGCACGCCGCTGAACACGACCAGCGCGTCCCGCACCGACCCGAGCGCCGCGTAGAGCAGCACCAGGATCAGCAGGAAGCAGGCCGGGACTACCACCATGAGCCGCTCGCGCGCCTTGGCCAGGTTCTCGAACTGCCCGCCCCAGGTGATGGCGTAGCCGGGCGGCAGCTGCACCTGCTCCGCGACCTTGGCCTGGGCCTCGGCGACGATGGAGCCGATATCGCGGCCCCGCGCATTTGCCTGGACGACGACCCGGCGCCGCCCCTGCTCCCGGCTGATCTGGTTCGGCCCCTCCACCACGCGAAGCGTCGCGACCTGCTGGAGCGGCACCGATGCCGCAGGACGCCCAGCCATGGGGGGCAGCGGCACGGGCAGGCTCCGCAGCGTCTCAAAGTTCCCCCGGAGGTTCTCGGGCAGGCGCACCACGATGGCGAAGCGCCGGTCGCCCTCGTAGACCATCCCGGCCTCCCGCCCGCCGATCGCCGTCGCCACCACGGCCTGCACGTCGGCGACGCTCAGGCCGCGGCGGGCCACCTCGGCCCGGTTCACCGTGATCTCGAGGAAGGGCAGGCCCGTGGCCTGCTCTACCTTCACGTCCTCGGCGCCCTCGATGCCGTTCAGGATGCTTGAGATCTGCCCGGCCACCTGGAGCATCGGGCCGTACTCGTCGCCGAAGACCTTCACGGCGAGGTCGCCGCGCACGCCCGCCAGCAGCTCGTTGAAGCGCATCTGGATGGGCTGGCTGAACTCCAGCGCGTTGCCGGGGATACCGGCCACGGCCTGCTCGATGCGCTGGACCAGCTCCGCCTTCGGGAGGGACGGGTTGGGCCACTGGTCGCGCGGCTTGAGGATGATGAAGGTATCCGAGGCGTTCGGCGGCATCGGGTCGGTGGCGACCTCCGCTGTGCCGGTCTTGGAATAGATGACCTGCACCTCCGGCAGGCGGGAGATCCGCCGTTCCAGCACGGACTGCATGGCCTGGGACTGCTGCAGGGAGGTGCTGGGGATGCGGAGCGCCTGCATGGCGAGGTTGCCCTCGTCCAGGGTCGGGATGAACTCCTGGCCCAGGCGTGAGAACAGGGTGAGCGACCCCAGGAAGAGCATCGCGCCGATCGCGATGACGGGGATGGGCGCCCGCAGCGCGCGGCCGAGGACGGGGGCGTAGGCCCGCTTCAGGCCCCGGACGATCGCGACGTCCTTCTCCTGCACCCGACCCGTGATCCAGATGGCGATGAGAGCCGGGACGAGGGTGAGGGAGAGGATGAAGGCGAAGACCAGGGCGATGATGACCGTCATCGCCATGGGGATGAACATCTTGCCCTCGACCCCCGTGAAGGTCAGGAGCGGGGCGTAGACGAGGATGATGATGGCCTGACCGTAGAGGGAGGGCCGGATCATCTCCTTGGCGCTGTCCGCCACGGTCTGAAGGCGCTCCGCGACGGTCAGCAGGCGCCCCTTCTCGTGCTGGCGCTCCGAGAGGTGCCGCAGGCTGTTCTCGGTGATGATGACGGCGCCGTCGACGATCAGGCCGAAGTCGAGCGCGCCGAGGCTCATCAGGTTGGCCGAGATGCCGCCGCGGACCATGCCGAAGGCGGTGAGCAGCATGGTCACGGGGATGACCAAGGCGGTGATGATGGCCGCGCGGATGTTCCCGAGCATCAGGAACAGGATGACGATGACCAGCAGCGCGCCCTCGCCGAGGTTCTTGGCGACGGTGTGGATGGTGGCGTCCACCAGGATGCCTCGGTCGAGGACGGCGACTGCCTCGATGCCCCGCGGCAGGGTCCGCCGGAGATCGTCCACCTTGGCGTGCACGGCCTCAGCAACGACCCGGGAATTCTCGCCGAGGAGCATGAGGGCGGTGCCGACCACCATCTCCTGCCCGTTGCCGCTGGCGCTCCCCGTCCGCGGCGCCTGGCCGATGGAGACGCGGCCGACGTCGCGGAGCAGGATGGGCACGCCCTCCCGGGTGGCGACAACGACCTGCTCCAGCTCGGCGACGTTCGTGACCCGGCCGCCGGAGCGAACCACGAGCCCCTCGCCGCCACGCTCCACGTAGCCCGCGCCGGTCGAGACGTTGTTCCGCTCGATGGCCGTCGAGAGGTCCGAGAAGCTCAGGCCCAGGGCGATGAGGCGGGCCGGGTCGGGCTGGACCACGTACTGCTTAGTGTAGCCGCCGATGGCGTCCACGCCCGCGACGCCCGGCACGTTCCGGATCTGTGGCCGGATGATCCAGTCCTGGACCGTGCGGAGGTAGGTCGCGCGGTCCGCCTCCGTGGCCAGGCGCTCGCGCTCCGGGGTCAGGTAGCTGCCGTCCGCCTGCCAGCCGGGCTGGCCATCCGGCACGACATCGCCCTGGCGGCGCGGCGCGAAGTTCACCGTCCACATGGTGACTTCGCCGAGGCCGGTGGACACCGGCCCCAGGCGCGGCTCCACCCCCTCGGGCATCGCCTCTCGGGCCTCGATCAGCCGCTCCAGCACCTGCTGGCGGGCGAAGTAGATGTCGGTGCTCTCGGTGAAGACCGCGGTGACCTGGCTGAAGCCGTTGCGGGAGATCGAGCGCGTGCTCTCCAGCCCGGGGATGCCCGCGAGCGCCGTCTCGATCGGGAAGGTGACCTGCTTCTCAATCTCGTAGGGCGAGAGCGAGGGCGCCAGGGTGTTGATCTGGGCTTGGTTGTTGGTGATGTCGGGCGTCGCGTCGATGGGCAGGCGCGCGAGCGACCAGGCGCCCACAAGGGCCGCGATGACGGCCAGCAGCAGCACCGTCCAGCGGTTGCGGACGGAGAAGTCGAGGATGGGTCCGATCATGTCCGGGCGGGCCTCAGTGCGCGTGCCCGGCTTCGGACTTGCTCAGCTCGGCCCGGAGCACGAAGGCATTGCCCACCGCGATCTCCGTCCCGGCATCCAGCCCGAAGATGACCTCGTAGCCCTGCGCGTCCTCGCGCCCGGTCTCGACCTCGCGCAGCTCGAAGCCCTCATCGTTCCGCACGAAGACGACCTTCTTGCCCTCGACCTCCTGCACCGCGTCGCGCGGCACCAGGACATCGACGGCCTGCTCGGCGGTAGCGAGATGGGCGGTGGCGAAGCCGCCCGCCCGCCAGTTGCCTTCCGGGTTCGGGATCTCGGCGACGGCCCGCGCGGAGCGCGTCTCGGGATCCAGGACCGGGCTGAGGAAGATGATCTTGCCCTCGGTCCTGGCATCGCCCTCGCCGGTGATCATCACGGTTTGTCCCTGGCGAGCCATGGGTAGGTCACGGGGAGGGATGGTCAGCTCGACCCAGAGAACGGACAGGTCGGCGACCGAGAACACCTCGGCGTCGGCAGCCACCGAGGCTCCCAGCACGGCGTTGCGGGCGGTCACCCGGCCAGCGAGTGGCGCCCGCAGCTCGAGCCTCCGTAGCGTCGTGGCGGGCTGACGGGCCAGCGCACCGATCTCAGCGTCGGTCAGGCCCAGCGCGGCCAGCCGGGCGCGGCCCAGGTCGACCTTGATGCGGGCCTCCTCGGCCGCAGTGCGGGCCTGCAGGAACTCCTGCTCGGCCGAGATGCGCTGGCGCCAGAGGCGGGTCTCACGGGCCAGGGTGGTCTCGGCCAGGGCAGCGGACCGGGTGGCGGCGAGGAACTCGCCCTTCGCGTCGGCCACTTCCCGGCTTTCCAGCACGGCCAGCACGTCGCCCCGGGCGACCTCCTCGCCCAGGGTCTTGCGGACCTCGGCGACGATGCCGCCGAGGCGCGCAGTCACCCGGGCCTGCCGATCCTGGCTGGCGGCCAGCACGCCGGGGACGGCGGCGCGGCTGACCAGCGTGCCGCCCCCGACCGGGGCGACCCGGATTCCTGCGGCCTCGATTCCCTCGGCGGTCATGGCGATGTGGCCCTCCTCGCCGTGGCCTTCTCCCTCGGCGTGGCCGTGGCCGTCTCCCTTCGGGGCAGCGGCAGAGGCGGCGGCACGGGCGGTCCCGGCGGGGGTGGACTGCATCCCGAGGAGGCTGCGCGCGGTGTCGGGGATGGACGGGTAGACGACAGCCAGGGCCAGGCCGCCGATCGCGGCGCCCGCCATGAGGGTCATGCGGAGCATCAACGGGCACTCCCGTTCGGGGCGTTCACGGGCTGGGGGGAGACGGCGGGGAGATCGCCGCGGAGGCGCTGCACCTGCGCGCGGAGGGCATGGAAGGCCTGGATCGCTTCCACCAGCTGGGCACGGGTGTCGGAGAGCGCCCGCTGGGCGTCGAGCACCTCCAGGAAGCTGAAGCGGCCCTCGCCGTAGCCGAGGGTGGCGAAGCGGGCGGCCTGCTCGGCGGAGGGCAGCGCGGTCCGGCGAAGGGTCTCCACGGACCGCCACGTCAGGGCGAGGCGCTGCTCGGCGGCGACGAGGGTGGCGACCAACACGCTGCGCCCGCGCTCAGCCTCCGCCTCGGCGCGGGTCAGCTCGGCCTGGGCACGGGCGATGCCGCCCTGGTTGCGGTCGTAGAAGGGGAGCGGGATGGAGGCACCCGCCACGAAAGCCGTCTCGTTGCTGTCGCCGAAGCGGCGCACGTCTCCGGAGATGGTCACGTCAGGCACGGCGGTCGCGCGCTGGAGGGTCAGGTTCGCCCGCTGCTGGGCGATGGCCGCCTCCAGCCGGGCCAACTCGGGGCTGCCCGAGAGACGAGCCAGCGGGTCCGCCGGGGCCGGGCGGCCGGGATTGGGACCAATGTCGTCGAACCAGGGCTGCCGGGGGGCGAGCTCGACCCGCGGCACGCCGATGAAGACCGCAAGGTCGGCGAGGGCGATGTCCACCTCGCGCTGAGCGCGCTCGGCGGCGATGTCGGCCGTGGCCCGGACCACCTCAGCCCGCTCGGCCTGGAGCAGCGGATCCCGGCCCGCCTCGACCCGGGCGCGGGCGGCCCTGAGGGTTTCGGCAGCCAAGCGTGCCCGCTCGCGCTCGACGCCGACCAGCCGCCGGGCGGCCTCGGCGGTGGCCAGGGCGGTCACCACCTCGCGGGCGATCTCCAGCCGGGCGCCGGCGAAGTCGAGCACCGCGACCTCTCCGCTCCGGGCGGCGAGATCGATCCGGGCGGAGCGCTTGCCGCCCAGCTCGATGCGCTGGGCGAGGCCAACCGTGCTCTCCAGGGCGCGGAAGCCGCGGTTCTCGTTCCGGCCGCCGAAGCCGCCAAAGTTCTCGAAGCTGCCCCTCAGTTCCGGGTTGGGCCGGAGCCGCGCCTGGAGGGCGTCCGCCTGGACGGCCTGCCGGGCCGCCCCGGCGCCGCGGAGGGCCGGGGAAACGGTGAGCGCGGCCTCGACGGCCTGCTGGGGCGAGGTGACGGTGAGGGACGCCACGGGCGGACGGGCGTCCTGCGCGAGGGCCAGGGCCGGGACGACGGCGAGGACCGCCGCGAGCCGGGAAACGCTGAATGACATGAAGGCACCTGGGAAGACGGACCACGAACGGGCCGGGCAGCGCCGCCCTCAGGGGTGGGCGGGCCGGACCAGCGGGAAAGCGTGTTCCGTCAGGCGCGTGGTGGTCTGGGCGGCAGTTCCGTCACGCCGGACAGCAGCACCCGGTCAGGTGCGGCGACCGGCTTGAACTCCGGATGGACGACGGCAGGGGCCGCGGCCGCAAGCACCGGCGGGAGCGGCGTCACCTTGCCACAGAGGTGGTGGGCGGCGTGGCACGGCAAGGCATCCGGCCGCAGCGGCTCGTCGCCCGGGCTGCCGTTCGTGAGCACGATCTCGACCTGCCCTGCCAGGGCCGGAACCGTCGAGGCCCCTGCGTCCGTCGAGACCGCCACGGACAGGAGCATGAGCGCACACATCATCACCGAGAGACCTCGGCGAAGGATCCTGGCGGCCAGCGATGTCGGCAGAACGAGCATGCTGGGCCAAGTCTAACGCCTCTGTAATCCGGTGTCATCGGGTGACGGGTGGACATCTTGTCTCACCACTCCTGTCCGTCATGCAGGGCGAGCCAGGGGGCAGGGCGGAACATTGTCACTGAATCCCCATATCCTCCGGAATGGCCCTGATCGAGGAGACACCATGGCGAGGCTGACGATCGGCAACCTGTCGCGAGAGACCGGGGTGAAGGCGACCACGATCCGCTGGTACGAGGCCGAGGGCTGGCTGCCTCCTCCCGCCCGGACCGAGGGCGGGCACCGCTCCTATGGGGATACCCACCTCCGGCGGCTCGGCTTCATTCGCCATGCCCGCGAACTCGGCTTCTCCATGGAGGACATCCGCTCCCTGCTCGCCCTCGCCGACCGTCCCGGGGCCGACTGCTCGGCAGCACACGCCATCGCCATGGCCCACATCGCCGAGGTGGACGCCCGGATGAAGCGCCTTGAGGCGCTGCGATCGGAATTGCAGCGGATGGCCAGCCAGTGCGTGGGCGGCCACGTGGAGGAGTGCCGTATCATCGAGACACTGGCCGACTTTGGGCATGGGCACTGTACTGTCCCCATACATGGGGAGCCGGCGTCACGTCTGGGCTGAGCGATATATCGTTACGATGTCGTGGTAGTATCGATGGATCGAGGACGGCAGGCCGGCGAAGCCGGCCGGGCGAGTGGAGCGCAACACCTGATCTTTTCAGGTTCGGCCAAATTACGACTCTGTATTATCGTCCTTCACAGTGCCGCCCCGCCATCCTGGCGGCCAAGGCATCGCAGCGTGCGCTTCCGCGACGCGGCGCAGCGCCGCCGCCTCCTCGTCAGATAGGGGCCGTATGCCACGGGGATAGCGCACCCACTCCCCCCTATCGCACCCCATCTGGTCAGAAAACTCGCGTAGCTCGGGCGACAGCGGCGCATGGACCGCTGCCAACCCCTCTAACCATCCGCCGAAGTCGTCGCGGATCTCGTGCCGCCCGTTGGCCATCTGGCGCACCGCCGCTTGCCCCACGTTCAGTCGGCGTGCGAGGCCGCGCTTGGTCCAGCCGATCGTTTCCAGGCACTCGGCGAAGCGGGATGGGGACATAGCCATACGGACGGTAATGACCCGACGACGGCACCGGCCGCAACGTAGAAGGCCGCCCGGAGGCGGCCAGCGGCGAAGCACAGAGCGGGGCAGCGAGGGCGGGCCGAAGCCTGCCCGCACCACCTTGACGCGGTCACGACGAGCCCCCAGCGGCGCCCGGTGTAGCACGATAGGGCGGGATCGCCGCGGCGGCGCGCACGGCCGCGCGTTCGGTCAGCATGGCCAGCAACAGCGCCTCGCTCTCACCGTCGATCAGGTTGCAGATGATGGCGCGGCCGGCGGCATCCTCGACCACGGCAAGGAGGTAGGCGGGATCTTCTGAACTGGTGCCGAGCGCCAGGCCGTTGCCGGCGTCGTCATTGAGTACGAGCGAAATGCCCAGGATAGGCAGAGCGTGGAAATCCATAGTGCGGAGCTTTCGACGGGGTGGCACGCAAGGGCGGAAGGAAGGGCGGGGATCGCTCCCCGCCCCCACTGGTTAGGCGGCGCTCTTGAGGGCCGCCATGCGCTCGCCCAGCATCCACAGCGCCCGGTTGAGCTTCACGTCCTGGTCGATTCCCGTAACCTCGCGCGAGGTGATGCGGCGCCGGCGGTTGTTACCGTCCCTGCCCCAAGCCTGGAGGCCGCCGCGAATGGTGTTTTCCTGCACCCGGTTAAAGGTGCTCCACAGGTCCGCGCCCGTGTCCGCCGCCCGGCGGGCGGTGAGGAACTGTTCCGCCTGAATTGGGGAGGCGACGTTGCCCTCCTCGTCTCCGAAGCGGATCACGCGGGCGGCTTCCGCAAGGATGTTCTGTTCCTCGCGATTAAGGGCGACGCTGGCCGAGGCATCAGCGGCCTCAATGGCCTGGCGCGAGGCGCCGAGGACCTCGTAACTGCCCTCGATCACTTGGCGCACTACGTCGCCCTTGTGCGGCACCTTTACCGAGCGTTCCGGCCCGTCCGACACCACCATCCCATTGAGGCAGGCGAGGCGGAACACGCCTGCGGTGACGTGGTAGGCGCTGGTCCCATCGTGGGAGTTGATGAGCACGACTTCCGGAAAGGTCATGCCGACGCGACGCGGCTGGCTTGCCTGACCCTCGTGGCGGAAGCGGATCAGGTGCTTGGTGTGGCCGCTGCGGTCGGCGTCGCGCGGGCGGGTCTGCCGCGCCAGCACCGGCACAAAGCCTTCGCGTCGCAGACCCGCGATTACGTCCGCTGTCGGGATATAGGCGTAGCGCGCGGAGCGGGAGGAATGGGCCTCTGTCGCGAAGGCAGACGGGGCGAGCTGCATTAGCTCCCCGTCTGACAGTGGGTTAGCGCCCATCGCGGCGCGGGTGGAACCGAAGGAACGAGAAGAACGGAAGAACGTCATGCGGAGCGCCTTGCTCTAACCGCCGAAGCGAAGCGCCTCGGCTGAGAGGAACATTACCCCGACCCAATCCACCGGTCAACGTTTTTAAATTAAAAAATTCATTTATATAGTAACGGGTCCGTGACCTTGTCTGTTGCGGCGGCGTAGGGTTCTACGCCGCCGGTGTGCTCTCGTTCTTGGTGGCAATGCTGGCCGCGATCATGCCTGCGATGATGGCTTGCGGCGTGACATTGCGGCCCGTCTCCATCGAACGACGGGCGCTTTCCTCTGTGAGGGCGAGCAGGTGCGCGCGCGGAATACGGAGCGTCAGTTGCGCCATGTCACCGCCGGCCGGGCGGCCAGGGCGGCGCTTGACCGGGGTGCCAGTGGCCTTGGCGTCGGGGCTAGAGCTGTCTGACATACTGGGATCCTGGAGAACATTCATGGTGGTTGATAAATTAAAAAACTAAACAACCACGATGCCCTCGGATGGGGAAGGCCCTACTGAGATGTCCAGCGCCAAGTGTACAGACGTAATACGCTTTACGCATGGCGACGTACGTTGTAGTCAAGCCGTATTGACGCTTGCTAACTTGACGCACGGCGTCATGCGGTTGGAGCCACCATGTCGATCATCACTGTTGCCAGCTCAAAGGGTGGGCCAGGCAAGACAACGCTGTCCCAGATCATCGCGGGCACCCTCGCGGCGCGGGGGGTGAGCGTTGCCGTGCTCGATGCCGACCCGACTGCCGGCCTGTCCCGATGGGCATCCAGGCTCTACGAGGGAGCCGCCTTTGTCTGCCACCACGAACCGGATGAGGCGAAGCTGGCCCATTTGATCCATCGGATGGCCCAGGAGGCTGAGGTGGTAGTGGTGGACACAGCTGGCTTCGGCAACCGTGCCGCGACCGTTGCCATGACGGCGGCAGACGGGGTGCTGATCCCCATGGTGCCGGGGGAGGGCGACGTGACCGAGGCCGCCCGCACCGTTGAGCTGGTGGCCGGCGTTGCATCGGCAGCCCGCCGCGAGATACCTGCCCGTGTTGTTCTCAACCGCGTGCGGTCCTCGACGGCACTCTCCAAACACGCTGCGGCCGAGGCAGCGACCCTGCCAAAACTAGCCGCCTCCCTGTCTGACCTAGTGGCCTATGGGGAAATGGGCTTCTCAGGGCGGATGCCAGCTGGGAAGGCGGGAGCAGAGGCGGCAGCCCTGGTCGACGAGCTGCGGGAGCTAGGGTGGCTGCCGGGCAATCCCTCAGCGACTGGAAAGAAGAAGACGCCGAGCGCCAAGTTACATGGCGTAAAGGCGAAAGACGTAAAGACGAAAGCCGTAAAGACACAGGAGCCGCACCGTTGAAGGGCCTCAAGAGCACCAGGCCAGCGCCGCCCATTTCCCCTGACGAGATGCTACGGGCAGCCGGCGAGGCCGCACCGCAGCAGCCGCCGGCCATTGCCCAACGCCAGGGCGACGACAAGCCGGCTGTCCTGTCTGTCCGGATGACGGAAGGTACCTTGGAAGCCCTGGCCCGCTTCGCAATCGAAAAGGGCACGACGCAGCGGCGCGTGATCGCGGAAGCCCTGGCCAAGCATGGCGTGCAGGTATCCAGCCATGACTTAGAGGAACGGCCCCAGCCCAGGCGCCGTGGGCGGGGTTAGAACCGCAAAGCGGTCTTGCGTAAAGCAGTAATACGCAAGACAGCTTGGCGCTTGTCAGTCATAGTCATTCCACATGCGGGAAATGCGCGCGCGCAGCCCAAGGCAGAGCATCCCAACAGCCCCACCACCCCAAATCATGCCAAGCGCCTCCCAGAGCGGTTGCCCCGCGTCGAGTGCGGAGCGGATGCCGAGGAGGCCCGCGAAGGCGCATACGATGCCCAGGAAGCCCATCACGGCCAGCAAAACCCTCGCTGGTCCCCGCACCAGGTAGAGCAGCGGGGCGAGCAGCAGCCAGGCAGCGGCGCGGAGTGCAGAGCCCACCCCGCGGATCGCCCGTGGGAAAGGCGCCGCCACTACGAGCGTGGCCCCGCCGGCGCCGCCGGCGGTGGAGCCTCATCCAGCCACAGCGGCACGGCGCAGGCCCGCCGGCCAGCGGCATCGGCCCAAACCGCCCGCCCCTCGCAGCGCGACAGGAGGCCTACAAGGTCATTGCGGCGGATGGCGTCGGCCCATGCCCGAGCCGAGGCCGAGCCGTCCGACAGCGCGGCGCGGATAATGCCCGTGGCCTCGCGCACGTCCGCCGCCTCCGTCGATCTTCCCCACAGATAGCCGCCGCCCAGCGCGCCCAGCAGCAGCACCGCCGCCCCGGCGCCCGACAGCACGGCCAAACGCCGGGACTGCGCGCCGGCCTGGCGCACGAAGTCGGCCCGGCATGCCTTCACGAGCTGGCGCGTCATCTCGGCCTGCGCTGAAGCGTCCAGCGGCTGCCGGCTAGACTCTGCGTGGTCCAGCACTTCGCCCATGGCGCCGAGGCTGGCCCCGAAGGCCTCGAGAACCGGGCCGAGCGGGTCGCCCTCCAGTTGCGCCTTCGAGGCCGCGAGGCGCAGATCGGCCCGCGCGCGGCCGATCGCTGCGCGCGGGTCCGAGGGCGCCGCCGCAGTCGTCGTGCTCACGGAATCCAGGACCGGATCGGCACTAGGGACGCGGCCATGTCCGCCATCCACTTGCGGACGCGAGAGCGGTCGAACGGGCCGAGAATGGCGCCGGGCTGGTCGGCCGGGGCCTGGCCGTCGCGCGCTTGGCCGAAGCGGAGCCGCTTGCCTTCGATCTCGGCTGCAACGCCCGCATCCAGCCGCGGCATCCAGATCGGCACCGCCCCGCGCTCCACGGCGGCCCGGAAAGCGCTGTGCCGTAGCACGCGGGCGAAGGCGTCCTCCCGCGGCATGGTGGGGTCGGCCAGGCCGGCGTTGAGGATCAGCGCCGTGGCCTTGGGCTGAAAGCCCTGCGCCTCGTAGCCGGCCAGCACGCTCAGATCATCGACGCGTGGGGATAGGGTGTAGATCGCGACTGGATGCACGCCGGCCTCTTCCAGGCTGCCGGCCAGGTCAGGCACGTCCTCCAGCAGCTTGCCCATGCTCAGATCGCCGCCGCCCATGTCGAGGAGGGCGCTCTGCTTCTCGGTCATGACGAAGCCGAGCAATTCTTCTGCCCAGCGGGCGACACCGGTGGGATCGTTTGTATCGGGCTGCGCCACGTCGTTGACGAAGGTGGCCAGCGACCGGTTCTGCGGATCGAGCGCCGCGGCGATCGGGGCCGGCTGCCCGGAGCGGGCCTCCTCCAGGATGTAGCGCAGCAGCGTGGTCTTACCGCTGCGGCCCGGCCCCATGACGAACAGCGCCTTGGGACCGTCCCCGAGGTCTACGGCCGGCACAGTGGGCAGGGCTGCAGCGGCGCCGTCGCGAGGACGGGCCGCCGGTCCGACCGGGATCTCCCGCTCGCCCTCAATCGAGCGGGCCCGGCCGAATAGACGAGGGCTAGGAGCCCGTCTCGGTAACCACTTTTCGGGCTGACATTGTGGAACGTTGAGCGGCGCCCGTGGTGCGCCAGCTTGCAGCGCGGGTCATCCTGTTGGTGCCTTGGCGAGCTTGGTGAGGTTGTGGGCGGTGCAGACCAACGCCCACTCGTGTTTTACCTTCTCGAGGCCGCGGAGGAGGAGTTGTCGGAACCCTCGTGCTTGCTTGATCTGTCCAAAGACGGGTTCGACGACCTGCTTGCGTAACCGGTAGCGGCTGCGCCGGCCGGCACGCCTGAGCCGCTGCCGCATGGCTGAAACCAGTGGGCCTCTGCGACGGTCCTCGCCGCCATCGGGGTGCTTGGCGCGACCGGTGGCGACGTAGCCGCGGATCTTGCGCCGGTCGAGGTCGGCCAGGTTGGCCTCCGAGCAATAGCCGCTGTCGGCGGAGACCTCGGTGGGCGTGACGCCGGTGTTGGCCGTGACCGCGTCGAGCAGCGGTCCCAAGGCGTCCTGGTCGGAGGCGTTGTTGGTCAGGTGATGCGCCACGATCACCTGTGCCGTCGCGTCCACCGCGGCCCCAGCGTTGTAGGCCTGCACGAAGCCGTCGCGACCCTTCATGATCCGGCTCTCCGGATCGGTGAAGTTGCGCTGTGCCGTGGGCCTGGGCTCGCAAGGCGGATGCTTCGGCTTGCGTCCGCGACGCCCACGCGGCGAGCCGTCGGCCTTCGTTCCCGGATCCGGCTGGGAGGCCGCAGCAGCAAGCGCCTCGGCCTCCAACTCCGCCTTCGCAGCACGGATCCGCTCCAGGCGGTGCCTCTTGTCGCGCATCCAGTCCGGCATCTCGTCGCCGCGCCGCTCGTCCCCGAGAGTGGCGTCTTCTTCGGCGTCGGCTCCCTCCGCCTGCGCCAGCCATCCCTCGACCTCGGCCGCCAGTTCGGCCTCGGCCGGGCTCATCCGGGCGTAGCTCATCGCCTTGTGCTTGGAGGCATTGGCCCGCAGCTTGGTGCCGTCCACCGCGACATGGCCAAGGCCGACCAGGCCGGCGCGTCGGCACAAGGTGAGCACCTGCACGAAGAGCGCAGCCAGTGCCGGCAGGTGACGCCGGCGGAACTCGCTGATGGTGCGGAAGTCCGGCCTGTTCAGCGCCGTTACTGCCTGGAAGTCGAGCCGTTCCTCGCAGGCGCGCGCGATCCGCCGCGACGAATAGACGCCTCGGCTGTAGGCGTAGAGCAGCAGCGCCACCATCATCGCCGGGTGGTACGGCGGATAGCCACGGGGCTCCGTGTAGGCCGAAAGAATGGCCGAGAGATCGAGTTCCTCCGCCACGATGTCGCGGACCAGATGCGCTGGATGCCCCTGGGGCACGAACTCCTGCACCGAGGGCGGCAGCAGCCAGACCTCGTCCACCTTCCAGGGCCGAAAGCTCTTCGTCATGCCGGCGAGCGAATCACCACCCAACCCACCTGTCGAGCCTATTCAGCCGTTACCGGGACACGCTCCTAGGCGTGGGGGAGGGGTCGGGCTGGGGCGCTACGGACGGGGTGTTCTTCATGGCTGGTACTCTGGTCATTTCAGGGACGCTGGCTTGAACCGCGGGGGCGGCTTCGGATCGAAGGCGCCTTCGGTCGGATCAAAGGCCGGGCGAACTGGTGGGGAAGGTGCCGCTGCGAGGGCAGGAGGCGCGACGGGTGGAGGAGGCGTTGGGGCGGCTGTGGGAGCGGTTGCGGGCGTGCGGGAAGCTCCAGCCTTCGCCACGGCCATTTCCGCCTTGGACCGTCGCCGTCGCTGTCCCTTAGCGTTCAGGGCGCCTGTGACGCGATGGTAGGCCCGCCGCACCGCTTCCGTTTTTGGCGGCTCGCCGTTGGCATCACGGATGCCCAGGTCGGCCAGGGTGCGGGCAATGCTGTCCCAACTCGGCCGAACCGTGTTCATCCGCTCGGTGATCAGGGCATGGTGTTGGCGCATCCAGCCGAGCAGGGGAGAGCGGCCCGGAAGCTGGCCGAATGCCTCCTGCGCCATCTTGGTCGCGGGTGGGGTGGAAGAGTCCGCCAAGCCGATCATCCGTAGTTGCAACTGCTCGGAATCCTGGCCCAAGGGAGCCCATAGGTGCAACCCCGCGTTCCCAATTAGATACGTATAAGGCACCGGTTCGACACCACTAAGAGACGTTTAAGACACATAGAGGGGACGTCGAAGGCATGACGAAGGGACAAAGACAGACAGGAACAGACAGAGTTACCCGCTGAGGAGACATGAGAGGCACAAGGAAGAGATAAACAGGACACAAGAGACGGGGGGAGGGGAGTAGAGAAGGTCACTACAGACCATTGCACCCTAGAAGGTGCTGGTCTCATCCCCGCTGAAGATGGTTAGGTGGCGCCCGACCACCGATACCGAGGACGTTGCTTTGTCAGACGCCATCGCCGCCGAGCTGGCCCGCCTCCGGGACACCGTTGAAACGCTGACCCAGGGGCTGCGGATGATGGTGGAGACGCAGGGCACCCACACCGAAATGCTGCAGGCGATCATGGAGGCGGCGACCGAAGAGGCCGGCGAGAGCCCGTTACCGGGGCTGCTGACGCAGATCGTGCAGCGCTTGGACGAGCAGACCGAGGTCCTGCACCGCATCGAGGCCGCGGCCGGCGGCAGGTCGGTGGATGATAACGGGACCCCTGCCGGCCAGCGACCGGGGCCGGCGTCACAGCAGTAGCAGGTCCGCCGGGTGCTGACCTTCCGCAAGGGCGCAGCCACCGTCATTCCCGGCGGCGCGCGGGCGATGGCCGATCACCTGATGGAGGAGACGCTATCACCCGAGGCGGTGGCGATGGGCGACTACTACACCCGGAACCGGGCGGCCGAGCTGGGGGCCGGGAAGGGACCGGACGGCGAGCCGGGACCGGAAGCGCCGCGCCGAGGCACCCGGCCGCAGCCGCGGCGGGACATGCATCCCGGCCTGGCATCGGCGCTGGGGATCGACCCGCACGGCATCCCGACCGTCGAACAGGTGAGCCAGATCCTCGCCGGCCGGCGCGCCGACGGGGACGAGCTGGTGACGAACGAGGCCGCGACCACGCGCAGCGTCAGCTACATCGACCTATGCTTCTCCGCCCCCAAGAGCGTGAGCCTGGCATGGGCCTTCGCTCCGACCGAGGCCGAGCGGGCGACCATCCTCCAGGCGCACCGAGACGCGGTCGACGCCTCGCTGCGCTACGTGTCCCGCGAAATCGGCCAGGTCCGCCGCGGCAAGGCCGGTATGGGCGGCACCGAGGCCGGGCACGTCGCCTGGATTGGCTTCGAGCACTTCACGGCCCGGGCGACCGCCGAGGTGAAGCGGCCCGACCCCAAAACCGGCGAGGTGACGACCGAGCTGCATACCCTACGGCCCGACCGTGACCCCTCCGGGGCCGGCGATCCGCAGCTCCACACCCATTGCGCGGTGCCCAACCTGGTTCTGACGGATGGCGGTCACCTGGGCGCCCTGGACCTCAAGGCCGCGCACGGGCGCATCCACGAGTTCGGTGCCTTCTACCAGGCGCAGATCGCCGCGAACCTGCGGCGCGTCGGGGTGGCGGTGGAGCTGGAGGAGCGCACCGGGATGGCCAGGCTGCCGGCCATCCCGGAGGCGGTCTGCGAGGCGTTCAGCAAGCGCACCCGCGACGGCACCGAGGCGGCGCGGGCGGAGGCAGCCAAGCGCGGCCTCGATTGGGACGCTATGACACCGGACATGCAGGTGGACTTCCTCAAGGGCGGCACGAAGGCGGCCCGCAAGAACAAGGAGGACGACCTCAGCGACTTCGCCGCTTGGCGCGGCCAGGCCGCGGCCGTCGGCTGGGAGCACCGCGGCGTCGTGGTGCCACGACGCCAAGGCGCCGGGGCGCCACGGGAGCAGAGCCGGGCGGCCCGCCTGGAAGCTGCCTATGAAGCGGCGTTGCCCTTCCTCGAAGCCGAGTTCTCCCGCGCCTCGGTCCTCAACGGGGCGGACCTGCGCGCCGCGGCGGCCCGCGCCCTCATCGCGGCCGGCATGACGCCGGGGGCGGACGGAGGCCGGGCGGACGTGGACGCCCTGACGCGGGCCATGCGCGAGCGCGGGGTGCGCCAGGATGGCCAGCTCACGGGGCTGGTGTGGGGGAGGGAGGGCGAGCGCGACGAGGTGCGGGTGACGACGGCGCTGCACGTCGCCCAGGAAGGCGAGGCCGTGGCCCTGGCCAAGGCCGCCGCGGCGGATCGCGGCCGTGCCCTGTCCCCCGCTGCCCTGGCTGCCGCGGTGGAGCGCAGCGGCTTGGACTTTGGTGACGACCACGGGAAGGCGCAGCACGCGGCCATGGTGCGCCTCGGCACGGGCGGCGCCGTGGGCGTGGCGGTGGGCGTGGCCGGGGCGGGCAAGACCGCCCTGCTGCGCCCGCTGGTGGATGCCTGGAAGGCGCAGGGCGACCACGTGGTGGGCGTGGCCATCGCCTGGCGCCAGGCCGAGCCACTGAAGGAGGCCGGGGTAGGGGATGTCGCGGCGCTCACGGGCTTCTTGCATGGGGTTCGTGCCGGTCGCCTCTCGATCGGGCCACGGACGGTGGTGGTGGTGGACGAGCTGGGGCAGGTGGGTGCCCGGCAGATGCTGGAGCTGCTGCGGCTGCGCGCGGAGCACGGGTTCCGCATCGTCGCGGTCGGCGACGACAAGCAATGCCAGGGCATCGAGGCCGGGCCGGTGGTCAACCTGATGCGCCGGGCGCTGGGATCGGAGGCGGTGCCGGAAATCCTCACCACGCGCCGGCAGCGCACCGAGCGCGAGCGCGAGATCGCCGGGCTGTTCCGCGACGGCAAGGCGGCCGAGGCGCTGGCCATGAAGCGCGCGGACGGCACGGCCGAGGCGGTGCCGGGGGGCTACGACGACGCCGTGCGACGGGTGGCCGAGCTGTGGCGGCAGCGGCGCGAGGCGAACGCCGGCGATGCGGGGTTCTCGATCAGCGTCACGGCGCCAACGAACGCCGACGCCCGCGCCGTAGCCCTGGCGCTGCGCGAGGAACGCCGGGCGATGGGCGAGCTGGGGGCGGACGTGTTCAGCATTCGCGCGACCGACCAGGCCGGCGCCACCTACAACCTGACCTTGGCACCGGGCGACCGGGTGCGGCTGTTCGACCGCCTCAACGCCCGGTTTTTCGACGGCGGCCGGGGCAACATCGGCAACAACGGCAGCGTGCTCGAAGTCCGCGATGTGAACGCGGACGGGATCGTGCTGCGGACGGCCGCGGGCCGCGACGGCGCGGTGTCGTGGGAAAGCCTGGCCGACAAGAAGAACGGCCGCACGCGGCTGGCGCCGGGCGACGTGCTGACCATCGACGCCGCCCAGGGCATCACCAGCAGCGAGCACATCAACGCCATGCCGGCGGGATCGGCGGGGGTGCAGGGCTTTAAGGGCTACACGGCCGAGAGCCGGCATAAGGACTCCGCCTGGCTCATCACCTCGGACGGGGCCGAGCGGCGCGAGGTGATGGTGCGCCGCGCCTTGGGGGATGCCCGGCCGGTGGGCGAGGGCGACGTGTGGGAGAACGTGGCGCGGAATCTGGCGCGACAGCCGGCGAAGGCGTCGGCGCTCGATTTCATGGACCGCGCCCGCGACGTCGGCCGCAGCGCCGCGCACGCCATGCAGGCCGGCTTCCGCCGGGCCGAGGCACGGGAGGCGGCCGGCGAACCGCGGGCGACGCTGGGAGCGCAGCTCCGCGACCGGCGCGACGGCCGGGCGGTGAGCCAGGCGGTGGAGCGGCTGCGGCAGGCGTTCGATGCCCGCTGGCAGGCGGTGCGCGAGCTGGCCGACCGGCTGCGGCGGGCCGGCGGGACCGTTCTGCAGCATCGTGGGCAGGAGGACCGGCGGCGGGCCGAGGGTGAGGCGGGGGCGGTGCGCGACCGGGCGGCGGACAACCAAGCGCGCAGCCGGGCGGCGATCGAGCGGCACCGGGCGCCCCAGCCGAAGCAGGACGATCAGGCGCGGCCGGTGGACGCGGCGGCCTACTGGCAGCGCACGGCGGCGGGAAGGAACGGGTCGCTACGATTGAGCGTGCGGCGAGCAGCGCAGCGCAGGCGCGAGGAGGGCGCTGTGGCCGCGGCCACGGACCGCTTGGCGCTTGCTTTGGACGAGCGCGGCGCCGTCCTAGCGGGCATGGGGCAGGGCAGGGGTCCGAAGCCCGCCCAGGCCCAGGCGGTCCAGGGGCTGCGCCAGGGTCGCGACGGGGCACAGGCCCCCGCCAGCCTCGCGGCGCTGTCTCAGGCCATCCCCGCGCCGTCCCCGGTTATCCCCCCATCCTCCCCGCGCGCCGCCGCAGCTCCGGGACAGCGTGCGGCGCCGCGCTTCACCGAGGCTGATGCCGCGGCGGACTTCGCCGTGGCCCTGCACCGGGCCGGGCTGCGCGTCGCTGGACCGGTGGAGATGGATGGGAAGATGCACAGGGTTCCTGTGGAGGGGGACCGGAAGGGGCAGAAGTCAGGAACCTACGTCGGGCATCTGGACGGTTGGCCGGCGGGCTACATCCGCAACCATAAGACCGGCACCGAGATCCGCTGGAAGGCCGAGCGGCCGGTAGTACAGATGACGCTGGCCGAGCGGGCGGCGTCCGCGGCCGAGGCCGTGGCCAGATCCGTGGAGCGGGCGCGCGAGCGACACGACACCCAAGAGCGGGCGGCAAGGATGGCGCACCGCCTATGGGCCGCGGCAGCGCCGGCCAAAAATCACCCCTATCTCGCGGCCAAGGGCGTGAAGGCGCACGGGCTGCGGCAGGACAGGCGCGGCCGGCTGTTGGTGCCAGTGCAGGGAGTGGACGGGCGGCTTTGGGGGGTGCAGCGGGTGAACGTGGACGGGTCCAAGCTGTTCCTGAAAGGGGCCAGAACTGAGGGCGGGCACGCGTTGATCGGTGGCCAGCCGGGGCCGGGGATGCCGCTGCTGGTGGCAGAGGGATACGCCACGGGGGCGACACTCCACGAGGCGACTGGGCTACCGGTGGCCGTGGCCTTCAACGCCGGGAACCTAGTGGCTGTGGCGAAGGCATACCGGGTGGCCGACCCAACGCGGCCCATCATCATCGCTGGGGACAACGACCACCACTTGCCGAGGCGGGCGGTGCCGCTGCCGAACGTCGGGAAGGAGAAGGCCGAAGCTGCCGCGGCGGCAGTGGGCGGTATTGCCGCAGTGCCGTCATTTCCCGCCGGGGACCGAGGTAGTGATTGGAATGATTCGATGCGGAGGAATGGCCCTGAACACGTCAGTCACGCGATGCAGGCGGCCCTAAAGGCGTTGATTGCTTCGCAAACCCGAGAGGCAAAGGTGCACCGGCGTGACAAGCTGGTGCAGGATGCAACGCAGAATCGCGGCGTTGCTCCACGAGCGCGCTGATCAGCTGCAAGAAGTCAATTGGGGAGCGTTGTTGGTGGCTATAGTAGGGAAAGAGCTGGCTGAGTATGCGAGCGATATTCAAACGGGCATTGGTCCATATGAAGTAAGTGATTTCGACGAACTTAGACTGCTTGGGATGGCGGGTTCGCTAGCTGTCCAACTCAGGGGGTTGCCAGAGATAGAATATGCAGTTTTGGTTAGAGTTTCAGACAGTTTGTTCAATATCCCGTCGCTTGCACTAAAGCCAGTCCTGCGCATTCTCAGCGAGGCAGGCATGGTGCGGCTGTATGAGAGTGGACGTAATATAACCAAGATCGACCCACAGGTTCCTTATTTCGAGAACGTTTACGATACGATCGGCGCATACTCGGCTTCCTCTAGTCTAACTGAAACTGAACAAGCTATGGTCGCTATCATGGCGGAGTTACAAAAGAAGCCCGAAAACAAAGATAGACTTCTCAGTAAACTCGGTATGGAGAGTTCTCTGCTCGATCGCTGCCTGATGATTGGAAATCAGAGTGGGTTAATTTCGAACCATCGTGTTCGAGGGCAAACTGTACTTACAAGTCCTGTCTACTTTGCTGATAACAATCAGGGGTTAGCTGACCTGATAGCAAAAGTGGGAAGTTCCGAGTTCGCCGATGTGATGGAAGTCATACGCCTCCATCAAGGTTGGCCGCTTAGCATGATCATATCTCAACAGAAAGTTGCTGGACGTCCTCTTACACCCGTTCAAATTGATCTTATTCAAATGCTGGCCTCCGAAAACATGCTGAAGCCACCCACAATTGAGATTGGCAAGCAAAGCGAGGTTTTTTTGTTTACTCCGCGGCCTGGGGCTGCGCGCCTTTCGCCAGGCAAAAGGGACATATATGAGCGGGCAATGGCTTTGTTGGCAGCAGTCAGAAAAGGCCAGCTTCTGCCCTTCGCTCACCCCATTAGAAAACCTGCTGTTTTGTTGCAAGCTTTTTTGAGGGACGGTTACTTGGGAGCTAATACGGAGGCCAGAGCACAATACGGCAAGGTAGCAGGAACTTTCAACATCGGCTACTTTAAGGAGACAAAGCCGGGGTGGCACCAGTTTTGGTTGCGAAAGACTGAGGAGAATATTGAGGCAGTTCAAGCCGCAATCGACTTGGCTCAAGGAGAAGAAACTAAAGTCGATATGCGAATGGATCAAGAAGCTAGAGCTCTTTTGCAGATGGATGACAAGTATGTCAGTTCCGTTCTGGGCAGCAAAGGAATGAAGGAAAGGAAGAAAATCGCCCCTAGCGCTGCTGCGAAAGAACAGTGGGATCAACTCACTCTGAGGCTTGTGTGATGGCCAGAACCGACAAGGATGTAGGCGCTAAAGCACAAGCTCTCCGCTTCTGTGTGTCAGCAGGCTTTATACCGTATTTGGAGGTTGATGTTCTAAGTGGAGTAGAACTATCCGCTTCTCCAAAGCGGCTAACCGATATCGATGTTCTTGGAGTGGGATTGCGATCTGATGGAACCGTAGGTCGAACCCTGTTCGATTGCAAAAGTGTGGGTGGGCCTGCCTTCGCAAGAGCTCTTTGGTTATCCGGACTATTAACGTTTACTGGTGGTGACGAAGGTTTTATGTTGATGGGCAAGCCAGTTGAGCGTGCTCATCGTTTGGCCGCGCGAAAGCTTAAGGTTCGGATATTTGGAGCTGATGCTTTCGACGGTTATGCATCTGCAGCAAGCGCCGAGTATAAAATTCTGAAGTCCTATGCTGGTGATATAGAAAACTGGCATCGAGTTAGGGAGACCGCTTTAAAGAATCCCGCAATTTTGGA
This sequence comes from Roseomonas sp. OT10, assembly GCF_020991085.1. Classification (NCBI taxonomy): domain Bacteria; kingdom Pseudomonadati; phylum Pseudomonadota; class Alphaproteobacteria; order Acetobacterales; family Roseomonadaceae; genus Roseomonas; species Roseomonas cutis. Next base: position 52,494 of record NZ_CP087721.1, read on the forward strand.
GATTTTTGATGGAATCAACTATGAGGTTCCGTTGTGTGCTGATGCCCCAAAAGCATTCAGGCGACTAATTGCCAGCTGCCGCAAAAATAAGGGCGAGTTAAATCCCGCAAAGCCGTTGCATATGGCTACTTTTGCCGAAATTGTGCTTGCTGTTTCTATCCTTGTGGCGGTTATGATTGGTGATTTGCGTAACATCATAGAGCTTGCGGACAATGAAAAGGAATTTTCGACTGCTTTGAGATACTATGTTTGGGGTGGTCACGAGAACATTGAACTACTAAAAAGAATGCACGACCTTATCGCTGCTAATGGTTCCCCTTTGGAACAGGAATCTTCTCTGATAGCTTGGCCTCTCTTCGTGCAGCTAGTGCGCGGCATGTTGGAATCTCCCACCCAAGTTAGGAATGCATGCTTTCCTTTGCGGGATATTAGTTTGCGTTATCTTGCGGACACGAACGAAGCTGCCGATCTGCGGGTAGGAAGGCTATTCCTCGCGCCTCGTGCTCGGCAGTTTGCCAAACGTGTGAGTTCCTACGTGGCGGCAGTTTTGAAGTTGCCAAATGAGTTTGCTGAACGTCTGGGCCAAGATATCGATGATCTTGTTATGAAAGCGGAAGCAAAGTTATAGTTTCTTAAAAAGGGTGGCTGGGAGGAGCTTTCAAAAGTTACTCTTGGTATTGGAAGCAGATAGGACCGGCACGCGAGTGCCGGTTTAGGCGCGCATCCCACGTTGACGCCCAGGTGTGACAATCTGAGCTGGCGCCGCGGCGGCCGACTTCGCAGTTCGGCCGGCAGCGGCCACACCCTGCCAGTATTGTGTCGCGGCCGAGGCTTGCCCCTGCGCCGGCTTCGACGAGCTGGCGCCGGCCGCGGCGGACGCTTCCGCTAGGCGTGGTGCCGGGTCGTGCGCCTGGTTGGAGCTCCTGCTGTCGGACATGCCGTTTCTCCTATTCCGCTGCCTGTTTCTGGAAGCGGCTGGCCTCGATAACTACCCGCAGCTCGGGTCGACGGAAGTAGATCGCCCGCCCGCAGCGCAGCGGCTTGGAACCGCGGGCAAAGACGAATGCCTCGTCGCCGCGCACGTCCTGCATCAGTTCATCCGGCCGAATTAAGGCACGGGCTATCTCGTGCCGGTTCATGCTGGTGCCCTTGGAGTGCGAGCCGGCCTCCAGGGGCTTGCCCTGGCTGCCGTCGTTGCGGCCTTCGCTCTCGGCCATGACCGAGTGCCCACCGGCTGCGTCGGAAACCGACTTCGCTGTGTCGGTGTTCTGCACGGCGGCATACATGCGCCAGCTCACGCTATCGAACCAGGCGTTGCGACCCTGGCGGCCCCACTGCTCCACGAGCTGGTCCTCGGCTTGGTAAAGCAGTTGCAGGGTGATGCCGTACTTGCGGCCGGCGTCGCGGGCGACCTCCAGAATTTTCATCGGCCCCAGGCGGCGGACCTCATCGAGCATAAACAGCACGCGGCCCTGCACAGCGCCGTCCGCCTCGTAGAGCGCGTTCAGCAGCGCTCCAACGAGCACGCGGCCGACCGCGGGGGTGTCGCGCAGCACCTTGAGCGGGATTTGCAGGAACACTGTCAGCTTGCCCTCCGTCAGCTCGGCGGTCCCGCAGGAGGGTTCCGCGCCCTCGGCGCCGCCCGAGACAAGATCGGCGTAGGCCGCGACGGATAGCCAAGCGGTGTCGCCCGTGGCGTTGCCGTAGATGCCCGAGAACGTCTCGGAAACGATCTTCTTGATGGTGCCGGCAATGTCGCGCGCCATGGGGCTGTTCGACCCGGTGTGGATGCCTTCCAGCACGTCGCGCATCTGGTCCTCGGGGGTGACGATGCCGGCGCGCAGGGTCCGGAGGGTCTTGGCCGCCGCGGGCATGGTGTCGTCCCACAGCATATGGGCGAGGAGGCAGGCGACGAGCTGCTTGCCCCAGTTACGGAAGAACTTGTCGGCGTCGGAGCTGCCACCCTCGGCCTCCCCGAAGATCCAGCCCACCACGGCGTGAACGTTGGTTTCCGCGAGGGGGTGGGTCACGTCGATCCAGTCGAGGACGTTGATCCCACCCGGCATGCCGGGTTCCAGGGAGACGACCTTGTGCCCCATGCCCTCGCGGGCCGCGGCGAGCATTGGCCCCAGCTCGCGCGAGGGATCGAGCACGACGGCGGCGCCGGTCCAGTGGACGAGGGTGGAGGCGGCCGAGACGGTCTTGAAGCCGCCGGAGCCGGCGAACACCAGGCTATGCGTCGGGCCGATCTTGCAAGGGTCCACCAGCAGCGCGGCCTTACCGCCCTGGCCCCAGGTCTCGCGCTTCTCGGGGTCAAAGGCGAGCTTGGCCACCTTGTCCTGATCCACCCGGTAAGCCTCGCCCACGACCACCCCGCCGAAGTCGGGATGCGGGCCAGGGAAGCGGTCGCGGGCCTCCTTCATGCTCATCCACTCGGCGTGCCCGTGGTTGTCGGTGCTGCCCCGGACGACCTTGCCGGGGCGGGTGACGCGCCCGCCGCGTAGCTGCACAAGGCGGTAGATCACCAAGCCGAGGAACACGGTGGGCGCCCCGGCGCCGAACATCAGCCATCGGCCGACAATGGGGTGGGGCGGCGCGAACAGGGCGTAGCTCCACCACTGGCCGATCCAGGCGGTCCCCTGGAACGGGAAGTAGCGGACCAGGCCGGTGCCCCACAGGAACACGGCCGAGGCCGCGGCGGTCCAGAGCAGGGCGAGGATGGCCAGCAGCAGGCCCCAGGCCACCAAGCGGCCGGGGGAGGGGAGGCGGCGACGTTCGCTCATCGCCCCGGCCTCCGGCGTCCTGATGCTGGACGGCTAGACGAAAGACGTACAGCGTCCATCGTATATCTCTCTTCCAGCCCGATGCAGGGCCTCCCTAAGACGGTCCAGCGTTAGGTGGCGCGCAGCAGATCGGCGGCGACCTCGCCGCGGCGGGCGGCGTCGTCAGCGAACCAGACCTCGCGGATGGAGTAGGTGCCGGCGTCGTTGTGCAGGGGCACGATGGCATCCACTGCGGTCCCGATCATGGCGGCCAGGGTGTCGTCACCGTAGGCGGCGCCCTGCGGGGTGCCCTTCACCAAATTGAACAGCCGGCGCATGGCCTGCGGCGCGTCGGCGCCGTGAATGGTGGTGAGGCTGCCGGGATGCCCGGTCATGACCTCGTTAAGATAGACCCAGGCCGCGTCGTCGCGCAGCTCCTGCAGCAGTACCCGGTCGGGACGCATCCGCAGGGTGGCCTGCAGCAGGGCGTCAGCGGTGACGCCGCCCATGGTCAGCCCACCCTTGGAGTAGAGCAGGCGGACGGAGTTGCCGTGAGGCACCACCAGCTCCAGCGCATCCTCAATGGTCAGGATGCGCTCGGTGCGCGGGATCTCGGAGGTGAGCGTCTTGCTCAGGGTGGTCTTGCCGCCGCCCGTGGCGCCGCAGAACAGGACGTTTCGCCGGGCGCGGACCAAACCGCGGAAGAACGCCACGGCGTCGCCCGAATCGAAAAGCTCCAAGAGGCCGGCGCTGTCGGCCTGACGTTGCTCGCGGCGGCGGTCCCAGCGGTTCCAGCGGGAGGTGTCGTAGCGTCCGGCCAGATCGGACAGGGCGGCCACGGAATCGCTCGGCCGGCGGAAGGTCAGCGACACGGTGGTAGGCGGCACAGCGGGGGGCAGCACGACCTGCAGGCGGTGGCCGCTGGGCAGGTCGGTGGAGCACAGCGGGTGCTCGGCGCCGACGTTCTGGTTCCGCAGGGCGCCTGCCAGGATCGCCACGCCTTCCAGCATGTCAAAGTCCAGCTCGGGGGCGGCGTGCCGCTCGAAGCGCCCGCCCTGGCGCAGCCAGAACTCGCCGGGGCGGTTCACGCACAGTTCCTCCGTCCTGGGATCAGCCAGGGCGCCGGCCACAGGGGCGAGGGCGAAGTCCAGTTGCGCCGCGGCGTGCATCATCGGCCGGCCTCCCGCGCGAAGGCGAACCAGAGCTGCGCCGGATCGTGGATGGTGGGCGCATCCTCCGGGACCGCACTGGGCAGGCGTTTCGCCTGCCCTGCCGTATTCCCGCTCCCGACCGGCGCCGCGGCGGCCAAGCCGAGGGCGAGCTGCACCCCTGCGTCTCTCACCGGCTGACGAGCCGGTATACGTCGGAGAAGTCAAGGTTCCTCGCGACGAACACGGTCATGGGCTCCCCCTGGTTCCGGCGCAGGGTGGAAGGGATGTTGATGTCAGCTTCCAACGCCTGGCTGGTGGCACGCTGTCCGCCCGACTGGAACTGGTTGAAGGTGACGCCGCTGCCGTTGTTCAGGGCGTTGCTGGCGACGGTGGCCGCGGCCTGCAGGCCCGTGTCGAGGAAGGCGAGCAGCATGGCGCCGCGGAACCGCTCGAAGAAGTGGCTGTCGATCTCGCCGTCCAGCCCGGCCTGCCCCATTACGTCGGCGCCGGGGCTGTTCAGCTCCATCTGCACACCGCCGGGTGTCAGGGCCTGCGTCATCACCACGAAGAGGCGGCGGGAGCCGCGGGCCAGGCCGGAACGGACCTCGCCCACGATGCGTGTCCCACGCTCCATCAACACGACGGTCCCGGTGGATCCCCGCACGTCCACGGGGGTGATGCAGGAGAAGAAGCCGGCGACGGTGCTGTCGATCGGCATCTCGGGGATGCAGGCGATGCGCGTGCCCATCGGCACGGTCAGCTCGGGATTCCGCAGCACGGTCGCGCGCGCCGCGGCTATGCGGGAGGGCCGCAGGCGCGAGGACAGCGCGTCGTCGGGCTCGGCCGTGCCACTGGGGACTGTAGCAGGCGCCCTGGACCGAGCGGCCCGGGGCCCGGCCGGGCCGTCCGCCACGGGCTGCGCGGCCGGCGGGGCGGCGCGGTCCTCGTAGCTCATGATCGGGGTGGGGTTAGGGGCTTGGTGCCCGCCACCCCCGAAGGCCACGGCGCTGCGGGCGTTCGGCATCGGCATCCCCAGGGCGGCCGGGGTGGCCGGGAGCGGCATGGCCACGACCGCGGGGGGCGGCGTCAGGGGGACGGCCGGCTCGGGCATCGGCCGGTAGGGCACGGAGCGACCGGCCTCGGTTATCGGCTGCTCGCGCTCGCGCTCCGGGGCCGGCTTGGACGAGGGCCACATCGCGACCAAGCCGCAGGCTGCGAAGATGCCAACGCCGATCAGCACCTTCTCCCGACCTGTCAGCAGCCGCCGGCCGCCGGCGACAGGGGAGACGGGATCGTTGGAGGCGACGGCGCCCCCTTCCACGGCGTCGCTCACCGCCTGATCTCCCGCACCACGTCGGGGCTGGTGGTGCCGGTGCCGGGATTACGGCCGCTGGCATCGAACGCCCGGTTGAGGATGCACAGCACCAGGCCGCCATCGCGCAGCCGCAGGGCCGGGCCGGTCTGGTGGACGGTGATGAGTCCAGATGTGTTGGCTGAGTAGTTCACGGCCGCCTCGCGCCCGTCCGCGAGGACGGAGAAGATCGCGGGCATGCGGCGATTACCCGGGAAGCGCAGGAAGGTGGATTGCCCGTCGTCCCACACCTCGGCCGGCGCCAGCTCGCGGTCGCCTTGACCATCGTAGTTCCAGTTCATCACCCCGGGCGTCGTGGGGTTGGTGCTGGCGAGCACCAGGCGCTCGCGCGCCTGACGTTCCTCCCGCTCCTTGCGGCGGGCCGCAGCAGCGGCGGCGCTAGCCTGGCGCCGGACTTCGGCCGCGGCCGCCGCAGCGGCGCGCTCCTCGGCCGGGTAGGTGAAGCGCACGAGGTAGTAGGTATTCGGCGCCTCCGCGGTCAGCGGTCCCTCGCGGGTGGAGAGTTCGAAGGTATAGGCCCGCATGACCTCGCGCCCGGTGGTCGGGTCGGTGCTGCGGCCAATGATGAAGAGCGGCTGCGGGTCGAGATCCCGCAGGGGCTTGATCATCACGAAGTTGCCGCGAACGGCGGTGAACAGGTTCCGGTCGGTGGAGGCGCCACGGCCAGCTCCGGCCCGCTCTGAGGGCGCGGGGCCTCCAGCCATGGCGAGCGGGCCGGTGCCGAGGCCGGCGGGCTCGGGCGGGTCCAGGAGCGTCTGATCCGACACCGGCAGGCCGGCCACCGTCTCGCCGGGGGCGAGCTGGATGGTGAGCGTCGCGCCGGGAACGGCGTAGAGCTTGACCACCTGCTGCGGGTCGTAGGCGATCACCCGCACGCGGGGGTCGCGCCCGGCCGGGGCTGGGGCCTCGTCCGCGGCGGCCGGGGCGCCCCAGGCCAGCGGCAGGGCGATGGTCGCGGCCAGGACCAGCCGCAGGGCGAAACGGGTGCGTTTCATCGGGCGTCCCCCAGGGTCGGTACGCCCTCGCGCTCGGGCGGACGGTATTCGGTGACGAGCACGCCCAGCGGGTTGATCGTGGTCCCATCGGTGAGGGCGATGTTCTGGCCGGCGCGGTAGCGCAGCGTCGTGACCCAGGTGGAGACTACCGGCGGCCGACCATGGGCGCGCTCGGTGCGGCGAAAGCGGAGCTGGTAGATCTCGTCGGCCTGTGCCGTGTCATTCGGCAGCAGGGCGCCGCTCAGCTGCTCCACGGTGACGGTCGCGCGCGTGCCCCATACGGCCTGAGGACCGGGGGGAACGGTGAGGTTGAACCACTCCTGGAAGGCGCTCCGCACCTGGGGCGCCGACATGCGGCTCACTACGTCGTAGGCGTACTGCGCCTCGCCTGAGGACCAGCCTTCGCGGAGGCGGACATACTGGAACAGGGTGGCGCGCACCGCGCGCTCCTGCACCGCGGCCGGCAGGGCGTCGCCGTGGACCACGGTGGCCATGCTGCCGTCCGGCTGCGGCACGGCCACGACCGGCACCACGCGGACAAGCGGAAAGAGCTGGAGAGCGGCGAGGGCCTGCATCCCGACCACGCCTAGCAGGCCGACGATGGCCACCGTCTTGCCGGTGCTGATGCGCCTGGCGTGGTGGGCTTCGCGCGCCTGACGGGCCTGCGTCTCGGCGTAGAGGCGGTTCAATTCGCCCCGCGGGATCACCACGGCAGCGGCCATCTCGGCGTCCGAGGGACCGCCCGCTGGGGAGGCAGACGGCGGCACAGGCTGGCCGGGCGAGGAGATGGCGTTCACCGCACGACGCTCCCGGCCGGGGCGACCAAGGGCGCGGCGGCGAGGGTGGCCGGCGGTACCATGCGGGTCGGGTTGAGTTGGAATACCTCGCCGCGGCAGGCCGGGGCCGCATTGGTGCCGGCACAGGCGGCCAGCGCCAGCAGGGACAGCAGCAGGGCGGACTTCATCGGGGCTCCAAGGGAACGGAGGGAGAGGGGGGGCATGGCCACCGGATCATTCCGCAGCATGGGTGTTGGAACTGCTGCGCATCCGGCGATAGCCGGCGGCGACACCCCGGCCGATGCCGCGGCCGAGCGCTTTGCCGCCCGCGCCCACGCCGGTCCCGGCGAGCGAGGCGGCTCCGTTGGTCATGCCGGCGGCGGACTGCGTTAGGGGGGCGAAGGAAGCCGCGAGACCGCCGCCGATGGAGTAGGCCACGACCGTCAGGCTGGCGATCAGGAACAGGCCACACCAGTACCAGGCACCGACTTGCAGGAAGGCGCCGATCTTCTCGTCCAGACTACCGCCAGGATTGGCCTGCGCGGCACGGACGTAGGTATTGAAGCCGGTCATCAGCATTTGCAGCATGACGCTGACGCTCACCTGCACGAGCGTCAGCGAGACGAGCTTGCCCACCCAGCGGTCCACGTACGGCCGCGTCGCATCGAACAGGTAGAGCCCGATCAGGAAGGGACCGAGTGCGATCACGAAGCCCATCAGCACACGGGCGACCACCCACATCAGAAAAATCACAACCAGGGCAACGAAGGAAACGCCCATAAGGCCGCGGATGACGAGGCGCTCACCAAACTGCGTGTAGCCCGTTGCCTCTGCGAGCATGGTGGCCGCGATGTGAACCGCGCCGGGTTTGGCGGAGGCTCCAACCGTTGAGAGGATGGAGCGATGACGGCGAAGAAGACGGCGGCGAGCTACTCGCCTGAGGTTCGGGAGCGGTCGGTGCGGCTGGTGCTGGACGGCGCCGGGGAGCATGGCTCGCAATGGGCGGCGATTGGCTCGATCGCGGCGAAGATCGGCTGCACGGCGGAGACGCTGCGTCGCTGGGTCCGGCAGGCCGAGCGTGACCGCGGCAAGCGTGCCGGGCCCACGAGCGAGGATCGGGATCGCATCAAGGCGCTGGAGCGGGAGAACCGCGAGCTGCGCCAGGCGAACGAGATCCTGCGCAAGGCATCAGCGTATTTTGCCCTGGCGGAGCTCGACCGCCGGTCGAAGCCATGATCGCCTTCATCGACGATCATCGGGGCGTGTACGGGGTCGAGTCGATCTGCCGGGTTCTGCCGATCGCCCCGTCCACCTACCACGCCCATGCCGCGCGCCGCGCCGATCCCACTCTGGGCTCGGCCAGGTCGCAGCGGGACAGCATGCTGCGGGCGGAGGTGCGGCGGGTCCACGCCGAGAACTTCGGCGTCTACGGCGTGCGGAAGGTCTGGCGCCAGCTCGGCCGCGAGGGGACGTCGGTCGCCCGCTGCACGGTGGCGCGGCTGATGCGCCAGATGGGCCTGCGCGGCGTGGTGCGTGGCAAGGAGACCAGGACGACGGTGCCCGACAAGGGCGCGCCATGCCCGGCCGACCGGGTAAACCGGCAGTTCCTGGCGCCGCGGCCGAACCTGCTCTGGGTGTCGGACTTCACCTACGTCGCGACCTGGCAGGGCTTCGTCTACGTCGCCTTCGTCATCGACACCTTCGCGCGGCGGATCGTCGGCTGGCGGGTGTCGCGCACCTCCCATGCTGGCTTCGTCCTGGATGCCCTGGAGCAGGCGCTGCATGACCGGCGGCCTGTCCAGGGCATGGGGCTGATCCATCACAGCGATCGCGGGGTCCAATACGTGTCTATCCGCTACACCGAGCGCCTGGCGGAAGCGGGCATCGAGCCGTCGGTCGGCAGCGTCGGCGACAGCTACGACAACGCGCTGGCCGAGAGCGTCATCGGCCTGTTCAAGACCGAGGTCATTCGGCGCCGCGGCCCGTGGCGCAGCCTGGAGGGCGTCGAGTTCGCCACCCTCGAATGGGTGGACTGGTTCAACAACCGCCGCCTCCTCGAGCCGATCGGAAACATCCCGCCCGCCGAGGCGGAGGCGCGCTACTATGCCGCCCAGGAGGCCATAGCCCTGGCGGCCTGACTCACGCCAAACAGCCTCCGCCAAACCCGGCGCGGTTCAATGCGCTGCGTGGCACTCCAAAGCGCATCGAACTGTGCGGCTGGGGCGTAGGTGGTGCCACCCGTGAGGGCAGCGCCGACCGTGGAGGGAATATCCTGCAAGAACAGGTCGCGGACGTAGGTGTTGAACGTGCCTGCCGAGGTCAGCAAGGCGGCTACAGCCATGATGCGGAGGACGCGCCCTGCCAGTACGTTCTTGTCCATGCGGCCTGTCAGCACGAGCCAGCCGGAAATCAGGATGAACAGCGTCGCCGCGGCGCGCACCTGTGGCCGTGCCCATGAGAGGCCACTGGCGATAACGTCATTGACGCTAGACAGCAGGTTCGTGTCGAAGACGAGCGAAATCTTCTGGAAGAAGTCACCGGCCACCGGATCCCCCTTCCCGGTAGCGGTCGAGCTGGTAGCAATAGGGCGTCAGCATGTCCGATCCGGGGCCACGTTCGGTGCAGGCGCGCTTGAGTGACTGATAGCCAGCCGGGTTGCTGCGGGGGTTGAAGTCGGGTTCCGGCAGGCCGCTGTTGTCGACAGGCGGTGCCGGGCGGCTCTGCCCCGTGCGCGGCAGGGTGTTGGGAAGCGGCTGACCCATACGCGAAGCACCCGCTGCCTCCGCGTTTTGGCACTCCCAAGTCGCGGCTAGGCGAGCGTCGCGCTGGCAGCGCCGCAGCGTTTCGTCGAGGATCTGCGGGTGAGCCTGGAACCAGGGCACGTCGCGGTTCTCGCGCGACCGCTGCGCGAGGACGGGGGCGGTGCCCAGGGCTACTAGGGCGAGCACGAGCACCGCGCCGCGCATCAGTTGTCCCCCAGCGGCTGAAGGCTGTCCCGGTACCGCTCCGCGCTCTGCCGCTGGGCCTCCTCGGCCCGCAGGAGGTCGCCCTGCTGCTGGGTGGCCGCCATGAGCTGAAGCTGTGCAAGCTGTTGCTGCTGCGCCGAGAGCAGGGCGTGCTCCGCCTGGATGCGATTGTTCAGGGCGGCCGATGCCTGAATATCCGGCTGGCCGTCGATCTCGGTCATCAGCTCGCGCAGCCCCGCGATGCGCTGCTCCGACTGCTGCATCCCCTGCATGGCCGCAGCCTGGATGTTGCCCAGGCGCTGCGCCCGTCGCGTCATCTCGGTTGCCGAGAAGTCGGTACCCGAGGACGAGAAGAAGCGCAGGTTGGCCACCTGATCGGCGGCACCAGCCAGGCTGCCTACGCCCGTCATGGCGCCGCCGATCTGGTTGGCTCCAAAGCCGTTGGCCACGCCGCCCAGGCGGCTGGCGTAGGTGGAAACGCTGGTGGTGTGGGCCAGCACGTTATAGGTGGCCTGGAGCTGCTGATACTGCTGCTCTAGGAGCGTGTCCCGGTAACGGCTGAATAGGCTCGACAGGTGGGTTGGGTGGTGATTCGCTCGCCGGCATGACGAAGAGCTTTCGGCCCTGGAAGGTGGACGAGGTCTGGCTGCTGCCGCCCTCGGTGCAGGAGTTCGTGCCCCAGGGGCATCCAGCGCATCTGGTCCGCGACATCGTGGCGGAGGAACTCGATCTCTCGGCCATTCTTTCGGCCTACACGGAGCCCCGTGGCTATCCGCCGTACCACCCGGCGATGATGGTGGCGCTGCTGCTCTACGCCTACAGCCGAGGCGTCTATTCGTCGCGGCGGATCGCGCGCGCCTGCGAGGAACGGCTCGACTTCCAGGCAGTAACGGCGCTGAACAGGCCGGACTTCCGCACCATCAGCGAGTTCCGCCGGCGTCACCTGCCGGCACTGGCTGCGCTCTTCGTGCAGGTGCTCACCTTGTGCCGACGCGCCGGCCTGGTCGGCCTTGGCCATGTCGCGGTGGACGGCACCAAGCTGCGGGCCAATGCCTCCAAGCACAAGGCGATGAGCTACGCCCGGATGAGCCCGGCCGAGGCCGAACTGGCGGCCGAGGTCGAGGGATGGCTGGCGCAGGCGGAGGGAGCCGACGCCGAAGAAGACGCCACTCTCGGGGACGAGCGGCGCGGCGACGAGATGCCGGACTGGATGCGCGACAAGAGGCACCGCCTGGAGCGGATCCGTGCTGCGAAGGCGGAGTTGGAGGCCGAGGCGCTTGCTGCTGCGGCCTCCCAGCCGGATCCGGGAACGAAGGCCGACGGCTCGCCGCGTGGGCGTCGCGGACGCAAGCCGAAGCATCCGCCTTGCGAGCCCAGGCCCACGGCACAGCGCAACTTCACCGATCCGGAGAGCCGGATCATGAAGGGTCGCGACGGCTTCGTGCAGGCCTACAACGCTGGGGCCGCGGTGGACGCGACGGCACAGGTGATCGTGGCGCATCACCTGACCAACAACGCCTCCGACCAGGACGCCTTGGGACCGCTGCTCGACGCGGTCACGGCCAACACCGGCGTCACGCCCACCGAGGTCTCCGCCGACAGCGGCTATTGCTCGGAGGCCAACCTGGCCGACCTCGACCGGCGCAAGATCCGCGGCTACGTCGCCACCGGTCGCGCCAAGCACCCCGATGGCGGCGAGGACCGTCGCAGAGGCCCACTGGTTTCAGCCATGCGGCAGCGGCTCAGGCGTGCCGGCCGGCGCAGCCGCTACCGGTTACGCAAGCAGGTCGTCGAACCCGTCTTTGGACAGATCAAGCAAGCACGAGGGTTCCGACAACTCCTCCTCCGCGGCCTCGAGAAGGTAAAACACGAGTGGGCGTTGGTCTGCACCGCCCACAACCTCACCAAGCTCGCCAAGGCACCAACAGGATGACCCGCGCTGCAAGCTGGCGCACCACGGGCGCCGCTCAACGTTCCACAATGTCAGCCCGAAAAGTGGTTACCGAGACGGGCTCCTAGTTGGCGCACGGTGGCCACGGCCTGCGCCACCTGCTGGTAGAGCTGGGAGTTGGTGATCTGCGCCTGCGCGTTCGCAAGGGCGTCCGTCACCGGGATCTGCGCCCTGGCCATGCCTGGCACTGTCAGGGCCAGGGAGGCGGTGGCCGCCCCCGCCAGTAGGGTCCGCTTCATGAGTCGCGTCTCCATCAGGTTGCCGCTTCCGGCAGGCGGCGGTGGAACTCAGACAGGAGCGCCGACGGCTCGTCGGTGCCCAACTCGCGCCGGATCTTCCGCAGCAGTCGGACGGTGCCGACCTTGCCGCTCAGCACCGCCAGGTGCGGCGCCATGGCTGGCGGCAACTCCACCCGGCAAACCACGGAGCCGGCGTCCCGCTTGACCAGCATGGAGCGCGCTCCGGTCGCCATGTCCTCTGTTACGGCGCGGTACTCGCCCGGCGTGCAGTGCAGGCTCTCGGAGCCGTCACCCACATCGCAGTAGGCGGACCGGCTGGCCGACTGGTTCGGGAACAGAACCTTGGTCGGCATGTTGCTGACCAGGGTGGCGCCAATCGGGTGGCGGAGGACCTGCTGCGGCTGCTGGGTGGCGATAACGAGGGCGCCGTTGCCCTTGCGGAGGGTAAGGGCGAAGTCCTCGAAGGCCTTGGCGAACCGCTCGTCGGGCAGATAGGCCCAGAACTCGTCGGCCGCGAGCACGAAGCGCCGGCCGTCGATCACCGAGCGGACCCGGTGCAGGAGGTAAGAGGCGGCCGGGCCGCGCACCGTCTCATCCTCCATCAGTGCCGAGAAATCCACGCCCACCAAGCCGGCGTCGGGATCGAAGGCGTCGGCCTCGCCGTCGAAGGCCCAGCCCAGGTCGCCGTCCCGGCCCCAGCGTTCCAGGCGCTTGCCGGCGCTGCCGGCGCCCTCGCCCACGAGCCAGGCGCAGAGCCCGGCGATGGAGCGGGCGGCGGGCGGCATCCGCATCTGGAAGGCGATGGCCTTGGAAAGCCGGCGCAGCTCGATCGCGTCGGGCTGCGGGCCGTCGTCGGCGCGGATCAGCCCCACCACGAAGCGCAGCAGCCACACCCGGGCGTCGGGGGTGTTCGGCAGCGCCCGCATCGGCGCCAGGCCGCTATCCTCGCCCGCGCGCAGGGTCAGGTAGCGCCCGCCCATGGCGCGGACGAGGATTTCGTTAGCGTTGTCCTTGTCGAACACCACCACGGTCCCGCCCGGCCCCGTCACCCGTTCCAGGGCGGCCACCAGCATCCCGAGGAACACCGTCTTGCCCGACCCGGAAGGGCCGAAGATGGCCATGTGCGGCAGGCCGCCGACGTGGAGCGACAGGTCAAAGCCAGTGTTGGCCGAGGTCAGCAGCCGCAGCAGGGGCGCGCCCCACTCCGGGGACGGACCGCCCCGCGGGTAGCCATCCAGGGACGAGAAGCCCACGAAGTTCCGCGAGCTGATATCGCCCGGCCTGGTGCGCCAAGCGGCGTTGCCGGGGAGCTGCGCCCAATAAGCGGCCTCGGTCCCCAGATCCTCCACGGCGACGCTGGCCCCGGCATTGGTCAGGGCGGCGCGGACCTCGCCCGTGCGGCGCTCCAGCTCGGGCAGGCTGTCGCAATGCAGGGCGACGGAGACGTGGTGGGAACCCATTGTGGCCTGGTTGGAGGCCACGTCGTCCATGGCGTCGTGCAGGGCGTCCATCTGGCTCAGGGCGCGGTCGCCGGCATTGGCCATCTGCGCCTGCTTGCGCGCCAGGCTGCCGGTCGCGGCAGCGCGGGAGTGGAAGCGGAAGGAGTTGGTCAGCACCACCCGGCAGTCGGCCGAGAGAAGATCGTTGAGCATCCCCGGGCGGGTGCGGTCGGGGTATTCCTTGAAGCCTATGAGGGTGCCGAAGGAGGGCCGGCCGGGGGTGCGCACCTCGAAGCCGCGCCGGCCGCAGATCACCCGATCCGTATAGATGGAGCCCCCGAGGGAGCCGCTGACCATCGGCACCGGCAGGAAGCGCGCCGTCAGGAACAGGCGCAGGGCTTCGGCAATCTCGGAGAACATCACCCCGCCGGCCTCGCGCACGCCCAGCCGCACCGGCCCCATCTCGGCGTAGGCCTTCGAGAGCACGAGCATCCGGTCGTCCAGGGTGCGGATCAGCTCGTCGCTGGCCGTGGTGGCAGCAGCCTCCTTCTTTCGGCCGAGGCGCGAGCGCAGGGCGTTGAGGCCGCGCGTCACCGGGGCGCGGGGGGTGACGATCACCGAGACGAACCACTCGTTGACCCGCTCGCGCCCGGCCAGCACTTCGCGGCGGTAGGCGTTCTCAAGATCGGCGGCGAAGGAGGATCGGTAGGCCCCGGCCGGCAGCGGCGCTACGCCGTCGTGCCGCACCATCGTCTCCACGACCGTCAGGGTGTCGTCGGCGATGTTGCGGAGGACCGCGTTGCGGAAGCGGTGCCGGCTGTTGCGCCGGGCGTGGTCCTCCAGGGCGAAGGGGGCGCCCACCAGGCGCAGCATCCCCATCACGGACCCGTCCGTCCGCAGTACCGCGTCGTCGTGGACATGACCGACGAAAGGCACGTAGTCCTCGGCGCCGCGCTCGCTCCACCCGGAGGCGGACAGGAAGGGGTTACGCATGGCGCATGCCGCGCGGCCCCCGCGCGCTCCCCACGGGCAGGGGGGCGACCGAGGCGCCGCCCCAGTCGGCGCTGTCGAGGGCGCGGGCGCTGGTGTTGAGCCAGAGCACCGCGACGCCGACCGCGTTGTAGTCGCGGGCGACGAGGAACCGGGCGGCAACCCAGACCGGGGCAACGAGCGCGAGAGCCCAGGCCACGCCGGTCAGGCCCTTGAACACCACCTGCACCTCGGCCCCGATCACGAACAGAGCGAGGGCGAGCGGCAGCGGCAGGCCCCACATCAGGGCCGGTCGCGTCGCCGCGACGTGCAAGGGATCCTCCGTTAGGGGTTCCACGCCGCCCCGCCCCTCAGAAGCCGAAGTAGCCGGCGATGGTGTCAGCGTTGGCCAGGATCAAACCACCGGCCACCACGGAGGCGATCACGCCGACCGAGAAGCGCATGACGAACAGGCCGATGGCGACGGCGATGATGCCGAGCATCACCAGACCGCGGGCCACGTTGGTCATGAACCACTGCGTCAGGCTGTTGACGACGCCGGAGCCGCCTCCACCCACCTGCGCGTGCGCCAAGTCGGGCAGGATCAGCGCGGCACAAGCCACGGCGGCGAAGAGGGCGACGTTCCGCGCCTTCGGGGAAAGGGTCATTCAACGGTCCTCGGGGGCTCTATGGGGGTGGACCCCGCGGCGCCCCCCGACGCCGTGGGGGCCTCACGAGGCACGGCCACCAGACGCGGCCGGCTCGCATGGGTGGCCCGCGCCCAGACGTCCCATTCCGGGGGCGCGTCGGGATCGTCGTCGGGCAGCTCAGGGACAGGGGTGGCGGCCGGGCGCGGCGGCGCCACAGCGGTCTCGCCGCGCAGGCGGATGGCCGGTACCACGACCTCGGCCGCGCCCTGGACGCGGCGGACGTAGCCGTTGGCAAAGCCCCGCTCGGGGTGGCCGGTGTTGTAGCGGGAGAAGGCGACCCGCAACGCCTGCTGCGGGTCCGCCTCGCCGCGGCTGGCCATGACGTAGCCCTCGCGCAGGATGCGGGCGCCGGCCGCCAGGTTGGTGCAGGGATTGAGGACCTCGGCGACCGTCAGGCCGAGCGCGCGCAGGTTGCCGCTGTTCACCTGCATGAGCCCCAGGTCCACGGAGCGGCCCTGGCGAAAGATCAGGTCCGTGGCCAACGCCACGGCCGCCTCCCGCGTCTCGGGTAGGATCGTGCCGCCGCCCGGCCCGTTCACGCCCAGGGCGAACGGCTGAAAGCCGCTTTCCGTCCGCATGACGGCGGCCAGCGTCTCTATGGCGATGGAGGGGGCGCAGCGCGCGGCCAGTTGCGCGACGACGGCCAGTTCCAGGATCATGCGGCCACCATCCGGCCGCAGAGGGCACTAGCTGGTGTGCGGGGGAGCCTTCGGATCGAGCTCAGAGCCCGGAACGCTGGACGCGGGAAACAGGGTCCGGAGCTTGCGGAGCTTCGGGTCGTCGGCTTCGTGGACGCAGATGGGACCGAGGAACTTGAACTCCTCGCGGAAGAAGCCAACCAGGCGCGTGAGGTCGCGCCACGAGCGGGCACCCTGCCCGCTCCACAGGCCGATGGCGACGTAGCCGCGGCGCCAGGTGGTCGCGAGGTAGGGCACAAACTCGGCGCGCCCCTGCCCGTGGCCGTCTCGCATCGCGATGACCAGAACCTTCTCGATGCGCCCGCCCTTTGCGATAGCCGCGCGAGCCTCTCCATCCGAGACGAATCGGTCCACCCGTCCCTCTCCCCCTCAATAACCGAGGAGGTATGCGGCGATTGAGGGGCTGCCCACAACTCTGCGAGTTCAATGCAGAGGCGGCTCATCGGCCAGCGGCCTGCTGCATCTCCCCCAAACCCACAGGTATCTGAGCCGGCGCGACCGACGCCTGGGGGCATCGGGGAACCGGCCGCCCGCGCCGCAACTGCTTGGCCAGACGGTCCATGGGATCGCGGCAAGCGGGGGCTGCGGTGGGGCCGTCAGGATTGGCCATGCAGAGGGCGACTTCGCAGCCCCATAGGTCATCCGCACGGGCAATGTGCGTAGCGAGCGGGACCGCAAGCAAGGCAACCAGAACCATAGGAAGTGTTTTTGCCATTTCGCAAATTCACTCAAGGTGACTTCCGGTTGCAAGCTATGTGATGGAAGCACCATGGGCAACCTCTTTCTAAGATGCCTGTATTTGTTGGGCCTACGAGAGGAATCAGCGACATAGAACAAAAGAGGATTGTAAATATCACTCATAGAGAATGGGCGCCATCTGCTCTCAAAAACGTCGTTCGTACGCTCTGACTGGACGCCTGAGGGGGGCAGAAGCCGACAGCGCCGGCCCTGAGGCAGACGATGGCGAGCGGTAGATCTATGGACGCCGGCATCCACTTGGCCGAACCGTCGCGCCCGGCGCGGATCGGAGCGGTCAAGGTTGGGGCACTTCCGGCCAATGGACCGCCAGGCCGTGGCCCGGCTGCTGTTTGCGGCCGAGGCATATGACCGAGCGACGCACCTGGCTCGCGCCCATGGCGGCGCGCTCAAGCGCACCGGCCTGGTCGTGCTGCGCGCCCTGGCCAATCGCTTCCACAACAGGAGCAATGGGCGGTGCGATCCCTCGCTCGCGGCCATCGCGCGTGCCGCCGGGGTAGCCAGACCGAGGGCGGCACTCGCCCTCGCGCGCTGCTGGCTTTCTCAATTGGGACCCGGCGTGGCGTCATGGTGTCGCGGCGGGTCTGCGGCGTGGAAACTGCTGGTATGTTCGTCCAGGTGTCGAACGCCTACCCGCTTGTCGCAGTGCCCCCAGCAGTCCCTGGCCCTGTACAGCTCCCGGTGAGCCTGCTGCCGAACAGCAAGTCCGAGAGCCGTGTAGAAACCAGATTCCAAGTTAAACAAGAGGCTCTGAGGGGAACCAGTCAGAGGGTGATGCGCGGCTCGGGTACCCTGGAAGCAGCACTGGCCCGGCTACAGGCGTCGATCGAAGCGAAGGAAGCACTGGTGTAACCCGACCTCCGTGTTGAGCCCACGAAGAAAGCTCAAAAGGCCGCCGATTCTACGTACTACCGGGGGCGGCCGCTGCGGCTGCCGGGGGGAGACCGTGCCTATCCAGCTGGCGCGACGAGGCGGAGCCCGCGCACCAGCGTCTTGGGCACCGGGGGACGTGAAGGCATGAGCTTGAGGCCGTGATGGACCACCTCCACCTCGGCGTCCGGGTACACGGCGAGCACGTCGGGCAGTACGGCCTTCACACGCTGCGCTAAGTGCGAGACCCGCGTCGTGTCGGAGCCGACCTGCGCCGCGAGCGCCTGCCAGCGTAGCAGGAGCGGCCTTTCCAGGCGCTGCAGCCGATAGGCCAACAGCGTGTAGAGGTCCAGGCCGAGCGAGTTGTCCTTGAGATGGGCGATGGCGTCGCGCGCGAGCGGCACGGCGTGCTGGCGCAGGTGCTCGTGGAACTCGCTGGTCAGTTCCACCGTGGCTGACCATCCCGGCCCATCGCCGTCCTCCTGGCCTTGCCAAAGGGACAGGCCCGATACGAGGCGCTGGTCGCGGATGATCATTTGCTCTCCGCTGCCAGGCGAGGAGGCGGGCGCGCTCCATTGCAGAGTGAACTCACAGCGGGCGATGCGCAGCGACTGCTCGCGGATGGCCTGGATGGTGCCCCGTGGCCCGCCGGTCACGGGCAGGCCGAGAGAGCGGATCCAGGCCGACATGCTGGGACCGAGATTGACCGTGCGCCCGCGCACTCCCTCGGTCTGGAGAAAGATCATGATCAGCCGCGCCCGGGTGCCGTAGGGCACGCCGACACGCGCGGCGCGTCCGTCAGCACCGCGTACCACGCCGGGGCTGACCATTAGATGAAAGCGCCCGGAACTGCGCTCCCAGATCGCATCGTTGCTGTCGGGGCGGGCATGAGGCAGGCAGGTTTGGCAGAGGCCCGAATGGGTGAAGGCAAGCTCGTCGTCGGCCAGCTCACCCATGGCGTTGCTAGCAGCCTCAATGCGGCCCAGTTCCCTACGGCGTAGCTTGGGATCTTCGATGGCGCTGGCGGAGCGGCGAAGAGCCTCGGCGCCGAAGAGCATGAGCTGGCGGTGAATTTCAGCCATGCGTCCTCTCGCTCACCCTCTGGTGAGGCAAGCCTAGGCGAGTATCATTGGGTGTGTGCGCTGAATCGGCGGCCTTTCGAAGCATCAAAGTGCTTCTTCCCGTTATCCCCGCTTGTCCACGATGAATCTGCGGCCTTCTGCTGGTCTGGGTGGAAGGTCTCGCTGAATCGGCGGCCTTCCTACGCTGAATCCGCGGCCTCAGCAGACCATAATCTACGCTGAATCCGCGGCGTGCCCCCCGGTTATCCACGCTGAATCGGCGGCCCATACCTATAGGAGTCCTATACAAAAAACTTCCTATAGGACGCATGCGAGCCAGCTCCGAAAAAGGCCGCTGATTCAGCGTTGCGCCGAAGACTTCGGATGCACACCATCCGATAAGACGTTGAAAGAGGCTTGGGGCAGGGTGCCAGTGGGTAGGTGGCGACTCACGCCGCAGGACGGCACCGGCAGACACGGCACAAGGTAAGGCAGGTTGCAGGGGCATCAGGCCGACCTTGAGGTGACGCGCAGTGTCCTCGAACGCGCCCGTGCGACGACTGCGTCACGCAGGCGTTCGAACAGAGCGGCCGGTAGCAAACCGTAGCCCCAGTTCGATCCGAAGGCGGTAGTCACGGGCCGCAGATCGGGGCCAGGCCAAACGAAGCGATTCACCTCCGTCAGCACCGCCCAGCACGGTTCATCTTGCAGGCCCAAGCGTCGGCGAGTCGCCGGGGGGATCTCCATCCCTTCGTCCGGTGTGGATGGCGCCCGCGACGTGAGCGGCACGACGACGATGGATGAAACGCCTGCGGCATCTGTCGTGGCAATCACGACCGCGCACGGGCGGTCCTTGCGCGCCTCCTCGCGACCCTCAGCGGCCTCATGCGTCCAGAGGTACGCGTAGCGGATGACCTCGCCTGGAAGTGGCGGCGCTAGGCGTTGCGACTCAGGCAACTTCATCGTCGAAGCGGCGCGACTCCTCGGAAGGCTGAGCGGCGGCGATCACCTCGACGAGGTCGGGCGGCAACTCCTCGACCTTCATCGCCTGGCGATCACGGCGGCGCAGCCGCTCGTACTCCTCGACCGAGATCATCACCACGCGCGGGCGGCCGCGGCTGGTGACGGCGACGGGCTGGGTAAGCGCCTTGTCCTGGTAGAGCGCGAAGCGGCGCTGCACCTCGGCCGCGGGCACGGCGAGCGGCTCGGCCATGGAAGATGCTCCTATTTGCGTGGAACCAGCATAACTCGGCTAAGCCATGAAACTCAAGTTTCGCATGCAACGCAGCTAACACGATCCACAATGCAGGAGTCGCAAAGCGTCAAACGTTCCTTTGGGATTGCAACAGAGGGGCCCGGAAGGGCATTTTCGGGCTTCAGATGGCCCCTCACTCCCCCTCCCCTCCCCGCTTCGTCGCTTATTACCGGGTGAGCACCGACCGGCAGGGCCGCTCCGGGCTCGGACTCGACGCCCAGCGGGCGGCCGTCGATCGGCACGCAGCGGCGACCGGTGGGATCGTGTGTGCGAGCTTCGAGGAGGTGGAGAGCGGCAAGCGGAGCGACCGCCCGCAACTAGCGGCAGCGATGGCCGAGAGTCGGGCCCGTCGCGCCGTGCTGTTGATCGCTAAGCTCGACCGCCTGGCACGCGACGCACATTTCCTGCTGGGGCTGGAAAAGGCCGGCGTAGAATTCCTCGCTGTGGACATGCCGCATGCTAACCGACTGACCATCGGCATTATGGCGCTGGTAGCTGAGGAAGAAGCCCGCGCGATCAGCGCACGCACGCGCGCAGCCCTCGCTGCGGCAAAGATGCGTGGCGTAGTGCTGGGGAATCCGCGGCTGCAAGCCGGTGATAAAATTGTTGCAGCACTAGCGTCAAATGTTTGGAAGCGCGACGCAGCGAAGCGGGCAGCTGAAGTGCTGCCCTACATCGTAGCCGCGCGCCGAGCTGGAGCCACTTCGCTGCGAGAGATTGCCGCGGCGTTGACTGCCCGAGGCGTGCGGACCCCACGTGGCAAGGAGATCTGGGGGGCATCACAGGTGAGGCGCGTGTTGGCGAGGCAAGCAGACTGAAGCTTCGAGTAGGCTCTGGCCCAATTCCAAATGAACTGGATGAACCTAGCTGCCTTACCAACCGGCTGCTTAGGTAGTGCCCCGCCAACTCGGCCGGGGCACTACGACTCTTCACGAATGTGCAGCGAGGTTCAGCTGCCTTGTCCTGACGGATCCT